>NC_018868.3:3348701-3665876 GCF_000305785.2 Simiduia agarivorans SA1 = DSM 21679 | reverse complement strand
CCCAGTCATCGACAGCGCTATTTTAACGTCGCGCGGAAGAAACGGCGTAAAGTCGCGAGCACCAGCAGCCCCCACAGTGTTGGATCAATGGGAGAGCCCGAGCCCACCGCGCAACCACCCCCACCGGAAGACGAGCCCGCACCAGAGGTTGGCGTGGGCGCCGGGGTCGGAGCCGGTGTTGGCGTTGGCGTTGGTGTTGGCGTTGGTGCTGGTGCTGGTGTCGGTGTTGGCGTTTCACAGGCCTGTTTCAAACTTACCTCGTCGATTTGCACACTAGTCAGATCGTTCCCAAGAAAGAAGCCCAATGATAGTGCACCCAAGCTGCTGGCTGGCGTGTACTCGATGGTATAGGTGACCGGCGCAGCATCTACCTGAATTACGTCCCCCTCTTTCACATTTTGCCAGGGTGCTTGCGCCTGATGAATTTTCACCTCAAAACTCCGGGCCGCATCAGCGCTGGCAGTAAAGCTCAATTCATAGGTGACACCCGCCTCAAGTAATCCGAAGCTATTCTGCAGTTGCACGTCATTTGCCGAGGCGCTGGCAACCAGGTCAATATCCAGTACCTGACCAGAGGAGTAACCATTGAAACTGCCAATGGAATGACTGGCGTCGGCACCTGCGCCGGTGTTGACATAAAAATTCCAGGGTGAAATCACACCAGACGAGAAATCGCCGTTGATCAACAGATTGTCCGGGTTGCATTCGGGAATGGGGTCGACTGCATTCCCGGAAGATTGCGTGACCTCATTGGATGTGTCCGACACGCCCAAGGCATTGAACGCTACGATCCGATAACGATATTCGGTATTGGCTGCCAGATCAAAATCGATGAAAGCCTCCGTGTCTCGCCCCACCTGCCCCACCGTCACAAAGGCGCCTCCCGTCGAGCGCTCGATCCGGAAGCCGGTTTCAACATCGGTATTGTCCTGCCAGGTCAATTGAATTTCATTGCGGCTCGCATCCAGGATGGCCGACAGACCATCAGGCGCCGCGGGCGCAGCTCCCGCAGCCGCGGGCAGATCTACCGAGGTCACATTAGTCCGCCACAAACCCGCACCCGGTGTCGCCGCATACAGATTCACCCCACCGTTTTCCATCACATAGCGGGTGTTCGTCATGCCTGAAAAATGCAGGTCGCCGGTGATGTCTGCCCAGGCGATACTGCCATTTTCGTCCAGCGTACCTTCAAAAACTCCGTAACCCACCTGCTGGCGGTGATCGTAATAACTCAACATCAGTTTATTGGCAAAACCGGTAGCGCCACCTTTAGCGCTGAAGGTAAATTGCTGATTGACATCATCCCACCACTTTACCAGTGACGTGGGTCGAAGGGCCTGAGCATCGGAGGGGCTGAACACTTTTTCCCAGGTCTGGCCCTCATCTTTGGACAATAATAGGTGCCAGTGATTGTCGTTTTCGAACCCGCTACCGCCACTGGCAAAGTTCAGCAAATACACCTGGCCGTCATATTCCCAGGCATGCACTTCGGCATCCCAGCCCCGGGTGTCGAGGACCCGCTCAAAATCCCAACTACCGTCCTGCTGCTCTTCACCCCGCCAGACGCCTTGAGCGCCGCTGGTGGAACTGAAGAACACCACTTTTTCATCGGTGGGATGCGGTGCAATGGTGCGCGCGATGCGTGCCGAGGTATTGTCGGTTGTCCGATAGATACGCTTGGCGGAGATGGACTTCCCTTCAGCTTCGTATGCCAGAGCCCGACCTATGTCGTCGATGACATAGAGACCATGATTGGTGGAAAAGGCAAATACCTTGGCAGGGTTCATCGGGCTAACCGCCACGTCGCGGAACACCCCGTCTGGCAAACCGGCTTTGGCATTGACCCCGCCACCGATTTCAACCCATTCATCCAGCGGACTGTGGTGCACAAGTTTTTTTGCCCACAAACGACCGTTTACTGCCGCACCGCCATAACCACCCGTGGCTTGCGCCACGACCGTAGGTACACCCCAGGCATCGGCGATAGCCACCGCTTGCACGTCGGACAAATTGCCATCGGCGCGCCGGTGCTGCATGTTGGACCAGGACACGCCGCCATCCCAGCTTTCTACCAGGCCATTATCGCCCTGCCCCTGGATGACGTAATCGCCGTGAACAGCGACATCGTAGGTGTAAGTGCTCTCAGTACCCCGCCCCGAATAGGTGGGGAAGAGCTTACCCCACCAACTGACCTGAATGGCGTTATTGGGCTCTGAGTAGCGGTTGCTCCACTGGTAACTGTTGTTGCCGGCACTGTAGTCTGCAAAAAACATCGCCTGGTTGGTAGTCGACCAGACCCCGCGCGTCCAGCCACCACTGTCCGGTGTGTAGTGCGCAAAACGTGCATTGGCCGGACTGGCGTGATCCCAGCCAATATCAAAACTGCCATCGGCTTCGTGAAAAATCCGCGCCCAGCTGTAGCTCTCAACCTGATCGCCGTTCCAGGAGATTTGCGCCTCAAACAAACCGGCGCGATCACCCAACGTGCCTAAAAGTACTTTGTGCTCATTGCCCGAAGAACGCGGATCCACTTCCGGGTACCAATAACGTTTATCGGCATCGAGACCATTCATCAGTGGCTGCCAGTCAATACCGACGGCAGCCGTTGCATATAAAGTCCAGTCATTACCGTTGCCTGCAAACACACCGTACAGCTTACTGCCATCGGGGCTCACAGCCACACCTTTACTGCGGGTATGGGTGGCATTAGGTGCAGCGACTTTGCTCCAGCTGGCCCCGCTGTCTGCAGAGCGATAAACCCCTTTGTTGGTGCCGAGATAAATCTCGGTATCATTAGCGGGATTAAAGCTGATGGTGTAAACATTGCGATCGCTGCCGGTATCGCTGTCGAACACGATTTCAGTCCAGCTGTCACCACCATCGGTAGAGCGAAAAATGGTGCCAGTGCCATTGGCCTGCTCGCCGAAATGATCAATAAAATCGTCATCATCGCGCCAGCCCGGACCTGCCAACACAGTATTCTTATCGCTGGGTTTAAAAGCGATGGCGCCAATAGACCGGTTGCGGGTCGCTTCCACAAACCGGTAGTTGTCGCCACCATCCTCCGAAATGTGCAAGCCATACAGGCTACCCGCATAGACGGTATTGGCATCGCCGGGTGCCACAGCCACAGCGTACACCCGGTTTTGCACCAACTGTCCGGTGGGCTTCCAGCTCATGCCGTTATCCAGACTCTTGTACACGCCTTCCATATCGGACGCGAGGTATACCACGTTGGCGGTATTGGGGTCGGCAACCACATCCTGAATCTGGCCGCCGGCTCCGGGATTGAGTGATTCCCAATTGGGTGTTGCCAAGGCGGACTGAGCACAGGCCAGGCTGATGCTGGCGGCGAGTAATTTCATTTTCATGGTGTCTGTTCACTTTTTATCGTTGTAATGTATGGCGCGCGAAAACAGCGCCGCCCACGAAGTCCAGCTAGTGTTGATGATCGTTTTTGATTTTTTGTTTTACTAAAAACGCATCTTCAATCACTAAAGTTACATTTATAGTCTTTTTCAGTCAACAACAGTCCGACGGCCAATGTCACAATCCGGACATTGGCCGCGTCATTCAGGGGATAACGTGAGGCAGAGCAGACTCAGGCTGGCCTGTCTTGTACTAAAAACACCACGAGGGTGTGCGGCCCATGGGCGCCATAGGCGAGTGTTTGCTGAATATCGGCGGTCTTTGACGGACCGGATACCAGAACAAGATTGGTGGGCATCTCTTCGCGTAGCCCCGGTCGGGCCAACAGCTGGTCAAGACCTGCTACCAGGTTTTTGCGCTCAATGACCGCGAGATGCACGGGTGGCACCAATGACAGACTGCGCGGCTCATGCGCATCCGGCCGCAACACCAAACTGCCCGTAGCACAAATGCCCGCATAGCAACCCGTCAGGGCTGCCGGCTGATCAAACAGCGCATCCACCGGCGTGTCGCCCAACGCCTGCCAGAACACGGGTTTGCAACTCGCGGGTAATTGATCCAGCCAGGCATGGTGAGCCTCACTGACAACCAACTGCGAAAGATTCAGCGCGCGGACCTGCTCCGCGATGGCGCCGGGCAATTGCTCACGGGTTACAGAAACAACCACAGCATGATTGGCCTCGAGCGCCGCCACAAACCGCATCACATCCGGATCGGAAACAATGGCTGACGACGGCTCTGCGGCTTCTGCCATGGGAGTTTGGGTTTGCGCTGCGCGCAGACGCCCCAGAATATTTTCACGCGCATTCATGGGCGGGACTTCCGTTGCTGATAACGATGATGAAAAGACCGCGCCGCCGGTACCGGCATCGTCCGGCCGTTTTTCCAGGCTGACGGCAACCACGGCACCAGTGACCGCATACGCCCTGCAATCCAGGTCAGCAACCGGTAAACACCCGGGTGCTCACAGGCCCAGGCCCAGCCGGCCCACACACCGGCTTCCAGTATACTGCGCCCACCACCGGCACCGCTCATTACACCTTCCTCATCGCTTCGGTATTCCGCTCGCAGCCGTTGCAACAATTGCGGGATAGGAATGCGCACCGGACACACTTCTTCGCAGGCACCGCAAAGCGATGATGCCGTGGGCAGATCCCGCGTGGCATCCAATCCCAACAAATGCGGGCTGATGATTTTGCCGATGGGACCCGGGTAGGTAGTGCCGTAGGCATGACCGCCAATGCGGGTATACACTGGACAATGATTCATGCAGGCCCCGCAACGAATGCATTGCAAGGTTTTACGCAATTGCTCATCGGCGAAAGCGTTGGAGCGGCCGTTATCCAGCAATACCAGGTGCACCTGTTCAGGCCCGTCTTTTTCACCGGGCCTGCGCGGGCCGGAAATCATATTGAAATAGGTAGTGATGGGCTGACCGGTCGCCGAGCGGGTAAGCAAGGACAACAAAGGCGGCACATCCTGCAACCACTGCACAACCTTTTCGATGCCGGTTACAGCAATATGCACCGGCGGCACAGTGGTACACATACGACCATTGCCCTCGTTTTCCACCAGACACAACGTGCCGGTTTCGGCCACGGCAAAGTTAACACCGGATATGCCGACATGGGCGTGCCGGAATTTACCGCGCAATACCGAACGGCCAATACCAATGAGCGTGTCCACGTCTTCCGTGTAGTCAACGCCCTCCAGCTGCTCGTGAAACAGGCGGGCTATTTGCGCGGCACTTTTATGGATAGCGGGCATGATGATGTGCGACGGCGGTTCGTGCGCCATCTGTACAATAAATTCGCCCATGTCCGATTCCAGGCACTCCACACCCCGCGCCCCCAAATAATCGTTCAGGCCGATTTCTTCTGTGACCATGGATTTGCCTTTGACTGCGGAGGTGGCATTACACCCGTCGGCGATCGCGGCAATGATTTCATTGGCCTGTGCCGGCGTTTCGGCCCAATGCACCTGAATACCGTTGGCCTGACAGCGGGTCTCCAGCTGCTCAAGTAACGCCGGCAGTTGACTCAGGCAACGCTGCTTGATGGCCTCGCATTGTGCAGACAGCGAAGAAAATTCTGCGTCGTCCAGTACCCGCTCACGCTTATTGCGGAGAAAATCCATCGCGCCGCGGAAATTCGTGCGCAGAGTCGCGTCTGCCAGCGCGTGCTGGCTCGCGTCTTTGAATAATTGGGGCTGCTGTTGCATCAGTCTGAACTCCGCTTCAGTCCGGTGCGCTCTGCAAGAAAACTGGCCAGATGCCGGCCGCGCAATGACGCTTTCTGGTATTCGAATGTGGTATTCAGATTGAGCATGCAACCCCAGTCGGTACTGACAAATTCCTGTACGCCGGTGGCAGCGATGTGAAGGGTTTTATCCTCTGCCATGGCGCGTGAAATATCCGCATGCTTAACGGCAAAGGTGCCTCCAAAGCCACAACACTCCGACTGATAATCATGGGCTATAGGTGTAACCCGGGACAATTGGGCCAACAGTGCCAGCCCGGCTTCGTGGATACCCATTTCCCGGCGACCGGCGCAGGAAGTGTGTAACGTGATCTCGGTGGCTTCGCCCTGATCCTGTAATCTGACATTCAGAACGTGCAATAAGAATTCGCTGAATTCATACACCCGCTGTGAAAATGCCGGCACATCTACGTTTTCCGGCATCAGTTCGGCATAGTGTTTTCGCATCATGCCACCACAGGACCCGGATAGAATGACAATCGGCCAGGGTTCGGGAAACAGCGCCATCTGTGCCTCGGCGACCTTTCGCGCCTCTGCCCGGTAGCCGGAATTATAGGCCGGCTGACCGCAGCAGGTCTGGCCTTGTACCACGTCTACGGCAACGCCTTCGCGCTCCAGCAACGCGATAGCGTCAAAACCGGTATCGGGTGAAAAGCTGTCCACCAGACAGGTAACATACAAATACACCCGGCTGGGTTTGGCTGGATAGACCTTAACACTATCATGCATGAATGTGACTCATCCTTTATAACGGCGGCTAAGACTGCCGCTTGAAATATGCTGAAAGCGCAGAATAGAAATCGGCTTCTATCGCCCTGGCATTAATACTCTGATACATCTTGATCTGCCGGCCACCCAACAATGCGGGCGTGGTAATAACAGTTTCTTCGGCCCAATCAGGCCGCATCACTGCACTCACCAGCGCCAGATCCCAAACCACACGTTCGCGCTTCAACGGATCGATATGCTGCTGCCAACGCTGTAACAGAAAATCCGCCAACGGGTGCTTGCCTGCCAGCTTTTGCCTTACCGTGTTGAAGTCCATCACCAATGCCGACGCCACGTTCAGTGGTAATACATGTAACTCAACCGTTGAGTTAAAAATCTTAAACAGGGCCTGCATATCCATCATGCAATTAAAATCATCAATAGCATGTGTACCGGAGGAGAAATCATATTGTGACCCCAACCAATACACCGCGACCTTGTCGCCGATAGCGGGCTCAATCAATAAGGCCGATGCCACATTGGTAAGCGCACCCAGTGCCAATACTTTGAGTTTCTGACCACTTGGCATGGCCTTGGCCTGGCGGATGATTTCGTACGCCGCTGCGGAATGCTGAGCCTGATCACCCCAATCGTACAAGCGATCAGGCCCGCCCCGATAGGTGGGAGTGGATTGCCCCAAATGCGCAAGAATCATCTGGTTCAGCCGATGGCTTTCCTCCATGGATTTCGGAACAGACCAGTGACTGGCTTGCCATTGTGCGGCAGTCACCGATGCCAAATTCCACTCGCTCGCTACTGCAGCGCGCGCCACAGCGAACAGATCATCCACTTCATTGGCAGTATCTGCATCAACGATAACAACCGGTTTTGCCAACGCCAGCTCGGCCAGACAACCAACGGACAAGCCGATTGTTAATTTCAGTAGATCATTTCGTGTCATTTACCTTGCCTCAGCAATCAATTGGTCCGTCAGCGCATTCATTTTTTCGACCTCAGTGCTGAAGGCAGGATCCAGCGCGAGGTTTCGGGTCTCGAGAGGATCATTTTTCAGATCATAGAGTTCGGCATAACCGGGATGCTGCGGATAGCGGATAAACTTTCGGTCCAGTGTCCGCACGCCTTCCGTTGTGGGAATCCAGTCGGTGCGCATCAGGTGTTCCCCCAGAAACTGCGTGCGCCAATCAATCTGTTCACCTGCGATCAGGGACTGCAACGCGGCCCCCTGCATCACCGCAGGTGCATCGAGGCCGGCAAACTTCAGGATGGTGGGTGCCACATCAATATTCAGCACCAGTTGATCCATTGTTTTACCACCGGCTGCATGGGGCGCTCGCGGGTCATAAACAAAAAACGGAACGCGGATACTGTCTTCATACAACAACCACTTACCGGCCAGCTGTCGCTCGCTCAGGAAATAGCCATTGTCACCCATAAACATAATAATGGTGTTGTCTGCCACACCTTGCGCATCCAACTCTGCACGAATTTTGCCAATCTCGCGATCGAGACCGGTGATCATGCGGTAGTAGCCCTTTACCATCTTCTGGTATTTTTCCGGTGTATCAAAACGCCAGGCCCAGCGTTTCTTGCTGATAGAATCCTTCACCCACTGCGGCTGCGCGTCGAAATATTCATCCTTTGCCAACGGCGAAAGCGGAATTTCCACATCCTGGTAAAGAGATTCCAGGTCGCGCGGATACACATATTGATTGGGGTCATGATCGTCCGCATGGGGCGCATGGAAGCTGACCGATAGGTTAAATGGCTTACCTTCACGTGCTGCCTGGCGGATAAATTCGATACTGTGACTACCGATTCTTTCGGTGGTGTGTTCGTGCTGATGAGTTTTGAGATTAAGCTGATAATAACGGCCTGCCTCGTTAAAATCCCCGGGACGCTGGTAATAATCGAATAGTTTTTTATCGGCATCACCCTCAAACTGCATGCCGAACTTACCCACAAACCCCACCGTATAGCCTGCATCTTTCAACAGCTTAGGATAGGAATTATCGATAAACTTTTTGGCCAGAGGCGGCTCGTTAAACGTGAAACCATGGCGACGTTCATAGGTGCCAGTCATGATCGATGCACGGCTGGCCGCACAAATCGACGTGGTCACAAAAGCATTGGAAAAACGAGTACCCTGGCTGGCTAGCGCATCAATATTGGGCGTTTTAATGATGGGATTACCGGTATAACCAGCCGCATCCCAACGCTGATCGTCTGTCAGAATGAAAATAATATTGGGTTTTTTATCTGCCTGTGCGCTACTTTGCACCGGCTCACTGCACCCCATCACTGACGCCAGCACCAAAATGCACAATGGGTAAATACGCTTCATCAGTCCGATCCCCTGACCCATGATTTATGAAAAAACAGCACCGAGAACCCCGTTAACGGCGCCGCACATATTGAACCATCAAATACCGAAATAGCTTTCAGCTTTGGTGAACGCCTGCGGTCCGATTTGCTCGCCGATTTTGCGGCCAGGAATGTCATCCACCGGTGGGTGAATACCGCCCCAGATCCGCGACAGACTGCACTGATCCGACGCATCGCGATATGTGGCCCATTGCAAAATCACGTCCTGGCTCGGGCCTTGTTCAAACACGAGAAAATCATTCTGTTGTGCGCGGTAATCGCTCATACCACCAGGAAAATAAGCATCACCGGTTAACAGCGTCATGAGTTCGGCTGCCGCACGCGAATAGGTGGAATGACCCGATATATAGCCTGCGAATGGTGGACTCACAAAGGTGGGGCGCTGATAGGGCCACCAGTTTTCAGCAAGAATCCAATCCACGCCTGCGTAATCGGACGTGACATCCTCAATGTAATCGGGACCACGCCAGGCTTTGATCTTTATCTTACCGACATGCTCATCTGCGGCGCCGGCAAGTGAATCCCCGGCTTGCACCAGTTCGATAAAGCCCGGCTCAAGTGGAATACCATCTGCGTGGTAATTCGGCGCCATTGGGTCGGTGCTTTGTCCCAAGTCAGCCATCAACCGGATTGCGGAAACCGGACGTACATAGTCATACCAGCCCTTGATGCCCCAGGCGGCAATAGCCGCGTCATGCATGGCGCCACCCAGAGCAAAATAGGATTTCACATCCCACTCCAACCGACCTAGCAAATCACCTTCGCCGCGCCAACGGTGCTCAAACGCCGGATGGTCGAATACATCATTCATCAATACAAACCAATGCCCCGGCGGTGTTTCCGAATCCGGGCCATCAGCCCAGAATTCTGCCAGTACGCGGGCGTAATCCGCCCGCGGCACCATTTGCGTCTGATAGGGCTCACCGGTTGCAGGGTTGATATCGTAGCCCTGGCTGGCATCGCCACCGGCAAGTGTTTGATAAAACGCTTCATAGGCATCCACCGAATCTTCAGCCGGTAACGCGGGGTTATTTCCCAGCGATTTGGGCGAGACATCGACCATTACGCGATCAGCAGGATCCAGATGTGACGACCACTTGGCCACCAATGAAAAATTCCACTGGTAGAATTCACGCGAATCGGTACCCAACAATGGAGGAGTACCTGGGTCGAAGTACACCTTGTACTCAAAGCCGTCGCGCCAATAGCTTTGTGCCGAAGACGGATCGAGCGAAAATGGCGCCACATGGCCCCACTCCGGCGACAAAAACGGTGGCGTACCACTGATCAGGTTCCCGGCCTGGTCGATGTATTCCTCCAGCACGATGGGCTGCCAGCTATTGTAGTCAGCGTTGGCCAGCGCATTGGGGTTGCCGGGCTGTTGTGGCTCAATAATGCCGTTACGATACTCATATGCCTGATTGGCGTAGTTAAACTGCTCGTTTGCGCCATCTTGCAATCCATAGAATATGTAACAATCTGCGATATGGTTACCCAACGAAACAGCGCCATTATTCACGTAGTCTGAATCAATGTTGTTTTTATCCAGTCCCAACACCACCATTAATTCATCAGCCTCTGCCATGATGTGATCGACACCCGGCGATCGGAAAAAACGATGCTCGATCAAACGATAGGCCGCATGAGCAATCGCAATTTCCTGATTGGACTGGGATTTTTCGATGGAGTGACCGGAAAATTCACACTGGTAGCTACCAACGGTGTTTCCCAATAAAAAAGGCGTTGCACCCGTTTCACTGAGCGCGGCCCAAGCATCGTACATTGCCGCCGAGATGTGAAACAGGTTGCGCGCGTGCACAGTCGGCCTTGCAAAGTCATTGCGGATTCCCTCCAGCAAAACCTCATTCCACTGACGCGCCACGGATGGGGATTTGGTGTCCAACGCAGGCGCCTGCGTGGGCATGGGCGTAGGTGCCGGCGCAGGACTTGATGAACCACCACAGGCGGCCAACAAAATACCCATAGCTATGGTTGGGACGCCGGCAGCGTAGTGTTTAAAGTACTTCATATTATTATCTTCTTAATTTTCAGCCAGTTACCTGAAATGACCTATTGGGAAATGACGATGAGCTGATTTGCAGCTATATCGCTCAACACAGTTTCGGTTCCATCCAACCAACGAACCCTGACCTCATCGACTTCCGATGCATCTGCTAGGCCAAAATGTAACTCCGCAGGATTCTGGCTGACGAAATTTGAACCAATCATTACTTCCCGCATCTGGGTCTGACTGTCCGTGCTGACATAAACCCTTGCGCCCGCTGCTTCCGTATTCGCTCCAGCACCCTTCAGCCGTATTCGTAAATAATGGGTAGATTGCTCATGGCCATCGTTGCGGAATAGCTGTAGGCCATTGCCCTCCAAATCATTTTTTGACACCAGAATATCGATGTCGCCATCCTGATCAGCATCAAAGCAAGCCACCCCACGACCTTGCCCGGCGTCGTTCAATTTCAACTCTTCAGCGGACTCCTTGAATCGGCCATTTTTTTCCGAGATGAACATTTTGTTCTCATCTATCCGGTAATCATTTTTTTCCGGATCGGTGCCGCCGGTCTCTCGATAGCCATTGGTATGAAAAATATCGAGGTATCCATCATTGTTTACGTCGGCAAAACAGGCACCCCAGCCCCAGCCACCTTGTTCAACTCTGGCAACAAATGTGACATCACTAAATCTGCCCGCATTATTTTTATACAATCGATTGCCAATATTGGTTACCGCGAAATCGTTGATTTGGTAAATGCTGGTAACAAACCAGTCCAGATCTCCGTCATTGTCAAAATCGCCTAAAGCACTACCCATCCCAAACTGATCCGTTAGCTGGTTATCAGTCGCGTCACTAAAACGACCTAAACCGTCAGAAAGGAAATAGCGGCTGGCAGAAAAGTCAGCAACCATGGTCAGATCCGACCAGCCATCATTATTGAGGTCGGCAAACGTGGGGGTAAATCCGTAATCGGAATCCCCTTCAATGCCCGGTTGATTTTCCGGAATCAATGCTTCAGCAATCCCCGAAGCGATACTGACATTTTCGAAGTAGCCCGTACCGCTTCCCTGAAACAGGGTTTCAGTATCCGTTGTACGTGGATTTCCCCAGTGCGCCAGCACGAGGTCCAGAAATCCATCCTTGTTATAGTCACCAAAGGCAGCAGATATAGTGTTTGACGCCTGCACGTTCAGACCCGACTGGTCGGAATAGTCGTCAAAGGTGCCATCGCCATTGTTGAGAAAAAGGTAGTTAGCGTCACCCTCAAGTCCACCAACGAAAAGATCCAGCCAGCCGTCACCATTAACATCCGCAAACATAGGGCCACTGCCCCTGTGTTGGTGAATTTGGACTCCGGCCGTAGCTGCCACGTTCTGGAATTTGTTACCACCCAGATTGCGAAACAGCTTAGATGGTTCCCGATCTCCCGCATCGATGAACACATCGATCCAACCGTCGCCATCATAATCACCCACGGCAAAACCACCCGCAGAATACTCTGCCGTGGTGGCTTCCTCCGCGCGCACAATACCGCGCACACCCCAGCGGTGAATCAGGCCACTGGCGTCGGTAACATCCGTAAATTGCCAGCTGGGCGTGGGGGTAGAGGTTGGTGTTGGTGTTGCCGTAGGTGTCGGTGTTGGAGCGGGTGCCACAGCAGAAGGTGCCGGCGCAGAGTCTCCACCACCACCGCCACAGGCGACTAATAACACGACAGACGCAACCGTTGACAAAAACTTATTCATTATGCGCCCCTTATCTGTTTAACGCCTGCAGCAATTGTGCGCGCATCTGTCGCGCCCTATTTTCATCAATCTCACCCAATCGGCCTTTTGCATTGGCAGGAATGTGGTCGAACCGGCCATCACCTGTATTGCCGAAAACATAATGATCAAATAGTCCAATCCAGGCCTTTTTTTCCGGTGTCGGTAAATCTCGTACGGAAAGCATCGCGTGAAACAAAGCATGCATTGCATCGCCATGATGGCTTGGCAAACTGCGCCACCAGTAGTTGATCATCAGATTGATATCAGCCAATCCCTCTACCTGGTGCCACCACATCGCGGGCAAATACAGCACATCGCCAGGCTCCAGCTCAGCCACCCAGGCGCAGGCAAGTGCTTGGTCCAACGTGGGGTAAGCCTCCACACTGTCAGCCAGACTTATGGGCTGCCCCGCTGGGGTTAAATCCAATGGTCCGATATAAAGGTTTTCAATCTGGTCGGGCGGAAATAATGTAAACCTGCGCCGGCCAACCACGCAGCAGGCAAGATTCTGCTGCGAGTCAAAATGAGTAGGTATCAACGATCGCCCGCCCAGCCAGGCCTGCACTAGCGCCGATGGTAGTTGATGCAAGGCATCGATGGCGCTGCGTAGCAATGGAAAAAACGTCTCCAGATGGACAGACGGTGCAAACACACTCTGATCACTGTCACCCTTGAGAAACGCCATCAGCGCCTGCGCAAAGGTGTCAAAAGGCATAGACTGCTTTTCAAAATTCAGACTTTTGACATCTGGGGTGTAACCGTAGCGTCCGTCCGACCCGGCCTGCGCGCGATAGCAGACAAATGGCCGCCCTGCATCATAAGCCCGGAGTTTGGTGATGAAGCGATCCGGCGACTGCTCACCCACCAGCGGCCAATGGCTGGCGGCACCGCGAAATACCACCGGTGTCTGATCACTAGGGAGAATATCCGGGATCGCATCCAGCCTGATGCCCGTCCGCTCAACGACGGACCTAGTCATTCTGTAGCGCCCGCTGCTTCAGATCCGCTAAGCGCGACACATTGGCCAGCGATCCGTGCAGCAGATGTGCAATCTGCAAGGCCCCGCTGCGATTGAGCTGCCCGATCACTTCGTCACTTAAACCTGCAAGCCCCCGTGCTGAAATACCCAAATAACCTTCCAGCTGATAGCTGGTCTCGCCGATCGCGACATCCAGCGACATGGGTTCCAGCAACTCATGAGCTTGCAATAGTTCAACCAGGCCAGCAGTCTGCTTCAGGCCCTCATCGATAGCCTTTAGCACGCCCTGAATACGTTGCAACTGCGGACCAGCCCCACCCTGCTCCAGAAACAGCGGTACGCCCTCGGTTTCACTCAGGCGATCATCCGCCAGATCTACATGGACCACCGCTGAAGGCTGTCCCTGATCATTGCCCTGAAAACCAATCATGAAAGGTCCACGACTGGCCAGCAGCGGTGCTACATGGGCCTGCCACTGAGAGCCATTGAGGAACAGGTTTTCGTCCGGCGCAAAGCCGAACAGCGCAACCAGCTGCAACCCTTGCTCGCCATGGGCAAAGAGCAGCGGGTACTGCACATGCAAACTCTGGATTTCATTAGGGAATACCACCATCCGCCCCACTTGGTGACCATACCGGGCACCAAAGCGCGGTTGGTATCTGAGGTTTTGGTGGTCCTGATTATTGAGTAATACGGATTTCGACATGGGTACTGCCCTCGCGCCGGCAGCCTTAGCTCCGACGATTTTTGTGATTATTGTGGGGATTAAAACTACCACTTTCAATCACATTCGGTCAAGCACTGAATAGATTTGACTAAAATTACGCACATTCTCGCGCGTAGTTGATCAATATAATCCGATAGTATTAGGTGATCGGCGTGGCGACCAGGCGGGGAGGCATGCGCAGGCAAGTGCCTGCGCAAGGGGTCAGACGGCGGCTTCCAAAGGTTCGATTGCGACCAGTATCACTTCAACACCGTGGCTCTGAATTTTTTCAACGATCGCAGGATCAGCCATTTCGTCAGTAATCAGCACATCCACTTCATGGATGGGGTAGAGAATGAAGTTGCTCTTGTGCCCCAACTTACTACTGTCTGCCAGAACTACCAGTTTCTCTGCTTGCTTACGCAACTTCTGTTCCGCGCGCACCAACAATGAATCGGTCTCCATCACACCAAACTCTCCGATCCCGGCCGTACCGGTAAACATGAGCTTACTGCGATAATTCTGGATAGAGTCATTCTCGAACGGACTGAGAATAATGCCCTGCTTGCGGTAGATTTCACCGCTTGGCACGGTCACCTGATTCTGGCCGTTATCGCACAGGTACTGAGCCAGATAATAGGAATTGGTGAGCACACCAACATCCCGCTGAACCAGGAACTCGCCCATCATGTAGGTGGACGAACCACCATTCACAATAATGAGTTCGTTTTCTTCACACATGCTAACCGCATGGCGGGCAATGGCGCGCTTGGCGGCCGCGGCCTTGTCTTTATTGACCAGAAAAGCGGAGCCGGTGATATGGGTTTTACCTGAAGCAACGGCGGCATTCTTCAGTCGTTGAGCGCCTCCGCGGATCTTTTCCAGCCTGCCCTCCCGATGCAACTTGATCAGGTCACGGCGGATAGTGGCTTCCGAAGAGTTCAGCTGGGTGGTTAAATCGGCAACACTGGCGAACTGCTGCTCATCCAGAATTTCCAGCAACAACTGATGGCGCTGACGTTCGAGCATGGTTCCATTCCCTAGAGATTGACAATCAGTCAATCATAACCGCTCATTAACCATCATTAAAGGGTTTTGATGATTAAAGCACACTTTAATCGCACCCCGGGTACAGCAATGGGAAAAACTGGCCATCCAGCGGGGCGCCCGGAACCAACGGCGGCACACCCGGCAGCAGGGGCTCGTGACTCGCGGCCTGAGTGCCATCGGCAAACACGTTGAGTACACAGGCGCGCCGAGCCCGATCAGAGCGGTTTTCATAGGAACCATGCACCATCAAGGGGTGATGAAAACTGCCGTGGCCGCGCTTGAGCTCAATGGCCTTTTGCGCTTCAAACTGGCGTTGCTGCCCGGCACTCAGGTATTGCGCCAGGCCATCCATATCACCGGCCAATTCGGGTTTATCCAACAGCCCCCACCGGTGGCTACCGGGAATATAGTGTAAACAGCCATTGTCCCGGTCTGCATCATCCAGGCCCATCCAGCAGGTTAAATGCTGCATCGGTTGGGTGCGGGTCCAGTAGCTGTAATCCTGATGCCAGGCCACCACACCGCCATGCTGGGCGGGCTTACAAAATAGCTGATCATGCCAAAAGCGCACACCCTTACCGCCCAACAGCTGGCTGGCCGGCACCAGAAAGCGCGGGTTCCACAACAGGTCATGAAAGTGCGGAACGATACGCCAATGGCCCAGAGAGTGAAACAGCACACTGTCGGTATTGCTTGATTCGTTGCTGTGAAATTCATGGAACAGATGGTGTCCGGGGTGTGCCGGATCCACTACGGCCGCAAGCTCTTCGCGCAGCGCCGCTATGTAGTCGTCATCCACGAGAGGAATCCCAGCCACATAGCCCTGATCGTGAAAATGCTCTACCTGCTCCTCGCTCAGACGGTAGGCGTCCCAATCACAATCCTGCAGCAAATGACGCATACGCGACGTTATCGCCTCATGAACCCGTGATAAATCCTGCATTCTGTAACCCTCTTTTTATTTCCGGCCAGACTAGCGCGCAACCTTGGTAAAGTGTATTAATAGACATTAAAACAAGACTAAATCCACTTTTTCAGCACAGGAAAGTTTACTTTTGCGCGCTCAGCTCGAACGCATAGCCACCTCACCAGAAAGTTCGGTAAATGGCGTTAACCTGATCGCCGATGCCTTTCCCGCGCCCTGGCACTTCCACCCCCAATTCGAATTAACCTTCATCAGGCGTGGCGAAGGTATGCGCCACGTGGGAGATCACCTGGCACCGTTCAGTGCGGGCGACCTGGCACTGCTGGGTCCAAACCTGCCACATATGTGGAAAAGCTACGGCAAGTGTGCAGGCAGCGCCCACGCTTATGTGCTGCAATGGCCCGTGGAGCTGATACCTGCGGGTGGCGAATTTGTTGCCATTCACCGGCTGCTGGAACAGGCCTGCAGAGGGCTTGTGTATGCGGGCGATGAAAGCGTGCGGATAGGCGCGCAAATGCGTCAGTTACTCACCCGCAATGGGCTGAACCGGTTTGTCGGCCTGGTGGCGTTATTGGATGAGCTCAGCCGTCACACCTGGCAGCCACTAACGGAGGGCAACTACCTTTACGACCGGGCGCAAGACAGCCACAGCCGCCTGAACCGGGCGCTGGCATTTGTGCAGGAAAACTACGCCAGCCCGATCCGGCTTGGACAGCTGGCACAAGTTACAGGCTTTTCAGAGCAGCAGTTTTCACGTTTTTTTCAACGTACTATGAACCGCTCGTTTTCCAATTACCTGATGGAATACCGCTTACTGCGAGCCGCGGATACATTGCTCTCAACCGAACTCCCCGTGGCCCGGATTGCCCAACAAAACGGATTCCCGTCGCTGCCCCTATTCCACAGAAAGTTCAAACAAAAGTTTCACTGTACGCCGCTGCAGTACCGCCGCAAATAAACCGTTGAAAGCAAAAAAAGCCCGGCGGTGCCGGGCTTTGAACATCAGTTAGAAAATTCGAAAGTCGTCAATCCCGAATAATCCGCGCTGGTCAATCCGCTGCGCGAATGCAGCGAAGTCCAATTGCTGTTGTCGTTGGAACCAAAGGCTTCAAAAGATGAGAAACCCCGGTCATCGGCATTGGGTTTGATCATGATGGCATCCGGAGCAATTTCGTTGCCGGCTCCCAGATCAATTTTAATCCACGCGGGAAAGTTACGTCCGATCACCCAACCCACATTGGTCACGTCGTAGGCGGCGTAATCGTTAGTACCATTGGTGCTCGAAGTCACCTGTGATTTGGTGTTCCAGGTCAGTTTGGGATCGGGATACGAATAACCGTTCACCATCCAATGGATCTGTTGGATAGTGGTGTCATTCAATACGGTGCCGTAACCGTACAGCATCAGGTAGCGATAGCCCGTTTGCGGCGGCTGGTTGTTGGTCACTGCCACCGAACAGCTGGCGGTAAAACCACCGTCCTGCGAGGTCACGGTAATCGTGGCATTGCCCGCGCTTTGGCCACTCACCACGCCGCTGCTGTTCACTGTGGCCACACCGGTATTGGCACTGCTCCAGCTCACAGTTTTATTGGTGGCATTGGTTGGCGATACCGTTTCATTCAGATCCACGCTGCCGCCCACCGAAATCGACGGGTTGTTACAGTTGTTGATCTGCACACCGGTTACCGACACATTGCCCGGATTGCTGCCGGCATTGATGGTGCCGAAATCAATATGCCCGGGGCAGTGCATGATGGAGGTGTATCCACCGCCGCCACAGGAACCGTTCATCCAGGCCGAGGTGTTGATGGCCTGTGCTTCCGCCTGATAAGTGGTGTCATTGACTTTCAGATAGTCAATTTCCATGTCGGTGCCGTTGTCGGGGAAGTACAACTTCACATTACCGTTCAACACTTTGCTGGTGGTGTAGTTGGCGTAAGACGAACCGCTGATGGTCCAGGTGTGCACCACCTGATTGTCTACCCGTAGCTGCAGCGAATCGCTGCTGCCCAGCGCCATGCGCGCACGCACGGTAATAGACGCCGCACCACTTGCAGGTGGCGCCACCACGGTGATGCCACAGGTATCGGTTTTATTGCCGCTTTGGGTGGTCACGGTAATAGTCGCCGAACCGGCCGCCACAGCACTCACCGCACCACTACTGCTAACCGTGGCCACGTTGCTGTTGGAACTGCTCCAGCTCACCGCCTTGTTGGTGGCGTTGGCGGGCTGCACACTGGCACTAAGGCTCGCGGTATCGCCCACGGTGAGATCACCAGCAGGACAATTGCCGATGGACACACTGGACGGGGTAACTACCGAGCTGCCGCCCAGGGTTTTACGCCAGGCGCCGGCACCGGCGGTAGACACGTACAGGTATTTGTCGTTGCCATTGGCCACCACGCGCGCAGTGGTCAAACCGCCAAAGGGGAGGTTGCCGGTGATGTCTGACCAGCTGACGCTGGCGTTAGAGGTATTGGAGCCAGATATAGTGCCCTCCAATACAGCGTAGGTTTTTTGCAAGGTGTGATCATAGTGCGCCATGATCACCTTGTTGTCGTAACCTACCAAACCGCCTTTGTTCTGGAATTTGAATCCGTAGGCATTGGGGCCGGAGGTAACTTTGTTGTACCAGCTGTGCGACACCACTGCGCGGGTGTTGTGGCTCTTCAGCACGGTTTTCCAGGTGTTGCCTTCATCCAGCGAAATGGCGCCCACAAAGTTTTCGCCATCGCCGTCTTCATAGCTTTTGCCTGAATAAAACAGCACCGTCTGGCCGGCATTGTCCCAGGCGTACACCTCGGCATCCCAGCCGCCGCCATTGTAGATTTTGCTCCAGGTCCAGTTGCCGCCATTGTTGACGCCTTTGAACACGCCAGTGCTGCCACTCACCGAACTCACATAAACGATGTTCGGGTTGGTGGGGTGCGGCGCGATTTTTTTAACGGATGAAATCTGGTCGGCAATGCCGTTGCTGATTTTACTGAACCAGGGTTGGTCGCCAAGCAGGTGCTTGTCGTTATAGGCCCAACCAAAATCCTGCATGTACAGGCCGTTGCCACGGGAGAAAACAAAAATCGTTCCGGGCGCGGCCGGAGATTCGGCGATGTCACTGATCAGGCCATTGGGCAGGCCGCCACGGTATTCACTGCCACCGGCGTAGAATTCCCACTCGTCATTGGGGGAGTAATTATCCAGGTGTTTAACGTACAAATTGCCGGTGCCGGCGTGACCGCCAAAGCCCGCAGCCATTTGCGCAATCACCACTTTCTTGCCCCAGGCATCGGCAATTTCCACCGCCTGCACATCAGACAGGAAACCGTTCTGGCGCATCCACACGTTGCTCCAGGTTTCGCCGCCATCCCAGCTCTCCACCGGGCCATTGTCACCCATACCCTGGATCACATAGTTGGCGTGGGCGTCGATATCCCATGTGTAGGTGCTCTCGGTGCCACGGGTGCCGTAAGTGGCTACAGGAATACCCCAGTAATCGGCAAAAAACTGATTCGTGGTATAGCTGTAACGGTTGTGCCAGTTATAACTGGAACCGTTCAGGTCACCGCGGTAGATGGTCTGATTTTGCGTGGTCCAGATGGCGCGCGCCCAACCGTTGCCCTTGGGCGTGTAGTGAGCAAAACGCGCATTAGGTTTACCCACATCCCAACCGTCTACCACATCATTTTCGGTCCAGATTTGCGCCCAGTTGGTGCTCGCAGGCGTGGCACTGCTGTAGGTGTCGTTCCAGGTCACCGTAGCCTGGTACAAGCCCTTGCGCTCCTGATCCATGGACACAATCACCTTGTGCACATGGCCGGTGGAGAATGGGTCTACCTCAGGTTGCCAGAAGCTGTAATTGGGCAGCGAGCCGGTGACATTTTTCCAGTTGATAGACGAGATGCGCGAGGCGAACACCGCCGCTTCAAGATCTTCGCCCTGGTCGCGGCCGTTGTTCACCGCCGCGTCGGTGAGGTACACCGCGTACACCACTTTGCCGTCGGGGCTGATGTCCACACCCTTGGCTCGGCCATTGGTGCCGTTGGGCGCGGACAAGCGCGACCAGCTGTCACCGGTATTGGTGGAGCGGAAGATGCCCGCGTCGGAGGCTAAAAAAGCCTCACTGCCATTTTTCGGATTGAATTTAATGGCAAACACGTTGCGATCGCCATAGGTGTTGGCGGTGGTTTTTTCGGTCCAGTTCACACCGCCGTCGGTGGATTTGAACACGGTAACCTTGCCGCCCTTGGACATGCCAAACAGGCTGTAAAAACGGTTGCCGCCACCGGCGTCATCATAGTCATCCTTCCAACCCACCGCGGCCAGCACAATGTTTTTGTTGGTGGGATGAATGGCGATTGCGCCGATGGATTTTTTCTTGGTGGCATCAATCAAGGTGAAGGTGTTGCCACTATCGTTGGACACCTCCAAACCAAACAGCGTGCCCACATACATCTTCTGGTTGCCGGATTGTTTTGGAATCGCCACCGCGTACACGCGGTTCTGGTGCAGCTCGCCCTTGGGCTTCCAGCTTTCACCATTGTTGAGCGATTCGTAAATGCCCTCCATATCGGAGGCAAGGATAAGGCGTTCGTTGATATTCGGGTCCGCTACCACGTCCTGCACCTGGCCACCGGCGCCGGGGTTGATAGAGGTCCATTGCGCTTGGGCAAACCAAGGCAGCAGCAGAATTGCCGCAATGAGAAGTCGCTTCATATTCAATTGCTCGTAGTTGAAGGGGCGCGGCGAGCACCGGCCCAAAGATCATTTATGGTTATTTTTGACTACTAAACCATATTATAGATCACAATCAATCATTACAAGTCAATAAAGCAAGCCAGATCCATCACTGCAATAGCGCTGCCGGGCTGGCCACCGGCGTAAGTACCAGACCAGCCCCCTCCCACTGCAGCCGGGCCAGCCGCGGTGAACGGCGTTTCATGCGCGCATCCCAAGCGTGGTAAACAAAAAACTCCTGGCCCTTGCGATCTTTGAAATAATGCCCATGCCCCGGCCCCTGCATCCCGGGAAGGGTGGTAAGCGCTGGGCTATAGGCCTTTATTTCAGCAAACGGTCCCGCCAGTGTCGCCGATACCGCCAGGCGTGTGGCATAGGCCGGCTCGCGCCAGGGCCCTTCGGAATAAAGCATGAAATAGCGACCGCTCCGATGGATAAAGTTCGGCGCTTCCTGCCAACCATGGGCGTTGAACAGCAATCGGGGCTTGCCAACCAACCTGCTGGGGGAGAGCATCCTGTCAATGACGATCACGCCCTCACCCAGGCCTGTTCCGTTGTTGAGTTCCAATGCATAGGCCATATATGCCTGGCCCTGCTCATCGTGAACCACGGTCGCATCAAGACTACCGTGCAACACCACCGGCCCTTGATCAACAAACGGACCAGCCGGATGATCGGCGACAGCCAGCCCGATCCGATTACCCTCGTTACGCGGTGTGGTGCCTGGCGATGCGGTGTAATACAGATAATATTTTCCGTCCCAGGCAAAAACCTCCGGGGCCCAGAAGTTCTTGTGGTTCCAGGCGCTTGGGTCCGGGTTGACCGCAACAGCTGCACGCACAAACTGCCAGTTCACCATATCATCCGAACGGTATACAGGAATCGCCTTATCTTCATCGACATAGCCGGTTGCGTACAAGTAGTAACCATCATCGGTGGTCAGGATGAAAGGGTCAGCCAGGTATTCGGGCAATAATTCGTGCGCCGTTTCGGCGAAACACAGACCTGACAGACAGAGAATGCATAAAGCGATATGGTGTTTCATGAAATTTCCTCGCTTGTGTGGGGTTTTGCTGTGTTGGTCTATGGCCATTCGCATAAACTCGCTCGGCGGTGAACTTCCGCCCGCCGAATCGAAGCGTCGAACCGCGCAATCCGCCGATGTGTCGGGCCACCGCAGGGATGGCGGGAGTGCACCAATTGCAGGAGCAAATTGGTGCCCTGGCTCCTTTCGGCATTCGCCGAAGTGTCGGACCACCGCAGCCACATGCTTAAACTCGCTCGGCAGCGACCTGCAGCACGCCGAATCGCCTTCCCTGGCTCCTTTCGGCATACAGTCCATCCATGGACATAAAAAAAGCCCCAGAGACTGGGGCTTATAAGGTGCAATGACAGAGCATCATGCCAAGCGAGAAAACTAAAATGTTTAAACGATGCCGGAGCCACTCACGCCACTGGAGGGGCGATCGGCTGCAATGGCCGCGCGGTAATTGGCGGCCCGGTAGGTTTGAACCGGATCAATGGCACCGTTCTGGCGACTGCGTGCCATCGCCAGAATCGGGCCCACATCGGTATTGAACGCCGCCTTCAACAAACGGGAAGCCTGCAGCGCATCGTTGTCGGCCTGCGCGGCATAAAGTGCTTCGCGATCAACGAGCAACGCTTTCACATAGGAACGCTGAACTTCTTCGGCGGAATTCATCAGACTTTCGATCGGATCAGTGACATTGTGTGACTGGTCCAGCATATAGCAGGGAGCGAAGCCTTCCTGCTTACGATACTCGGCATCCACCAGCTCATTGAAAATCAGAAATTGCTGGTATGGGTGCAGTGAGCCACTGTCGAGATCATCATCACCGTATTTACTGTCATTGAAATGGAAGCCGGCCAACTTCTTGAACTGAATCAGGCGCGACACAATCATTTCAATATTCACGTTCGGAGCGTGATGGCCCAGGTCCACCAACGATTTGGCCTTGTCACCCAGCTCCATTGCACAGAGTACGTTGGTGCCCCAGTCCTGAATCACGGTGGAATAAAACGCTGGTTCAAACATTTTGTGTTCGATAAACACCTGCCAGTCATCCGGCAAGGCCGCATAGATCTTGCGCATGGAGTCCAGGTAGCGCTCTAACGCGTGCTGAAAATGCTGCTGACCAGGGTGGTTTGAACCATCGCCTACCCACACCGTCAGCGCTTTAGCGCCCAGCGTCTGCCCCCATTGAATACATTCGATGTTGTGGGCAATGGCCTGCTCACGGGCCGCCTGCGAGGTATTTGTCAGGCTGCCATACTTGTAGGAGTGTTGCTGCCCCGGCTGATCCTGAAAGGTGTTGGAATTGACACAAGTAAAGCCCAAGCCCAGATTGTCTGCGTACTGACGCAGTTCAGAAAAATCATCCACTCTATCCCAGGGAAAATGGGGCGACACTTCGCGAGTACAACGCGTCAATTGGTTGATGACAGCGCAGTCCTGCAGTTTCTCAAAAATATTGCGGGGCTCGGCCAAGCCGGGAAACCGCGCAAATCGGGTTCCCCCGGTACCGGTACCCCACGACGGCACAGCCACTTCAAATGCCATTGCCCGCTCGGTAATGGCATTAATATCAATGTTGCGGCGCGCCAACTGGCCCGCCAACATGTCGTAATCTTGCGCAAGGTATTCGGCCTGTTGCGCGTTGGTTTCTGCAACCAGATTGGCATCGATTCGTAATTCTGTCATGACGCTGTCCTGTTATCGGGTAAACGACGGGGCGTGTCCCGCGTCAACATTGATAATATTACCCGTGGATTTTGCCGATACATCGGCACTTAAAAAGTATACCGCCTCGGCAATGTCTTCGGGGAATACATTGCGCTTGAGCAGGCTGCGCTGGCGGTAGTGTTCTTCCAGCTGCTCCTCACTCATGTTGTAGGCATCGGCACGCTCTTTTTTCCACTGCCCGGACCAGATTTTGGAGCCGCGCAAGACTGCATCGGGATTGACCACATTGCAGCGCACGCCAATGGGCGCACCCTCCAGCGCGAGGCAACGAGCCAACTGCACTTCAGCGGCTTTGGCGGTGCAATAAGCAGATGCATTGGGCGAGGCAACCAGACCATTCTTACTGGCCACAAAGACCATCGCACCACCTACATTCTGCGCTTTCAATACTTTGAACCCCTCGCGCGCCACCAGAAAATAGCCGGTCGCGAGAATGTCCATGTTGCGGTTCCACAACGCCAGTGTGGTTTCATCGATCGCCGCTGCGCTGGCAATGCCTGCATTCGATACCAGAATATCCAGACCACCAAAATTCCGCGACGTGGCAGCCAGTGCCGCCTGCACAGAAGCCTCTTCTGTTACATTGCAGACGGTGGACGCTACGCGGTCTTTATCAAAGAGCTCTGCCAATTGCTGCTGAGCATTGGCCAGGGCATCGGCATCAATGTCGGCCAGCATGACGCAAGCGCCTTCCGTCAATAAACGCTGCGCGGTTGCACGGCCAATCCCGCCGGCACCGCCGGTAATAAACGCAATTTTTCCGGCCAGGCTCTTAGGCTTGGGCATGCGCTGCAACTTGGCCTCTTCCAGCAACCAGTATTCGATATCGAATGCCTCCTGCTCATCCAGGCCCACATACTCACTCACACCACTGGCTTCGCGCATGACATTAATGGCGTTGACGTAAAACTCGGAGGCAATACGCGCAGTGGCTTTATCTTTGGCAAACGACAGCATACCCACGCCAGGCACCAGATAGATCACCGCATTGGGATCGCGCATGGCAGGACTGTTGTCGCGCTTGCAGCGCTCATAGTAAGCGGCATAGTACTCCCGATAGCCGGTCAATGCCGAGTCCAGGCTTGCTGCGCAACGATCCAACTCAACGTCCAGATCGGCCGCCCCGGGGTTAAAGTCCAACACCAAAGGTTTGATTTTTGTACGCAGAAAATGATCGGGACAGGACGTACCCAGATCTGCCAGCGCTTGCAGTTGGCTTGCGTTCACAAACTGCAACACTTCATCCGAATCGTTGTAGTGCCCCACCTTGGGCTGATCCAGCGTAATTTTTCCGCGCACCAATGGCATAAGGCGCGCCACCACCCGCGCACGGGTATCGGCATCCAAGGCCTGCAGGTAGCGCGGCCCTCCGAAGGCAGGCTTGGTATTATTTTCAGACAGCCAATCGGCCGCCTTCTGAATAATATCCAGAGTATTGAGGTAGCAGCTTTTCGCGCAATCACCCCATGTAAAGATACCGTGCCCTTCCAGCACAATACCTTTCAGATGCGGAGAGGACTTAGCCATCGCTTCCAGTTTCAGGCCAAGATCGTAACCCGGGCGCTGCCACGGCAACCAACCCATAGCACCGCCAAAGATGGTTTCTGTGAGCGCCCGGCTGTCTTTGGTACAGGCGATCGCAATGGCCGCATCCGGGTGCATATGATCCACATGCGGGTACGGAATGTAAGCGTGCAGAGGCGTATCGATGCTGGCCGCGCGAGGATTCAGATTAAAGGTGCAATGAGACAGATACCCAACCATCTCATCCTCATGCGCAAGCCCGCGATACTTCTGCTTGAGCATTTCCAACTTTTCCATGTAGAGGGTGGCAAAGCCATTCAGCTCAATAGACCCCAGATCGCCACCAGAACCCTTGACCCACAAAACCTGAACATCTTCGCCGGTAAGCGGATCATTCATGGTGATCTTGGCTGACGTATTGCCGCCACCATAATTAGTGATGCGCAGGTCTGAGCCCAGCAAATTGGAACGGTATTTCAGCTTTTCGGGTTCGGACAAGGTTGCAGCCAGGGCGTCATCCCACAGGCTCTCAAGGGGTCGATTCATAGCGGACTCTGAACTCGTTATTAATATCATGGATAAATCTGCAGGCATTATGTCACTGATAATTTATGAGCGCAATTGATTTATATTGATTATTTGGATGAATGGCAAAATCGCCAACAATCGCGCCATACCTTTGTTTTTAAAGACCAAA
The DNA here is from genome assembly GCF_000305785.2 of Simiduia agarivorans SA1 = DSM 21679. Taxonomy (NCBI): domain Bacteria; kingdom Pseudomonadati; phylum Pseudomonadota; class Gammaproteobacteria; order Cellvibrionales; family Cellvibrionaceae; genus Simiduia; species Simiduia agarivorans. Next base: position 3,639,925 of record NC_018868.3, on the reverse strand, counting down.
ATAGATCTTATCGCCCACACCCATAAAAATCATTAACAAGCATTAGTGATCACTCAATGATTGTTTTGACGGAATAATGGTGTTAGCGTTACGCCCAGAAACAATAATTAGGATGCCCGCATGGCCAACACCCTGGTCTTCGATATTGGCAAAACGCATATCAAGCTGTGCGTTCTCGACCCAAACCTTCAGCCCCTTGCCAGCCGTGAGCAAGCCAATCGCGTCAGCACTGGCATGCCCTATCCGCACGCAGACGTGGATACCATCTGGCAATGGCTTTGCCGGGAAATGCAGACACTGACCGAACAATACCCAATCGCGCGATTGAACATCACCACTCACGGCGCAACCGCAGCATTACTGGACAGCAAAACGGGGGCACTGGCGCTGCCGGTGTTGGACTACGAGTTCGACGGGCTCTATCAGGACAAGGCCGTAGCTGCCGAATACGAGGCGATTCGGGACCCGTTTTTACTGACCCAGTCGCCCCGATTACCGTTCGGATTAAATCTCGGCCGCCAACTGCATTGGCTGAAGCAGCACTTCCCCGCCGAGTTTGACCAAGCCGACACCCTGCTTTGCTATCCGCAGTACTGGCTTTGGCGCATGACCGGGCAACGCTGCAACGAAGTCACGTCATTGGGGTGTCATACCGATCTGTGGCAACCATTGCGCAATGACTATGCGCCCCTCGTCGATCAACTGGAACTGCGCGAAAAACTGCCACCACTGCGCGATGCCCGGGACTGGTTTCTACCCTCGCAAGACTTTTGTGCCGCCACGGGCCTTGATCCCCAATGCCGCATTCATACCGGCGTGCACGACAGCAACGCCAGCTACTGGCGTCACCGGGTGCACGCCGGTGACGCGCCGTTTACCGTTATTTCCACAGGCACCTGGTCGATCCTCATGAGCGCGGGTGTGAGAGTCGGGCAATTGCTCGAATCGTACGACATGCTTGCTAACGTCGATGTCACCGGCCGACCGGTTGCCTGTGCCCGCTTTATGGGCGGGCGCGAATACGAAGCGATTTGCCGGCTGACCAACGCCCCACTGGCACAAAACGCGTCGGCAGACGCCATCGACCAGCGGGTGAGTCATTTATTGGAAGCACAAGTTTTGGCATTGCCGTCATTCGCCAAGGCCGGCGGGCCGTTTGCCAGCAAAGCCGGCAGCATTCAGGGCCATGTGCCCGACGGCAGTGGCAATTGTCTGGCGTCCCTCTACTGCGCTCTGATGCTCGACTACCTTCTCGACCACCTCCACGCGCAGGGAGACATCATTATGGAAGGTGCATTCCTGAAAAACCGTTTGCTGTGCACCTTGCTGGCACAACTGCGGCCGGAGCAAACGCTACTGCTGTCAAGTGATGATACCGGTACCGTATCGGGTTGCGCTCTGCTGTGTGAGCCAGAAATTTCAGGACGACCTTCGCTAACCCGTTGCACGCCCAGCGAATTCGCACAGCTGGAAGCCTATCGGGATCATTGGCGTTTTATGGTGAACAACCTCCAAACAATGCAAGGAACAACCCCATGACCAAGCCGCTTAACGCGTTATTGTGCGCTTTGACTGCATGGGCACTGTCAGCTTGTGAGCCTGCGGAAGATCCAGCCCGACTGGAACGCTGGTCGCTGACCAGCCAACTGGACGGCAGCGAGCGGGATTACTTTGTATACCTGCCTGAAGGTTACAACGCACAGCCTGACAAACGCTGGCCCACAATCCTGTTTCTGCACGGCAACGGCGAACGGGGGAACGGAAAATCAGAGCTCGACTACGTACTGACACACGGCCCGCTTTATGAGGCCTGGGTGCAAAAACGAAACTTGCCGTTTGTTATTATTGCCCCGCAACTACCAATGTTTGATTTTGCCAGTACCAACAACTATTTCAACGAGCGAACATTCGATCAGATCCCTCGTCGCCAGTACGACGGCACTCCCGAGCGAGAAAAGCCACAGCGGTTAACGCAACCGATGATTTCCTATCCCGCGACTGACAGTATGAGCGAAATAGATCCGCTGCTACCCAAGGGCTGGGAGACCATCGAAAAAGACCTATTGGAAATGCTGTCTGAAACCCGGCGCAAGCTGCGAGTGGATAAAAACAAAACCTATCTCACAGGCTTGAGTTATGGCGGCTTCGGCAGCTGGTACATGGCCAGCAAATATCCGGAAACTTTTGCTGCTGTGGCGCCCGTCGCCGGCTGGGGGCACCCGTCTCTCATGACATCGATCAGCCAGGCACAAGTTCCGGTCTGGTGTTTTGCCGGCGGCATGGACCCGGTGATTCCCATTCAGCATTTTTATCCCGGCCTCAATCTGCTGCGCGACAACAGCAGCGCCGATATACGCTTTACCATTCACGCCGATATGGCACACGATGTTTGGCGCAGGGTGTATGCCGGCGAAGACATCTACCATTGGTTCCTCCAACACTCTACGGATACCCATCCGACCGATCAGTAAGCACGAATGAATACTTTGACGCAAAGCCCTGTCTGGCAGGCGCTCACGAAACAGCGCCAGCAACTTGAACACATGTCTATTGCAGGGCTGTTCGAGCAGGATCCACAGCGCGCGGAAAAATATACCCTGTCCGCTGCCGGCATCACCCTCGATTTCAGCAAGCACCACATCAACGATCCAACAGTTTCTTTACTGACTCAACTGGCCCAAAGCCGTGGCGTCCCGGCGGCAATAAACGCCATGTTTTCAGGTGAAAAGCTGAATAACACAGAGAACCGCCAGGTATTGCACGTAGCCCTGCGCGGTGATTGCAAACACTTGCCCGAACAACGGGCAGTGGTACGCAGCGCGCTGCAGAAAATGGCCGACTTTGTAAACCAGATTCATAGCGGACACTGGCGAGGCGCCACTGGCGAACGCATCACCGATGTGGTCAATATCGGCATTGGTGGGTCTGACCTGGGCCCGAAAATGGTATGCCGCGCCCTGACGCCCTACCAGGCCCCGACACTCTCCACGCATTTTGTGTCAAATGTCGACGGTGCCGATCTCAGCGAAACGCTTAAACATCTCAACCCCGCAAACACCCTGTTTGTAGTGGCTTCAAAAACATTTACCACCGCCGAAACGCTCACCAACGCGCGTTCGGCACAGGCCTGGCTTAACGGCAATCTGAACGATGCGGGAGCGACCGCCCAACACTTTGTGGCAGTCACTTCCGCTATCGACACAGCGTGCGAATTCGGCATTCGCCGAGACAATATATTCCCTATGTGGGACTGGGTCGGCGGCCGCTACTCGCTCTGGTCGGCGATCGGCCTCCCAATCGCACTGGCCTGCGGCATGATGAATTTCGAGCGACTGCTGGCCGGCGCCGCACGTATGGATCAGCATTTTTCAGACACTGCACCTGAGCGCAACCTGCCGGTTATCATGGCGCTGCTGGGTGTTTGGTACAGCAATTTCTGGGGTGCACAAAGCCACGCCATTCTACCCTACGACCACTATCTGGGTGAGTTCACCAAATACATCCAGCAACTCGATATGGAGAGCAATGGCAAACGGGTAAACCGCCGGGGCGATGTCGTGGAGCATAGCACAGGCCCCGTCATCTGGGGCGAAGTGGGCACCAACGGCCAGCACTCGTTTCATCAACTGTTGCACCAGGGCAGTCATCGGGTGCCGGTGGATTTTATTGTCAGTCTGGCCAGTCATCACCCCTTGGCGGATCACCATTCGCAGTTGTTTGCCAACTGCTTGAGCCAGAGCCGCGCACTGATGCTGGGTAAATCCTTTGAGCAAGCACAGGCGGAATTCGAGCAGATGGGTTTCAATGCTGACGTTGCACGCACACTGGCACCGCACAAAATGATGCCAGGTAACCGCCCGTCCAGCACTCTGCTGTTCGAAAAACTCAGCCCCGACACACTGGGGGCATTGATCGCACTGTATGAACACAAGGTGTTTGTGCAGTCGGTCATCTGGGATATCAACGCCTTCGACCAGTGGGGCGTAGAACTTGGCAAACAGCTGTGTAACGAAATTCATCCGGCACTTACGGGTGCCAGTGCAAGCCCCTTTGATGGGTCTACCAATGCGCTGGTAGCACGCTACCAAGCGCATCATCACACCAACAAATAATAGCGATAAAGAAACAGAGTCCAGCAACCATGATCAACCGCCGACAGTTCGTTTCCCTGGCCGCGTCCGGCGCTGCACTGACCAGTAGTCGTCTGGGTGCGGCACCTAGCCAAGCGTTTCCACTGCGACGCCCCGCGCCTGCCGCACGCACTTATCACAGCCTCGCGCTGGAACAAGCATTGGCAGATGTGGCCGGAACCATTGCCTCTCCCAAACTCAAACAACTCTTTGTCAACTGCCTGCCCAATACGCTCGACACCACCGTTGATTTCGAAATGATCGATGGCCGCCCCGATACATTTATTATCACCGGCGATATTGATGCCATGTGGCTCAGAGACAGCACCGCCCAGGTGTGGCCCTATTTGCCTTTTGTGAATCAGGACCGGCAAATTGATCTGCTCATGCAGGGGCTGATCAATCGTCAGACTACGTGCATCCTGACAGATCCTTACGCCAACGCTTTCTACAAGGACCTCACACGCGAGTCATACTGGTCATCAGACGAGCCATCGCCCAAACCGGGCATTCATGAGCGTAAATGGGAGATCGACTCGCTGTGTTACGCCATCCGCCTTGGCTGGCACTACTGGAAAGCCACCGGCAACACGGCGCCCTTTGACCAACGCTGGCGTCAGGCCATGCTCAATATCGAGCAGACCTTCAAAGCAGAGCAGCGCTTTGATGGCGAATCCGACTACCGGTTTGTGCGCAGCTCGCCTCGCATGATTGATGCGCCGGTGTTTGAAGGTACTGGTCGACCGGTAAAACCGGTGGGCCTGATTGCCAGCGCGTTCCGCCCGTCCGATGATGCCACCCTGTTTCCGTTTCTCATTCCGAGCAATCTGTTTGCGGTGATCAGTTTGCGTCAGTTGGCAGAGATGCTGGACGCGTTGTTTGACGACCGCGCGTTTGCACAGCGCGCCCGTGTCATGGCGGACCAGGTGGAAGCTGCCATTGCATCTGCCGCGGTACGCGACCACCTTGATTTCGGAAAAATATACGCCTACGAAGTGGACGGCTTTGGCAACGCACTGTTTATGGACGATGCCAATGTTCCATCGCTCATGTCGCTACCTTATCTGGACCACCGCTTCGTGAACAACGAAATTTACCGGAACACCCGGAAATTTTTGTTGAGCGACAGCAACCCCTACTACCTGCGCGGCAGCGCAGCTGAAGGACAGGGCAGCCCCCATACCGGTAAGCGCCGTATCTGGCCCATGGGTATTATCCTGCGCGCCATGACCAGTCACGACGATGCCGAAATCAACCAGTGCCTGCAGTGGCTGTGCAATTCCGATGCGGAAACCGGCTTCATGCACGAGGCCTTCGACAAGGATAATCCTGCGGAATATTCACGCGACTGGTTCGCCTGGGCCAATACCCTATTTGGTGAGCTGATCCTGAAATTGCATCGTGAGCGACCGGCACTGCTGAAACAACACTTTTGATTCGGCGCGAACAACGCCATTTCTTAACCTACAAAAAGCGGGCCGGCTTGGCGCGACCCGCAGCACAGCTCATTGGGAGTCCGCCATGAAACGCTGGTTATTGCCGCTGACCTTATCCGCATGTTTTGTCACCCAGCCCCTGTGGGCGGACACCACTGGCAGCTCACCAGTGTCCGTCACCGTTGGCAAGGGCACCCCTATCAATCCCCGTCTGTTTGGCGTCAACGGCGTACACGAGACCAGTGACGACCCCGCCGCCAACCCGGCCTACCGGGCACTGCTGCGCGCCCTCAACGCGCAGGGCATACGATACCCCTCCGGCAGCCCTGCATCTTTCTGGGACTGGCATCGCGGTCACTTTATCCCCGAGCAGGAAATCACCGCCATCTGGCCACCGGGCGCATTTAACTGGATGCTTGAATTAGTAGAAGACACCCGCAACATGCCCGATGGCGCCCTGGGACCGGAAAAATTTCTGGAATTCGGCGAAGCCATTGATGCGGAAATCCAATGGATGCTCAATCTCACCACCCGTGAAGACGAGCAAATTCCAGCGCTGAAAAAACTCAAAGCCGCCGGCGCGGATATCCGCTACGTGGAGATGGATAATGAAACCTATTTCTGGGGCAATGAATTCGGCGAGGCCGAGCGCGGTCTGAACTACGCCCGCCGCGTGGCCAGACTCAGCCCGGCCATTCGCGAACTCTTTCCCGATGTGCGCATTGGTATCGTCACTCGTGAAGACGACCTGTTCGAAAGCCATCACGAAGACGACTCGGTCGCCATGGTGAACTGGAATAAACAGATCATGCGACCGGAATTCCGGCCCCACTTCGACGCGTTGATATTGCACCACTACGTAATGAAGCGACAAAAACTCGACCCTTACACCACCGATGCCGAACGCGCCAAAGCTTTTCTCGCCTACCCCACCGCCACACTTGATCGCGCAGCAAAACTGATCAAACAACGTTTCGGCGACTACCCCATGTGGATTACCGAATACAATGTGATTGCTTACTACAAACAATTTCACGGCACCGGCCCCTCGGCAGAATGGATGCTGGCCACCCGGGATACCGGCTGGAACTCGCTCTATCAGGCCAGCTTTTTACTCAACGGCATGAACAATCCCGATGCCATCGAGATTCTCAACCACCACAGCATTGGTAACCTCGATCACGGCTGGGGCCTCGGGCTGCCCATCGACACGCGCTCCGGCACACTCACCAAAATGGGTCAGCTCTACGCCCACCTCACCAGCATCGCCTTGCGCCAAGAGCAGATGCACCCGCTCGACTTCAGCAATAACCCCCTGCTTGGCATAACCATCGAAGGCGATGCCCAACAGCGCGCACTCTACGGTGCCGCACTGAGCGGAAACGACGGACTCGCGCTGTGGATTATCAATCGGAGCGGCCACCCGCTGACCATCGCGCTACCGTCAATGCCCGGTGCCAATGCCGGCACAACGGCAACGCAATGGATCTATCCAGCCAGCGAGCAGGCGCCTGCATCGGTGGCGGTGCAGTACGAGGGTAGTGGTCCCATTTGGGCACAAGGCCCACTCCACCTCGTCCCCCGGCACCACCCCGCCGGTGCCACGGTATCCCTGCCGCCCCACAGCCTGTCGTTGATTGAATTGCCACCTGTCAGTGAGTGATCACCAATGATTGCAAGCATATTCAATCAATAGTAATCTATTCCGATCAACCGGTCTGGCCTGGCGCCGGTCCGGACAATAACGATAAGTGACCTGAATTCGAGCGTGATATATGAGCGGTTACCTGCTGGGTGTGGATATTGGCGGCACCAAATGCGCCCTGGTACTGGCCACCATCAACGGTGAACTGTTGCGCCGGGAGGTGCTGAACACCAACACTTCGCAACCCCCCATGGAGACGCTCAAGCAACTGGCTGCGCTGGCGCGCGAACGCTTCAGCCCGGATCACCTTACGTCGCTGCGGGCCATCGGCATCAGCTGCGGAGGCCCGCTCGACAGCGCCCGGGGGTTAGTCCTGTCTCCGCCCAATCTGCCCGGTTGGGACGCGGTGCCGGTCACCCGCTTTTTCAGCAACCTCTTTGGTGTGCCCGCCGCTCTGCAAAATGACGCCAATGCCGGTGCGCTGGCCGAATGGCGGTTTGGTGCAGGCAAAGGCAGCCGCAACATGGTGTTTCTCACGTTCGGCACCGGACTGGGCGCCGGCTTGATTCTGAACGGGCAACTCTACAGCGGCACCAACGACCTGGCCGGTGAGCTGGGCCATATCCGGCTGGCCGACTCTGGCCCGTTGGCCTTTGGCAAACACGGTTCGTTCGAGGGATTTTGCAGCGGCGCAGGTATCCGACTGCTCGGTCAGGCGGCCGTACGGGAAGCCTGGCAACACAATCAGGGGCCGGCCTGGTGCCGCACCGAAGCCGAACTGGCCACACTGACGACACAGCAACTGGCACAGCACGCATGCGCAGGTGATGCCCTCGCGCTGAAGGTGTTTGCAGAATCCGGCAAACGGTTGGGCCAGGGCCTGAGCATGGTGATCGACCTGCTGAACCCCGAATACATTGTGATCGGTAGTGTGTTTGCGCGCTGTGAATCGTTTATTGCCCCTGCCGCCCACGCAGTCATTGCGCGTGAAGCCCTGCCCGGCGCGGCAGCGGTATGCCGGGTGGTACCTGCCGCATTGGGCGAGCAAATCGGTGACTACGCCGCGGTGGGTGTGGCGCAGCTCGCATTGTCATCAGCTGACAAACACGCGACCACATCGAAACCGGCCTGCACCGCCTCATCTGTTTGGCCCTTGGCCTGATCCATAACAATAACGCACAACCACGAGCAGCTGCGCATGAATACAAACACCCTTAGTCCGGACACCCCGCTGAATAACCGCGAGTCACAAAGCCGTTACTGGGTACCCCTCTGCTTTCTCACCATCCTGTTTTTCCTGTGGGGATTTATCACAGCGCTGAACGATATTCTCATACCCCATCTACAGGACGTGTTCACGCTGACCAACACCCAGGCCATGCTGGTACAGTTCGCGTTTTTTATCGCCTATTTCGTGGTCTCGTTGGTGTATTTTTTATTCGCGCAAAAAGGCAAAGACCTGCTGAATTTGATTGGCTATCAGAACGGGCTTAGCCTGGGTCTGTTTATCATGGCCGCCGGTTGCCTGCTATTCCGCCCCGCCGCCAGCCTGGAAAGCTATGGGCTGTTTTTGTTTGCTTTATTTGTGCTGGCCGGCGGCATGGCGATTCTGCAGATCGCTGCCAATCCGTATGTGTCTATCCTCGGACGGCCCGAAACCGCATCTGGCCGGCTCAACCTTTCCCAGGCGCTGAATTCCTTGGGTACCACATTAGCGCCGATCATCGGCGGCATCCTTATTTTCAGTCATTCGGGCTTGAGCGCCGATGTCAACAGCGTAGCACCGCCATACACCGTAATGGCGACCACGCTGTTTTTCATGGCGGTGTTTTTTAAACTAATCAGACTGCCCGCGTTTGAAGATGTCAATCTGCAACAAGATACCAAAGGCAGCGTCTGGCAATTCCGCCATCTGACACTGGGTGCTGTCTGCATCTTTATGTACGTGGGTGCCGAAGTGGCGCTGGGCAGTATTCTGATCAAATACCTCGGGCTGCCGGACATTGCCGGCATGGCCGAGCTAGAAGCCAGCATTTACTTATCACTCTACTGGGCCGGTCTGATGGTTGGGCGCTTTCTGGGTGCCATAGCATTCACAGACAACCTCAAACGCAGCAGCATTATGGCCTTGTTCGCGCTGGTATGGGCATTGGCCTTCGGCCTTTGCGGCCTGTTGGTATCCTGGACTGCAGCCACAATATGGGCCGGCTTTATTGCGCTCAATATTGCATTGATGTTGGTGTGTAAATTCAGTCCAAATCGCACACTTATGGCGTTCGCCAGTGTGATCGTTTTACTACTGGCGATTGCCATGCTGGTGGGCGCTAAGGCCGCTATGTGGTGTGTGATTGCAGTGGGCTTGTTCAATTCCATCATGTGGTCAAATGTTTTTACGCTGGCCATTAACAATCTGGGGCGTTTCACCAGCCAGGGCTCGTCCATGCTGATTATGGCCATTCTCGGTGCAGCGCTGGTGCCACCCCTGATGGGACTGGTGGCCGATCTCATCAGTATGGAGCTGTCCCTGATCGTACCGCTCGCCTGCTACCTGTACGTGATCTACTACGGACTGCACGGCTACCGACCAAAACAACACTGATTTTTTGCGATAAGCAGCAATGCACAGATTATCGATCCCTATAAAAGCACTGGCGCAATAACCTGTAATACGAGCTCGGTTCCAATATGCAATCTTCACACACTCACAAGTCTGGCGCACCGCGCCGCGATATGTGGTACTACGCCCTCGGCGAAAGCGGTACGGCCATTCCCTTGTTGACAATCGGCAACTTTGCCATGGTGTTTTATACACAGGCATTAGGCTTGCCCGCCACACTGGCCGCGCTTGCGCTCAGCATTACCACACTGTGGGATGCGATTACCGACCCGGTGATGGGCCACGTCACCGATAACACCAAAAGCCGCTTCGGCCGACGCCACCCCTATCTGCTCATTGGTGGCATTCTGGTGGCGCTGTCGCTCTACTTTGTGTGGTTTGTGCCGGAATCCATAGTCAGTAACCACGGGCTGCTGTTTGCCTATCTGCTAGGGGTAAACATTTTGTTGCGCACCGCCGTCACCATTTTTGTGATTCCCTTTACTGCACTGGGCTTTGAGATTTGTACCACCTATGAATCGCGCGCCAGCCTGCAATCGATTCGCTACGTGGTGAACATGGCCATTAACTTTACCTTTGGTGCCATGGCCTGGACGCTGTTCTTCAAAGACGGCATCAATCCCGACGGCTCGCGCCTGGACGGCACAAATATCGTGGCCAACTACGAACAAATGGGCATTACCATCGCCATCGCCACCCTGTGCCTGACCTTATTGTGCTGTTATTTAACACGTCACTACATCACCGATTCGCGCGCCATGAAAACTGCCCACGCAGGAATCAAGGCATTTTTTCTGAGTATTGTGCAGATCTTCCGCGACCCACAAGCCAACAAGGTATTTCTGTTTTATTTTGTGGCGCAAATCGGCATCGGCCTTACCGCACAAATGCAGATCTACACCTTTATCGACTACATGCAGCTGTCGGCATTCCAGAAGACCGTGGTGCACAGCGCTACCATGGTGGGTTTCACACTCGGATCACTGCTGATCGTGTGGCTGGTAAAACATTTTGAGAAACGTAACATCTGCAGTGGGGCCACGGTATTTTCGCTGGCCATGGGCCTGCTGATGTTTGCCACCTTTGGTCAATCCGCCATTCGCGAAGCAGTAGCCAACATGGGCGAGTGGTATACCACCGTCTTGTTTGCATTGCCCCAGGCGCTGTTCTGGTTGGGCTGTGGCATCATTATTCCGCTGACCATCTCCATGATTGCCGATGCATCGGAAGTGAACTTCCACAAAACCGGCGAGCTGAAAGACGGCAGCTATTCGGCCATTTTCAGTTTTGTGATCAAGGCCGCCACCTCCGTCGGCATACTTATCAGTGGCTTTACCCTGGAGTGGCTTGGCTATGCTGAGGGTGTGACTACCCAAGCGCCTGAAACTGCCCGCGCCATCGCCAATTTCTCATTTTTGGGTGGTCCCATTGTAATAGCACTTGGCCTGGTGTTTATCTGGCGCTACGGTATCAACCGCGACACACTGGCGGCCTATAAACAAAACGCTCACAGCAACGAATCCACTGCGGCGCAAACCAACGCCTGAACACATCGACAAGGTCCATGTTATGTACCAAGCACCACAACCCGTAAAATTCAGCCCGAAGAAAATCAACCGATACGATTTTTCGGCCGACAGCGTAGCGCTTTCCGGTGAGCTGGGGGAACGCCTGGCTCGCTCAATTCAGCGCATCAGCCACGAAGCGCCGTTCAGCGAAGAGTATTTGCTTAAGCAAATCAAAACTGATCCGCAAACATGGACCAACTTTCCCTGTTGCCATGGCGACGTCGCCGGGCGTTGGTTGTGGGCCCAGGCGCTGGCGCATTCCGACTGTACTGAGGCGCCTGCTGACGTGGTAAGCCTGGCGCACAAGGCCATCGCTCACCAACAGGCCGACGGTCATTTTGGCAACGAGACTATCGCACCTGGCGTTGAAACCATGCTTGGCGCTTACGGCAATGGCTGGATGCTCAAAGGATTATCGGTACTGGCCAGCCTGTTCCCCGATGCAAAACTCGAAACCGCCGTGCGCCAGCACGTGCAGTGGTACATCGATCAGTACCCCTATTGGGAAGAGGTGGCCCGCAACATCCGCGAACGCGACACCGAATATTATGCGGTAACACCCAGCGGATACTTCCACGGTTTGGCGGGACTCTCAAGCGCCTACCAGATCACCGGCGACGAACGCATTCTTACCCTGGCCAGACAATTCATGCCCAATGTGGCCTCGCTGGCAGAGGCAGATCACTCGCACTCTTACCTTACCGTGCGACGCGGCTGCCTGGAATTTGCCGAGCGCGGTGGCGACACCGGAATGGTAGCGGCCATTGAAAAGGAGTTGGAACAGGTGTGGCGGGAATTTGTGATGGAATCCGGCGGCATACCCGAGCGCTTTGTAAAATTCGGCAAGGATCACATACATGACGATGAAGCCTGCTCCCACGCCGACTGGATGTTGCTGTGCCTCAAATTGCACAAGCTCACGGGCAAAGACGCCTGGCTGGAGCGCGGGATTCTGTGCCTGGAAAACCAATTTTTCTACAACCAGACCATCAATGGCGGCTTTGGCGCACGGCTGATTTACCAGAATCGCTACCTGCAAATGGGCAAGGAAGGCTATTGGTGCTGCTCGCTCTACGGACCCTCGGTGATGCTGGAAGCCGCCAGCTATTTTGTGCAGCGCGATGGCGACACGCTCAGCGTGCTTCATCCCATTGAAGGTACTTTTACGTTCGGCGATCAGACCGTCAATCTCAGCTGGAGTGCAGACTACCGTCAGTTCATCGTTGATCTCTCGCAGGCGCCCGCTATACAAAAGGTCAATCTGCGCGAGCCAAGTTGGGCCAGCTGGCATGCCGGGCAATATAATCACACGCACACCTATACCGCCCATTGGAAATTCTGGAACGCCACACCCGGGAAAGCGCCCGAGCCTGTGACAGCGGAAAGCGGCAACGTCTACACCCAATTCCTGGGCCCCTGGATGCTCGCCGCGCGAGCTGCACAAAACGTGGACATTCCCACCCTGCCCATGCGCGCCATGGCCAGCGGCGCAGCGATAGATGGTTTGGAAATCCGCACCATGAAAGGCCTGCCACAAACCAGCAAAACCCTCATGGCCGTGGCGCCCAGCGACGTACAAATAAACCAGTACGACGTATTCTCCTGGCCAAATCAACCCGGCAATCAGATCATGCTCTATCCGCTCAAGGATAAAGAATCACCGGACAATATGAAAACCTGGTTTAAAGCACTGTAATTAACCCGAGACTGAATAACGGAGCAGCGTCTGCGCTGCCTCGTTATTTCGTTTGGCGATCGTCATCTTTCCGGGTTGCATGCCCATGGGTTCAGGCGAACCGTATTCCTTTTGAGGTGAATTCAAACCATGCGACGGCACAGTATTTTTTGGTCCCTATCCCTGCTGCTACTACTGACACTCAGGGTTGGCGCGAGTGAGATCCCCCCACTGAGGATTGCCGTACTCGACACCGTTCATCTCGAAAGTGGGGAGCATCTTCAAAATGCCAAAGTAGGCTACCGAACCAAGGGAACGCTCAACAAAGAAAAGAGCAATGCGGTGTTGTATCTCACCTGGTTTGGCGGCACATCTGAAGATCTGTTCAAATATGGTGTTATTAATGTGGTTGATACAACGCAATTCTTTCTGGTTGTCGTGGATGCCTTTGGCAATGGCATCTCGTCCTCACCGTCGAATCACCCCGATTTTCCCCGGATTACCATTGGCGACATGGTTAAAGCGCAACATCAGTTGCTGACACAATCACTCGACATCCCGTCGCTTCACGCCGTCATGGGAACTTCAATGGGGGGCATGCAGACATTTGAATGGGTTACACAATTTCCCACTTTTATGGACCGCGCCATTACCATCGTAGGCAGTCCCCGGCCAGCAGCTTATGACCAGTTATTGTGGCAAACACAGTTACAGGCGATTACTCAGGCCGCAGACGCGGGCAACGCGGAAGAAGCCGCAGCAATGGTGGGGATGATCAGTACACTTGCGCTCCATACACCGCAATACCACGCTTTACACACACCGGTGAGCCAGGCGGGCAGTTTTATCCACGCCGCTCAGACCGGCGTCTCCCGATCAATGCGGGATACCGCAGCGCAATTGGACGCCATGCTCTCACACGATATCAGCCGTCGTGCCGGCAATGACATCACCGCTGCCGCAAAATCCATACAGGCGCGCATGCTGAATATCGTAGACAGGCAGGATCACATGGTCACACCAGAACCCGCTCTGCAACTCAGCACACTGCTGGGTGCAGAAACTTTAGTGCTGGATACACACTGTGGTCACATGACTACTCGTTGTGAAGGTGAACGGATCGATCGTGCCATCCGGCAATTTCTGTCTGCGCACTGAGTGCTTTGTTACACTGGTAGCCTGCCACATCAGCAAGGCACTAGTCTGCGGAAGATTCCGGATAATTCTTCAGTACCCCCCACTTGGTGAACAGACGCCTGGCCTCGCCCGTGGCACGAAGCCTGGTCAGCCCGGCATCAAGGGCTTGTGCAATTTCCCTGCCTTGCTCGTGATCCATGAACGTGACGAAGAGCGGGTGACTGCCAATAGGCGCGGTATTAAGCCGATGCGCCTGCACGGCGTCCATTGGCAGCCGGTGCGCAATGTCGCCGCTATCGTCAATGTAGCAGTCGATGCGGCGCGCAAGTAACATGCGAATACCTTGTTCGGTATCGTGGACTTCCATCGCCTTTGGGATAGCGAAGTGAACGTCATAGTCATAGCCACGCGGCCAGGCGTAGCTTAGCCCCCGCAGTTCAACGCGCCAGTTGGCCAGAGCACGCCCTGAATGACACCACACCTCAACCCTTTCCAGGTAGATTGGCACACGGTTGCTGATTTTTACGTTGCCCGGATCCACCTGGTTGATCAGCGCAGCGCGATAGGTGCCTATCTGACCGTCCACATCACCGGCCACGAGCATCTGTGTAGCGCGCCGCCAGGGTACGACCTGATATTCAATCTGGTATTGCGGTAGCGCCTGCGAAATGAGATCCGAAAACAAACCCCGGCCATCAGACGCCATCAACGCCGGCCAGACTGACACAGAAAAGCTCACCACTGGCCGGCTATCCGCTTCAGCGAAAACCAACCAGGGGAACATCACTACACCAGCAACAAGGGCAGGAAATCGCATGGGCTTAAGGTGCCAATTGGGGGCCTGATCAGACTAAAACATAGCATATCCGGATGATTACGTCTGTTGCCGCGAGACAGGTACAGCACAAGCATCTGCGCCCCGAACAAAACGGATTGATCAGATTGCGCTGAAAACCGCTTTAAAATCTGCCGCGCAAAGTGAAGCACCACCAATCAGGCCGCCATCTACATCCGGTTGAGAAAATATTGCAGCGGCATTTTCTGGCTTTACACTGCCACCATACAAGATGGACACCGAGGCACCTGGCGCGCCAAGCAGACTGCGAATAAACCGGTGCGCCTCCTGCGCCTGCTCCGGTGTAGCAGTTTGCCCTGTGCCAATTGCCCAAACCGGTTCGTAAGCGAATACCAAATCGGACCAAACCTCAGGCTCGCACACTTGCAGTACCGCCTGCACCTGCTGTCTGATCACCTGCTCATAGCGCCCCTCTTCCCGCTGAGCCAGAGCCTCTCCAACGCACACTACAGGCCGGATACCATCGCGCAATGCCTGCTTCACTTTCGCAGCGACAACCGCATCAGTTTCTCCATGGTAGCTACGCCGCTCCGAATGCCCCACAATGGCAAAGCGGCAACCGAGATCCAACAACATCCCGGCAGAAATTTCGCCCGTATAAGCGCCAACCGGGTATGCACTCACATCCTGGGCACACAGGCCGATGCCCACCTCTTCAAAACGCGGGCTGGCATAGCCCAGGTAACAAGCCGGAGGCGCAATCAGGGTTTGGGCGCGAAAGTCAGCGGGTATCTTCTGCCGGAGCGCATCCACGAAGCTGTCGATGTGCAAAGCAGACCCATTCATCTTCCAATTGCCAATAACCAGCTTTTCGCGCATATCCTTTGATCCTTATAAACAAAATTCAAAAAAAAACCGCCCCATCGGGGCGGTATCAACGAGGGTCGAGAGAACACCCAGAGAATGACACACCGGACTTGCAAACCGGTGCGCCGTTAGAACTCGTCAAACGCAATTTGCTGTTCAGGCACACCCAGTTTTTGCAGCAGGTTACGCGTGGCTGCCATCATCGGTGGCGGGCCGCACAGGTAAAATTCGTATTGCTGACAATCGCTACCCTTTGAAAGAAAGTCCTGTTCCACTACCTGATGTACAAAACCATTCGGATAGCGGGCATCCTGTTCCGATTCGGGTTCAGACAGCACCAAGTTAAAACGGAAATTGGGATACTTTTGTGCCAACTGCTCAAAATAATCCTGATATAACGCCTCTTGATGATTGCGCGCACCATACCAAAAGCGGATTGGTTGGCTGACCTGTTCGGTTTCCAACAGGTAAGACAAATGCGACTTCAAAGGCGCCATACCAGCACCACCGCCGATATAGATTTTTTCTGCTCTGGTGTGTTTGATTCGGAACTCGCCTTGGGGTCCGACCGCTTCAATCACATCGCCCTCAGAGAGGCTGTACATGTAGCCCGATCCCACGCCCAGATGAAGTTCTGGCGCGCTCGGGTTAAATGCCAGCCGCACATTCAACACCAACCGTTCATCTTTTACCGGGTTGGTCGCCAATGAGTAGTTACGCATACAGGGCTGGCGATTGAAGGCCTTTGCCGTGTGAAGCCCAAGGGACTGCCAGATCTGAGACTGGCTGCCCTGCTGTTGCGCCGGATTCAGATTCAGCGATTGGTAGGCAGGCACACAAATGCGCAAGTAATCACCGGGTTGATAGTTGAATTTCGGTACCAGCTGCTGGGGCTCAAGCTCGATCTCGCGAATAAAGGTAGACAGGTTGCGCACAGCAACCACCCGCAGCGACCAGCGCCGGATACTGTCGATACGCGGATAAGGCGCGGTGTTCAGCCATAGTTTTTCACCGCGCTGCTCTACCGGGTAGCGTTCAAGTGCCACACAGGCGGGCGCTCTTGTGGCGTGGCCATCGGATAGCGCAAAACGGCCGTTGTGCTTCGGGCATTCTATTTCATCGCCTATGACCAGTCCCTCCGCCAGGTGCGCATTACCGTGGGTACAGATCCCTTCGGTGGCGAACAAATCACCTGCCTGGTTGCGGTAGATAGCATAAGTATGGCCAGCCGCATCAATGCGCAGCACATCGGCATTTTGAATCTGGTCAGCATTGCCCGCACACACCCAACCGTCATGACCCACGGCTAACGCTTCCGACGCTGGCGCTGGTGTCGCCGGCGCTGGCAGCGGCCGCCGGACAAAATAGTCGGGGTCTTTTATCTGCCGCTTCCAGGCGGCAAGGATTTCTTTCCAGGCCGCCCACAGGCCATCATAAGCAGGCGGGCAATCATCTTTCACGAGCGCATGCAGCGCGGGCAGCGCATGGTAAGGCACCAACGGATACATGTGGTGCTCAACATGGTAATTCATGTTCCAGTACAAAAAGCGGTTGAGCGGATTCATCAGTACCGTGCGACTATTCAACCGATGATCAGTAACGTTCTCTGCCAGACCTGCGTGTTGGGTATAACCGTAGAGACCAATCAACCAGGTGCCAAAAACCGATGGCAAGCCGACGAACATCAGCGGCAACCAACTTTGCTGCACGATCGCCAGCGCCACTACGCCAACGTAGACCGCTACATACACGCGCGCTTTCCAATGTATCGCTGGCCATTCGCTGGCCGGCACATAGGTTGCAGCCTCCTGGTCGCGCTGGCCGCAGGCATGAATCAGCATCCGGCGCAATTCAGTGACCAGGGCGGGGTATTTGAAGAACGATAAAAATAACGCCAGCGGCCTCGCCGGTCGCTGGCTGGCAATTTCCGGATCGCGCCCCACAATAATGGTGTCTGTGTGGTGGCGGATGTGGCTCCAACGCCAGGTGGTGGACTCGCGTAAAATCATGAACGACGCCACCTCATACAAGGCGCGGTTCATCCAATCGGTTTTAAACGCGGTGCCATGACTGCATTCATGCCAACGGGAATCTGATACCGAAGCATAGAGAAATGCATAGAAGAAAAAAGGCAGTAAAAACCAGGCGCTGCCCCAAGTCTGCACCATGGAATAGCCGGCTACCGCCAAGAGGGAAAACCAAATAAGCGTATCGCGTATCGCCGGCCAGTCCTTGCGCACCAGCAGCGCGCGCATGGCACCTTTATCCACCGGGCTCTGGTACCAATGGGCGTCCGCCAGCCCGTTGCGCTGGGCGTCCGCACCACAGGGGCCGGTAAGTGAATAGTCTCGGGCAGACATGGCGAATCTCTGTTGACGCAAACTGATGAAAGATCACCGCTTACAAATCATTATTAGTCATTTACAATCATTTTAATTATAATTTCAATCAAACACAATAGAGAAATACCCATGAGTGCACTAAAAGGCGTTCAACTTTCACGCGACCAACTCGCATTGATTTGTGTGCCCCACGGCGCCCGTCTGCGCTCAATGACGTTCAACGGGCAGCCCATGGTGTTGAGCTACAGCCAGGACGCACAGTGGCTGGCGGATATCTATGCGGTCAACGCCATTTGCGGGCGGGTCGCCAACCGGATTGCCAACGCAAGCTTTGAATGGCGCGGGCAACACTACCGTCTGTCGAAGAACCTGGGCGACCATTGTTTGCATGGTGGTGAGCGGAATTTCAGCAATCAGGCGTGGCATTTGGTGGATTGGTCAGCGACGCACTGCCAATTTCACATAGTGTCTGAGGACGGCGATCAAGGCTTTCCCGGCCGGGTGGAGGCATGGACTGACTATCGCCTGGAACCCGATAACCGGTTGCACATCCACCTGAAGGCCAAAACCAATAAGCCCACCCCCGTGGATCTGACCCATCATGCCTACCTCACTCTGGGCGCAGGGGATTGCCGTGAACTGCGCCTGGATCTCAATGCCGACTCAGTGCTGGAAAAGCGCAGTGACATTCCCACCGGACAACACATCAGATTGGATAAACTCAAACTGGATCGGGCGCACAATTTAGGACAGCAGATTGAGCGCTGGCGGCAAGCAGACTGGTCGGACCGACACGGGTTTGATCATTTCTTTCCCATCTGCGGCGCCGAAGGAGAACCCATCAAGGCAGCCACCTTGCTGAGCGAGACGGTGGAAATGACCTTGCACACGGACCAGCCGGGTATCTTTCTCTACACAGCCGGCCATCTGGGCGGCCACTTCGCCCCTTTCAGCGGGGTTTGCCTGGAAGCCCAGGGCTATCCGAACGCGGTGAATGAACCGCGCTTTCCAAGCCCTGTGCTCATGCCCGGAGAAATTTACCAACGCGAGATTATTCTGCAATTTTCTGAACGCGTTCACGCACCAACTGCATAACCTGCACATTCATTGCCCACTGATCCGCGATGGGTTGCCCCGTTTCAGGATCGTTGAGCATGTATGGGGCAGGCCCGAATTCAGAAGTAAATGTCAGCTGTTTTTGCCCCCGGGCCCGGGCGCTCGCCGTGATAGCAGCCCACCACTGCAGGTGCTGCTCCAGTGCATCAGCATATTCCGGCAGCGCCAAGCTGGTGACTTGTGAGCCCTGGCTGTGCCCCACGCGACAATGCACGTGGTAGCTGCGCGCAATCGCCAACGTCAATGCCTCAGGCTGATCCGCTAATAATGACTCGGCCACACAGCACCAATGGCTGAAATCAGCGGTGATTTTCAGATCCGGCAATGCCTTCAGGTATTGCAGTGTTACGTGAGCGGCAAAGTTAAAACGGCCGCGGTGGGTTTCATGATAGATGGGCAGCCCCAAACGCCGGGACAAACCATCTGCCGACGCCAACAGCGCCTGGTTCTGAATAAAACTGAAATGATCCCGGCCACTGTGTGAATTAATAAAGAGGGGTTCGGTTTCAGCCAGCTGCGAAAGCCGGT
The DNA here is from genome assembly GCF_000305785.2 of Simiduia agarivorans SA1 = DSM 21679. NCBI lineage: Bacteria > Pseudomonadati > Pseudomonadota > Gammaproteobacteria > Cellvibrionales > Cellvibrionaceae > Simiduia > Simiduia agarivorans. The sequence goes on along the minus strand of NC_018868.3, from coordinate 3,620,068 downwards.
CCAAGTAAACAGGACCATGCTTGTCATAGTCCGCTGTCAGCGTGTCCCAGTGCTGCGCAACAAAGCACAAGTCATGATCGCGGATTGCCGCCACCCATTCCCGACAGACCTTCCGGTCTGTGGGAAAGGCCACTTCTACGCCGTCATAGCCAGCTGCCTTGGCATTGGCGACAAACTCGGTAAACGGCAGTTGTTCAGAGCCCCATAAAGGGCACAGAAATAACAACTCCATCACTGCCGCTCCCACTGATCCAACGGTGCCAGACTCGCTGCCACCACACCCGCTCCACGGGTGCTGTGTACCACCCACGGTTCACCTTTAACCCAACGCAATTCGCCTTCATTCACCCGCGTGTATCCGTGGCGGTAATTGTCTTTGCCGGTGATGGGAAAAATCGATACCTGATCCAGCTTTGCCGGATTCAGGCGCAACGCAAAGACACCGAGATTATTGCGAATGGAACCTACCGGCACGATCAACCAGTTTTTATAGCCGACAAAACCACCCATGAAAGGCATCAGGGGATCTTCGCGAGGATAGGCTGGCGTATCAAAGAACGAAGGTACACCTGCTGCTTTCAGTGACGCACGATCGAATACCTTATGCCAATGCACACCTTCATCGACACTCACGAACACATTGTGACTGGCATCAGCCTCATTGCGCGCTGACACTGCCAGCATCAGGGAACCTTGCTCATTGAGCCAGGCGGTCACATCTTCAACCAATCCAGGAAACTCGCCAATGCGTTCACCAGGATGATTCAGATTCTGCGAGCCACGGTACACATATACTTCATTACCATTGGGGTAATACAGGGTATTCGCCTTGGCCGGATGAGTCACCAGACTGGTTTTCGGCAATTCTATTTCGCCAAGCGGCAACCGGCGGAAGCCATTGCCGTTACCCGTCAGTAGTGCAGGCACATCGTCTGCCACATAAATCCCCTGGCCTTTGAAACCCACAAACAGTCTGCCCGGCACCTGTGAATCTGCCGCCATAGCCCAGATTCTATAATCCCAGGCGTCCGGATGGCCGTGGACTTGTAACGCCTCTGGCACCGAAGGTAAACCGTTCCGGTTTTCCGCGCCTTCACCATTCCAACGGGAAATCCCACCCGCCAGATGCTGCCACTGATCTTCCGGCGAATGGTGGACCAAAACCTTCGCGTACAATCCCATAGGAATATCGCTTGCACCATAGCCATAGCCAGTACCTAACACCACCACCGGCGGTTCGGTTTTTAGTATTTCAACAGACTTGGACGCAGTAATTTCAGGAATAGGCCGCAAATCTCGAATCCAGCTTTTGCCGAAATCCCAGCTTTCATGTAACCCCTGATCACTCAGCGCAGCAACAAAATAGTTCTCACTGGTGGCAAAATCACCGTTGTAGGTATTTACAAAACCACGATTGGTCCAAGTAGTATGGCCCGGCGCGCCATTCGCTTGGGTGACCGCAGTTTGGTACAACACGGTTTCACCGCCGGTTTTCGGAAATCCGGGGGCATCCATATCCAACAAGCTGATGCCATGGCCGTTTTCCAGAATGATCTTATTATGCTGCCCCCAGGGCACAGGGACGAAATCAAAACTGTCTACCTGAATGTAGTTGTCCGAGCCCTGAGATGTTTGCCAGCCTTTCTTGTTTTGTTCGTAATAAATACGCTGCCAATTGCCCCGCTCCGGGAGGCCATTACTGACGTCAAACTCGGAATAAAACAACGACGAGTTGTGGTGCTTCATGGTTTTCCCCATTAACACCCGGACTTTATTCGCCAAACCGTAGGCAGCCTGACCACTGCGTGGATCGATTTTCAAGCGGGCATAGCGTTGTCCCGGATTGGTATAGCTTTCGCCGTCCCATTCCACACGGGTTTCTCCAGGCTGCGACAGGCGTGTACGATCATCTAACCCAAACAACTCATCCACCTGATGCCATTGTGCATGCCCCTGTGCCAACGCCTTTGCGTCTGACACAAATACGGTAGATTGAGTGACGGATCTGGAGAAAATGGCAAAAGCGGTCTTCCCGTCTGGACTGATTTCAAAGCCAAGCGCAGCCATATAACCCTCTGGCATATTGGCACTCGTCCAGTTAATTCCGCCATTATCAGAAACAAATAATCCGCGTTCGCTGGCAAGGTACAGCAGCTGATGATTCGGATCGAACACCAATTGCCAGACATTTTTTTCCGGCAGGGTTGCCGGATCATAGTAGTGCTTCTCGAAACTCAATCCGCCGTCTTCCGAAACAAACACCAGCCCGGGATGCTTATCCCCATGGACATATTCAGGGACATGCATTGGCTGTTCATTCAGATCGGTAATATCCGGTGCGCTGAGCGCCATCACAATATGTTTTGGATTCCTTGGATTGACCGCAATCAGCTGAATCGGATAACTCAGGGTTTCGTCAATTGCCTTCCAGGTTTCGCCCGCATCATCGCTGATCAGCGCCATACGGTGGGTGCCGAGATACAGTCTATCTGGGTTAACCGGATCACTGACCATACCAAATACATTCAGCTGGGGTAACTCAGCCGCCAGCAACCGGTAGGAGTTGCCGCCATCATCCGTGCGATACAAGCCTTCCATATCGCTCAACACATAAAAGCGATTTTTTACATTGGGCTCAAGATAAATACTTTGTATTTCCCCACCGCCACCGGGGGCCCAGTACTCCCATTTCAGGATAGGCGCAACGCTTGAGTATGTTGAGCGGGAACCATCAGAGGAGCAAGCTATGAGCATCGAAATGATTACAGTAAAAAAAGATGCTGATTGAAAGAATTTCATTGTGACAAACCCGAAATTGCAGACAAAAAATAGCCCCCATAAAGGGGGCTGAGGGAGAAAGTACAGCAGTACTTATCAGAACTGGTAACGACCACCCAACATCCAGCGGGCACCTGTCTCTTCATGACTGATGAGCAGGTTTGACCCACGACCATGAGAACGGTTGTCTTCACCGGTAATGTTAATGCCCTTCAGGAAAATCTGGGCATTGTCGGTAATGTCGTAGCTCACGTTCAGATCTATGGTCTTGAAGGCTTCGTCGAAAATTGGCTCAGTCAGACCCAACTCCTGATTATGGGAGTCAAGGAAGCGATCACGCCAGTTGTAGGCAACACGCACCTGAATGCCGTTTTTGTCGTAGAAGCCCACCAGGTTGGCAGAATCACTAACACCCAGCAGCGCGTCAGAGCCGCCCAGCGTGTAGGGATCATAGCCCACATCGGAGTTGACAAAGGTGTAGTTGGCCATGACGCCGAAACCAGACTCCCCAAACATGTGCTGAACAGCCAGTTCAATACCGTCCACACCGTTTTTGGCATCACCATTGGTTGTCAGACCGTACTTGAAATCCACCAACGGATCACGATTGACGCTGCCCACAACCTGACCGGTACCACCGCCATTGTTGGTCACACCATCCTGACCGTCAAAGTTCTCAATCACATAGGTGAAAATTTCATCAAGACTTTGCAAGCCGGTAGCACGAGCAGCATCTGCATATTGACCAAATACCGGGTTAGCCAGACCAGGATAATTCAGATAAGAATCAACAGTCTTCGGGAACTGGGTAATGGCTTTGTCAAAGTAAGCAACAGACACATAGCTACCATCACCATAGTACCACTCAAGCGAGAGGTCGAAGTTGTTCGACTCCAATGGTGCGAGGTTAGGGTTACCTGTGAAAGCCTGCGGATTAACAACGTTTACCGTTGCCGTTTCGATCGTCACACCACCGCGCAATGCGGGAAGATTTGCCCGGGCAATGGACTTGCCATAGGCCAGACGCATAACCAGATCATCTGTCAGATTCACGTTCAGATTCATGCTTGGCAAATGGAACTTGTAGTCTCCCTTTTGCACGCCATAAGTCTGAACCTGCTCACCATTCTGATCCACGGCCGGACGGAATTCGAGCTGATTGGATTTTACCCACAGTACGGTGTCGTACTGGGTAATTGCCGAAGCGGCAGTAATATCCGTCTGCTCGTAGCGATAGCCCAGATGCAGAGCATAATCAAGACCAAACAAGTTGGAATTCAGGTTGTACTGCAGATAGGCGACTTTGGTCTCTTCAGATACATTCTGCAGATCAGCATAGTTGTACTTATTAGACGCACAGAATACGGAGTTACAGTTACCCAGGATGGTCTGAGGCGAGTCTTTTCCATCAACATAACCGCCGTAATTCGCCGCCAGATAATCCAGCATCTGGTTCAGGTCGAAGTTCAGCGCTGTGCTGTAGAAATTATCGCCAGTCAGTGTGGCTGACTCTCCGGTCCAGGGATGCGTGATTGTGCCGTTACCGGCCGGCAATTGCGCCGCGATAGTATCGAAGTCGCCGTAGCTGGCGTCAAACTCATTCATGAAATTGAACGAACTGAACCCATCAAAGCTGACAAAATCGCCTTTGAATTGCTCATAATGGCCACGACCACGCTCCACCCGGATATTGCCAGACGACCAATCAAGATTGGTAGACTGCAACCCAAAGTTCAACGACTGCTCATCAGTGAAGCGCCACTCGCCCGAGAATTTGGCCTGGGATACTTCACCTTCATTAAATTGGCTGGTAATCCGGTGAGTCAGAGGCACTACGTCGGCGGCAACCACATTTGGGTTGGTCACATAGATTGCAGGAATGTCGCCGGTGCGATCATAGGCAACTGCCGAGCGGGTCAGCGCCGCCATTTCAACATCAGCGGTAGATCCCAGACGGCCGCCGTTTGGCGTCACTTCGTTGGTGGAACCGTTCAGGTCCAGCTCGAAGCTCAGATCGTCGGTAGCCTCCCACTCCAGGTTAAGACCATAAGACTGCAGGGTATTGCGTACGTGATCCTCTCTTACTGCAAAGGTGGTTTCACCCAGAGGACGGTTGTTGGACAGCTCTGCATAAACCAACGGCGACTTGATCGGGTCATCACTCCAGACTGCAGTATTGGCAGGATTCCAATCCCAGTTGTACCAAATAGAAGCCGAGTTGGTGACGGTATCGATGTCCTTGTTGAAGTAGTTGTAATCTACCGTGGCGGTAATGTTATCCACCGGACGCCACTGGAATACAGCCTGCGCGTTAGCACGGGTGTGTTCCTGCTCAACAATATTGTAAAAATCCATGCGTGGCAGGGTGAATCGATCGCCGGCCTCTGGGCCATTGGCATGCGAGCCCCAGGATACGCTCAACTCCTGCGGCTGCCAGTTGGTGCCTGGCTGGCCCCACTCATCCACCTGATAGGAAAGACCACGGGCTTGGTTACGTCCGTTGGCACGCTCCTGGTAGTTTACCGCAACGGCGACACCGAACTTGTCGTCATCGAAGGTGTTGGAATAAATGCCGGAAAACTCGGGCGTCACACTCGGGTCGTGTGAAGACTGGTCATAAATACCCTGGGCACTTACCACCGCACGCTCGCCGGGCTCTTCCAGCGGACGCATGGTACGCACGTTGATGGTAGCGCCCATACCACCGGTCTCGCGGGACGCAGCGGTAGTTTTGTGCACCTCGATACCACGGATCATATCCGGTGCAATTGCGGAGAAATCGAAGCTGCGCTGACCACTGGCTGCCGCCATCTGGCGATTATTAAGCTGTACCAAGTTAAAGCGTGGCCCCAGACCACGCACGGTGACCTGCTGGCCCTCACCGTTTTCACGGTTGATGGATACACCGGGCACGCGCTGCAGAGACTCTGCCAGGTTGGAATCGGGGAACTTACCCATGTCTTCCGCAGTGATCACATCACTCACGCCCATACCATCGCGCTTCACATCCGCGGACTTCTGTAGTGAACGACGAATACCTACGACTTCGATTTCCTCTAGCAAGGCCTCGTCCGCAGGCACTTCCTGCGCCAATGCATATCCTGTGACGCTGCACATAGCTGTCGCCACGGCAACGGAGAGAAGGGAGCGATTAAACGCCTTATGTTTCAGCATATCTCTTACCTTTAGTTATTGTGATGCTACTCAGCTGCTGCTTTTGTCCTGCTTTTCCTGCTCTCAGAAGCAATCACCCAAAAAGCAACATACAGCCATTATGAATCATTTAAAATCAATTACAATCATTTTTATTGCAAAAACTTTCCTTATAGAGAATTTGTTACCAATGGTGCCAAAATGCCGCCAGCTGCCGTAACAACACCGTTTATACCGTTTATTTTCCTAATAAACGCATCCATACCTCTTCTCTGGAGGATGATCCTGATGCCAAGATCATCGTCAAAATGCCACACACAAATCATATTCAATCATTAACAATCAATGTTTTGATCTCGAACGGCGTAAACAGAGCCGGGTTCTCTACACTGGGGGTTTCCGCCAGCGTTGCAGATCGGGCGCCGGCGGGCGGGCTCCACCGGGTGCGCTGATTACCGGTCTCATACAACCGGAGCGCTATGGCGTCCCCCGCCTCTGTGCGTTTGATTGAGGGAAAGGCGACATTCGCCGGCAAGTCCTTGATCATGGGTGCCGGCAATCCACGGCCTAACCCCCGCCCTGCCGCATTGGCGGCGACCAGCAGTGAATGGTTAAAGGTTTTGGCTTTTTCGATCACCCCGCCTCGGAGCAGGTCGCCCTGGTGCGGCAGCAAGGCATAACTCATCTGCATACCGCCCGCATCACCACTGCCGCTTTCACTCCAGTGCAAATGATGCATTTCCTGATACTCGTGCTTGTGCTGTCCCCAGGCCAGATTAAGTCGCAAGCCGCCAGACTTCAGGTTGTAGGCATATCGCGTACGATCCAGTAACGCGACACCATAGCCACCTTCCGAGACATCAGCCCATTCATGCACCGCAATGGGCGATACCACTGCCGCGTGGCGGTCGTAATCGCCCCGGGAAAGGCTGGCAAACCCGAAAGGCATGCCATAGTGCGCTTCCCGGCTGTTGATATTGAGCGGGAATTCCACGGCGAGGCGATGGTCTTCCTGCCAATCGATATGCGTGTCAAATTGGAGCTGGCGCGAATGCGCCGCTAACCACACCTGCTGGACAACCCGGCTTTTTCCTTTGCGCCAGTTCAGGCGCATGCCCGCCCTCAAATGCCCGGTAAATTCCTGATCTATCTTTGCCCGCGCAGAGAATGGTTCAGCGACGCCGGTTTGGTGAGGAATACGCATAAACTGATTCCACACTTTGCCTACGGGCACCAGCTCTCGCTGTTCCACTTTATCGAAGTAGGAACTGATCTGACCGTTCTGATTAAACGTCACCCGGACCAAGGCGTTTTCCAGCACCCCTTTGCGAACGCTGAGCTCACCCGACGACGCCGACACTTCGGGCTTGTCGCCCCACCGAAGATGGGTAAACGTCTGCGGCGCGAGATCCGGCAGGTCAACCCAAAGATTGCCCACCGCATCACGCTCATGCGCCAGAACATTCCCGCTCGCATCCAGAAGGCGGACACCCGCGAGATCCACCTTACCCAGATTTACCACACCGCTTGCCACTGTGGCGGCAGGGTTGTAAACCACGAGGCCCGCATCGGCCAGATCCGCTTCGCGCAGAATGTGCGCCAACGCCTGATCCCGGATTATCGCCGCGCGCTGCTCGATATCGGCAAGATCCCTGGCCGCACGCTCCAGCACCTCGGGCACCGCCATACCGGTAACAATATCGTGGAAATGCTGCAACAACAGTGACTTCCAGATCTGCTTAAATTCCGATTGAGGATATTCAAAACCAGAAAGCGACGCATAGCTGGCCAACGCTTCCGCTTCCTGCAATCGCTGCTCGGCCCGGCGGTTGGCTTGTTTAATGCCACTCGCCTGCATAAACGTGCGCTGAATCCACGGGCGCGCCAGAATCCGACCATCAAACAGAGGGAATTGCTCACGCTGCCGGTTTTGCTGCTCGAGATAGTCGTACATATTGGTCCACTGCACGCGCGGGAATCCTGGCAAATCCGTAACCCGGCGGATCAATTCCACATGATCTTCAGTGCCGCCCGCACCGCCATCGCCCCACCCCACCAACAGCAACTGCTGGTCGGTTTCCGCTTTATTTTTAAATTGCGCCCATGTTCCCGCCAGTCGTCTTGGTCCCGCATCAGGCGCGTTATAGGTTGTGATCCAATGGCCTTCATCGTACGAACGCCCATGAATAACTTCCTCGTAGGGATATTCCCACGCCGGTGTTGACAGGCTGTTCACCAATAACTCACTGCCATCCAGTCCACGCCAGCGATATAGGGTGCTGTCAATCTCCGGAGTGTTTGCGCGCATAGCCACCAGACTGTCTAACCCGAAGTCCTGCGCTATCTGAGGAAAATACTGCGGATAACCAAACGTATCGGGTAGGAACAGGGCGTTGTCTTTAACACCAAGGGTGTTGCGGTAATAGTCCAGCCCATACAAAAACTGTCGCACTACGCTTTCACCACCAGGCAGGTTCAGATCGGTTTCCACGTATGTGGAACCGTTCGCAATCCACTGGCCCGCGTTGATTTTGGTTTTGATCCGCTCAAATACGTCCGGATACAACGCCTGAATACGCTCGTAGTGAAACGGCGTGGTAAAGATGTACCTGTATTCGGGAAACCGGTCCATCAGATAAAGATTATTGAGCGCCAGGCGCAATAATTTGTCGTCGGTATGATCCAGCGTCCAGCGCCAGGCACTGTCCAGATGGCCATGCAACATTACCCTGAGGCGCTCGTTATTCTGTGGTAGCTTGGCTAATGCAGTAAAACCTTCCGCGAGCAACTGATTCGCCGCTTGTAATTGTTGACGATACACCGGGGTATGCGGCACTTCTAAGTTCACCGCCGCGATGGCTTTATCGATCAACGCACGGATCTGTCGGCCGGGTACGCTGTCATCATTAAGAATGGTGCTCGCCTCAATCAACACCCGGAGCTTCCAATAAACATCATCAGCCAGTGGATCACGTTCAACCACAGCCACTTCCCGATAGCCTCGTGGTTGATCGAATACCCCGAAGCTTTTGAGCGTGATCCGCTGAGGTCTGGTGCTGTCCCCAAGCTTATCCAGCGCCCAATAGAAGTGTTTGCGTTGCAAAGCTGCGCGAGCGATGCCATCTACATATATGGTGGTTTCCGGCCAGCCGGGCACACTCATGTCCATGGGCTTGAGTGTAAAAAATCGCTCCCATCCCGTTTGCGACTCGGGCAGCGCGGGCAAGATAAATTCGTAACCAATTTGCGAGTGCCGACCGCCCACCAACTCACCAGGCGCTGCCATAACAGCATCCTTTGGCAGCCCGTCTTTAATAAACGCATCTTGCCAATGATCTACACGGCTTACCGCATCGGTCGCCCAAACGGTGCGATGGCGCAGTTTACCCAGGCGATCCAAAAACAATATTTCGTGGGCCTGGAAATACATATAAGGCATCACATGGCCATCGAGAGCCATGTGACCGCCTTCCAACGCCAGATGATCTCCTGCAGCCGCCCTCGCTATATAATCGCGGGTGGTGTCTGAAACGGTTTTATACAGCGGTGAGTCAACCAGGTTGCTATTAGCCATAACCGGTATTGCCATTGCCATACCGGTGATGAGCAGCAGCGGTTGAATTCCAGCGATTTTCATCAACGTTTTCCCGAATATTAACGGCGGTGGCGCAGCCACCGGCTCTATTTTATTGTTCTTTGGTAGCTACGATCAGGCCTTGCGATTGATCCACAATGGTGCGGTAAAAATCCAGACCAGCGTGCCTATCAACGCCATATCCTTAAAATTTTCCAAATCAACCTGTTGGTAAAAAACCAACAAGGAGGACACCAGAATGAGCACCAACCCGGCATAGGAAACGAGCTTCAGGGGTATCAGCCAATTCATCAGTTTGCCTCCATTGCTGCAGGGCTTTCAGTCACCCCGTTTTGCATCAGCTTGGCAAATACCACATACAAGGCACCAGCTATCAGCCAGGCCGGCAATGCCATAAAGAAAAAGAAGTCTGCGTCAAATGCAACATAGAGCCCATAGCTTGCAACGATAGAAAGCACCCAGGCCGAGGCCACGGCGTAGTTGAAACTGATCTTGCGGAAATCGGCGAAGTTCTGCACCAGGCCCAGCTTCGGAAACAACCACACGTCGGCCAGCACCATGGCCCCCACCGGAGCAGCCACCAGTGCGTAAAAACCCAGGAACTGATCCAGCTTGGAAATGATCCAGGGGAAGCAGGCCAATACCGTGGCCAACAGGCCGATACCGAGGGTGATTTTCCAGCGTTTGAAATTCGGGAACAGTGCCTGCACGGCGATGCCCGCGCGATACACCGTGGGGTTGGCGGTGGTCCAGCCGGCAATCAACACGCAGATACCGCCGGCGATACCGATGCTCATCACGGCGATCTCGCCGGAGCTTGGATTGTTGTTGCCCGCCTGAATGGCCACCGCGCACAAGATGCCGGAGGCTACCCACGCCATAAAGTGCCCAATAAACATGCCCGCCGCCGAGGCGATGCCGTAGTGCGGCTTTTTCGCATAACGGTAAATGGTCATGTCGGATAAACCGATGTGCATGGCGCTGTTACACAGCCAGGCAAAAATCAGCACGTGCCAGAAGCCGTATTTGGATTGGCCTTCTACCGGCACACCGGTCCAGATTTTGGTTTCGGCAATGGTCCAGAAGTCCGACCACTGGGTAAGGCCCAGCTGCGGCAACATGGCAATGCCAGCCCCGAGGAAGATAAACGGCATCCAGGGTGCAAAAATCAGTGAGAATTTACTGACGAAGTCATAGCCCCAGGTAGACACCAGGGCCATCACCACACCGATGGCAAACACGATGAGAATGGCATCGAAGCTGCCCGGCATTAAATCCGTCAGGCCCGGCATATCCACGCCCAGCATGTAGCCGATGGCCGTGCCGGATACGCCAATCATGGCGGCCGCTGCAACACAAAACAGCAGGCCGTTCAAAAAATTGAAAATACTGACAAGGTTAAACCCGGCGATTTTTTCCAGTTGGTAATAAATAGTCAGCCGGGTTTTAACCGCGGTGGGTGCGCACAGCAGCACCCAACTCAGCGTGGCGAGAATGTTGCCCACCAACAAGCCCCAGAACAAATCGTTCCAGGCCGTGCCGTGCAACACAAACAACGGGCCAATCACGAATTCGGTACCGGCGATGTGCTCGCCGGACACCAATCCGAGAAAACTCTTGAACCCCTTGACTTTTTTTTCAGGTACCGGTTCGCGCTCGTATTCGTTTACAGCATCCAGCTTGCCGGACAACTTCTCTGCCACGCTCATATCACTTCACCTCGCGGTACTGTGATGTGGTGAGTGTCATGGTGCCGCCTTTGACGATGGCATCGTGACTTAGCTGGAACGCCGCCAATGGCTCGCCATTGACTTTTTTGTCGGCGAGATAGCGGTGGGTGTCTTTGAAGTTGTCCACCACGATGGAAAAGCTCTCACCCGGGTAGTAGTTCTGATCCAGATCGATATCGATGCGGGCAAAACTTGGCAACGCCAACTGGTAGCTGGGCTCGCCCACCAGATCGGGATAGAAGCCCATCATGGCAAACACCAACCAGGCAGACAGGGTGCCGGCGTCATCGTTACCGGGAATACCCCAGGGCGAGGTGGTGAAGTACTTGTCTACGGCGTAGCGTACTTCTTCCTGGGTGCGGTATTCCTTACCGGCCACATAGTTGTACAGGAAGGGGTACTGGATATCCGGCTCGTTGGTCATGTCGAAATAAAATTCGTCAAAACTTTCGTCCAGTCGCGCAATAAACTGCTCTTCACCCATGATGTCGATCAGGCCGGGCATGTCGTGCGGCACAAAGAACAAGTACTGCCAGGCGGTGCCTTCAACGTAACCGGGGCCACCGCTCATTTCCCAGCGGATATCCCAATGTCGATCGAGCGGATTGAAGGGCGTCATCCAGGAGCCGTCTACATTGCGCGGACGCAGGAAGCCGGTTTCTTCATCGTACAGCTTGCGATAGCTCAGGCTTTGCTCGTGGAAGGCTTTGGCGTCTTCGGTTTTGCCCAGTGCCTCGGCCAGCTTGGCAATGTTCCAGTCGGCCAGGTTGTATTCCAGCGTGGTGGACACGGTGCCCCACACAATGCCGTTGAACCAGCCAAAGTCTTTACCTTCACCGCCGCGATCATCTTGCGGAATGTAACCCAACTCGCGGTAGTGCTTCAGGCCGGGGCGCATGTGGTTGAAGGGTTCGGTTTGCGTGGCCGCTTTAACCATGGCGCCGTACACGGCCTCCACGTCAAAATCGGTCAGGCCTTTGCGGTAGCTGTCTACCACTACAGGTACCGCCGGATCGCCCACCATGGTGGCCGCTTCCATACCAAACAATTCCCACTTGGGCAGCCAGCCGCTGTCATGCACCATGTCGGCCATGGACTTCAGCATGTCGGTTTGCTGCTTGGGGTGCGTCAGCGTAATGAGCGGGTGTACCGTGCGATAGGTGTCCCACAGGCTGAAGGTGGAATAGCGGGTGTAACCTTCGGCTTTGCGAACGGTTTTGCCGTCCATGCTAAGGTATTCGCCATTCACATCACTGTATGTCTGCGGCATGATCAGTGAGTGATACAGTGCCGTATAGAACTTGGTGTTGTTCTCGGGCGTGCCGCCTTGCACTTTGACAACCGACAGCTCTTTTTCCCAGGCCTGAGCGGCGGACTGACGGATCTGCGCGAAGGACTTGCCCTGCTGCTCTACCTTCAGGTTTTCGCGGGCGTTCTCAACCGAAACAAACGAGATACCCACACGCAGTTCGATCTCAGTGGCCTCGGCAAAGTCGTAACTGAAATGTACGCCCTCGTATTTGCCACCCTCTACGCGCTTGGCCGCCTTCAGAAATTCCGGCGATTCAAATTTTGCATAGGACGCCGCAGGCTTGCTGAATTCAGCGGAGAAAAACACCTTGCGCATCTGGCCGGCATCACAGAAGTTGCCCTCTGCCTGAAACCCTTCCACGCGGTTTTCGCTCACGTGGGTGATGGTACCGCCCTTGGTTTCGCCCTGGTTTAACGCCAGGTCAAAAATAAAATTGGTTTGCCCGGCGGGCACCTGGTAGCGGCTGATACCACTGCGGGTGGTTGCCGACATTTCTGCCAATACACCAAAGGTATCCAGGAACACACGGTAGTAACCGGGTTGCGCCAGCTCGCGGGAATAGCGACTGCGGGTATCTTTTTGCGCCAGCGACAATTCACCGGTGGTGATTTTTACTGGCAGTGCGCCAGAGCTCGGGCAACCCACACCAGACAATTGCATGTGACCAAAGCCGTAGATATACGGCTTGCCAAACACATAGGCAGCGGAGTTTTTGTCATTGGCAAAGTCGATATTCTGTGGCACTACCGAGGCCATGCCCCAGGGCAGCACCGCGCCCGGATAGGTATTACCCTCGTTAGCGGTGCCGATAAACGGATCCACCCATTGACTGACAAGGCCACTGCTCTGGCTCATGACAGCAGTTGATGACTCAGCGCTGGAGGTGGTTTCCCCCCCGCAACCGCCCAGTAAAAAACCCGCAGACAACGCCAACAGCGCTGTTTTGCAAGTAGACTTTCTTGATGCAAACATTTTATTTTCCTTCGCGGTTCGCTTTCAGAAGTTGCAGTACCTGATAACAGGCACCCAGTGTGTGGTAGTCGCACTTGGCGCCCGCCGCACTTTTGATATTGGAAAGAGGTTGATTGTCAGCACTGAGCACCCGATACCAGGCGCCATATTGATGATCGATCATGTGATCCCAGCTGTACTGCCAAAGCTTTTGGTAACAATCCCAGTAATGCGATTCGCCGGTCGCCAAGGCCAACATGGCAGCGGCCGCAAATGACTCAGCCTGCACCCAGAAATATTTTTCGTCGTCGCAGATGCGACCATCGGGCGCATGACCGTAGTAGAGTCCACCCCGGGCTTCGTCCCAGCACTTTTCCCATGCAGCATCGAACAACGCTTTGGCGCGATCCACCATCCACGGCTCCGGCCGGTGCTGGTGCAGCGTTAGCAGCAGCTTGCTCCACTCGGTTTGATGACCGGGCTGAAAGCCCCAGGGTTTATAAAGATTTTTGGGATCTTCTTTATTGAATTCCCAATCCGGTTCCAGCGCAGAAGTAAAATGCTCCCACACCAATCCCCCGCCTTTGGCAGCCAGTTCCACCGCAACGGTGTTAGCTAATCGGTAGGCGCGATCCAGATAGCGGGCCTCACCAGTGGCCTCGAATGCCGCCAGCAAGGCTTCGCAGCAATGCATGTTGGCATTTTGCCCCCGGTAGTCACTCACCACAGACCAATCCGGGGTTGCTTCATCAGCATACAGTCCCTGATCGGCCTGCCAGAATCGCTGCTCAAGGATATCCCAGGTATGACCAATGCCTTGATAAGCGTTGGCGATGCCCTGTTTGTGCGCGGTCGCGTAAGCCAGCATGACAAACGCGAGGCCATAGCAATGATTGGTGGAATCGACCGGGATGTTATTGTTCAACACCCAGTGATATCCCTTGCGCGCAGGATCCCAATGTTGCTCACGCACATAGTCCAGCCCTCTCGCTGCACGTGCCAGATAAGCGGGCTGAGCGAAAACTTCACTGGCGACGCAATAGTTAAACACCAATCGTGTCGAGCTCACCAACTGCTTGGTACCCGTATCAAACACATCGCCGCTGTCATAGAAGTTCTGACGAAAACCACCCAGTGCATTGTCGTCTACATTTTTTTCATAGAAATCCAAGATCGACAGCATATGACTGCGCAAAAAATCCGGGCTTTGAAAATCGGGGTATTGACTCATGTTATCTCCAGTAGACATCCACATCCTGCGCGGTAGGCAGCGCAGGGAAAGCGCCCTTACGCGATACAGAAACCGCTCCGCAGTCAATGGCAAAACTTACAGCACGCCTCAGTTGTTCCTGATCATTCAGCAGCGTCTCCAAGCCTGTACAGTGCACTGCCGCTAACAAACCACCGCTGAAACCGTCGCCGCCGGCGGTGGTATCCACCACATTGACGGCAGGAATTGGTAAACTGAATTCGGATTCAGCCGTCAGGATCTGCACCGGTGATCCACCATCGGTAATCAACATGAGCTGCACACCGGCATCGAAACACTTGCCTCTCATATCGACGCCCTGCGCCAGGTAATCCCACTCATCTCGGGAGAATTTTACGATGTCGGATTGCAGCACCAATTCATTCACCCGCGCGGAGTCCGCACGCCCTTCAGGCCATAAGTTGTGACGCAGATTGACATCAAAACTAACCACTGCTCCCTGTGCACGCGCCGCTGCCACCGCCGCACGTGTGGTCTGGGTGATGGCCGGCTGGGTGAGAGTGTTGGAACAAAAATGAAACAGATTACAGTTGGCCAATCTGGCCGGGCTGCACTGGGCTTCGGTGATCAGCAAATCAGCACTGTCATTGCGATAAAAGCTGAAACTTCTGTCACCATGCTCATCCAGGAACACGAATGCCAAAGCGGTAGGCGCGGTCGGGTGTCGATAAGTATCCCGGGTGTCCACACCATAATGACTCAGACTCTGAATCAGAAATTCACCGAAAAGGTCCTGACCTACCTGGCCAAGAAAGCGCACCGGCACCTTCAGTTTGGCCAGCGCAACGGCAACATTGGCGGGCGCGCCACCTGGGAATTGTTCAAACTGGCGAATGGACAGCCCCTGTTGATCCCGGGCGTTGACATTCAGAAAGTCGATTAGCGCCTCACCAAAACAAACAACAGATGAATTCATATCGCACCTCAATGCTTGTTAGCACCCACCAGGGCATACCAACCAATGAACAGGTAACACACCAGCGGGACGGTAAAACTCATTGAAACCGATACCGAATCGGCCAACACGCCCTGCAGTACTGGCACAATAGCGCCACCCACAATCGCGAGGCACAAGATGCCCGAACCCTGACTGGTATGAGCACCCAATCCGCGAATGCCGAGAGAAAAAATGGTGGGAAACATAATGGAATTGAACAAACCAATGGCCAGTACCGCCCACATTGCAATGCGGCCTTCCACCAGAATGACCAAAGCCAGCAAGCCAATAGCCAATACGGCATTGAATGCCAGTGCGCGCGTGGCGCGCACAAACTGCAGTACCGCCGAGCCCACAAAACGCCCCACCATGGCACCGCCCCAATACAGCGTCAGATACTGAGCAGCTGTACGCTCATCGATCTGACCGATTTCCGGCAGCGAAATGAAATTGATAATGAAACTGCCAATGGACACTTCTGCGCCCACGTACAAAAAGATCGCCGCCGCACCCAGCACCAGGTGCGGATACTGCCATGCACTGGTATGACTGGCGCCACCCAGGTCGCTGTTATCACCCGCAATAGCCGGCAGCCGGAGAAACTTGAACACCAGCGCAGCCAGAATCAGGAAAGCCGCAATCATCAGGTAAGGGAGCTGCACGGCGGCGGGATCTGCCGATTCTGCCACCTGAGTGTGGTCGCCGTTCATGATCAGCAAGGCACCAAATAATGGGCCGACGGTATGCCCCACCGAATTGATCGCCTGGGAGAAATTCAACCGGCTTGAGGCAGTATCGGGATTACCCAGTACCGCCACATAGGGGTTAGCCGATACCTGCAGCAAGGTGATACCCGAGGCCATCACGAACAGTGCTGCCAAAAACAACCAGTACTGCTGAATGGCAGCGGCCGGGTAAAACAAAATACAGCCCAAGGCCGCCACACCCAGGCCCACAGACACCCCGTTCTGGTAACCGATGCGACGGATCAGCGCTCCGGCCGGCAACGACACCAGAAAATAGGCCCCAAAGAAGGTGAACTGGATCAGCATGGCCTGCACATAGGTCAGCTCAAACGCGCTTTTCAGGTGCGGAATGAGAATGTCGTTCAGGCTGGTGATGAAACCCCAGATAAAAAACAGGCTGGTCATCACCAGCAAAGGGAATACGTAGGTAGAACTGGAATTCATGGGTGCGCCCACTGGCGGCACCGCAGATTGAGGAGCAGACATAGAATTGCCCATTTATGTTTATCGTTTGAGTGCACTATATCGGCGCGTTGCGGCCAAAAACTCCGCGTTTAAGAATCCGCAGAAAATTTTTTTCAATACCAATCAAATAACGCCAAACTCCACGAACGCGATCCAATAAATTCAGAGAATTCATGGGGTTACAAATAATCACATCTGACTTTGGGGGCCACCACAAACTTCTGATTTCGAAAAAGCGGTCAATATTCGACCAATAAATCCGAAGAATGCAGTCACCCACTACAAAAAAAGCCCCATCACGGGGCTTTTATCCGGGCAGTGCCCGTCAGAGGTTCACGGCATTCGATTCTGTCCAACCGCTGGCAGAACCCGAGGCGTTGCGCGCTTTTACCCGGAAGGTGTAAGTGGCGCCGGCATCCAGCCCGGTGATGGTGACGCTGGTGCCGGTGACGTCGTACTCGGCCTTGCGCCAGGCATCGCCGGCTTTGAACTTCTGGATGTCGTAGGTGACGGCATCCACCACCGGGTTCCAGCTCACGGTCACACTGGTGCTGCCCGATTTGCTGGCGCTCACACCGGTGGGGGCCCCGAAGCTGCCGGAGGGCGCCGAGGGTGTGGCCACGGCGCCGGATTCCGTCCAGCCGGATTGCTCGCTGCTGTTTACCGCGGCGATGCGGTAGTCGTAGAGAGTATCTGGGTTGACGCTGGTGTCGCTGTAGCTGGTACCGGTAACGCCGGAAGTCAGGCCCGCCCAGGCACCCCCATCCACACTGCGCTGGAGGGTGTAGCTGTCAGCATCGGTTACGGCATCCCAGCTCACATCCACCCGGTTATGGCTTACCGCCAGGGCATCGGCATTGGCCGGTGCCGCCAACGGCTGGCTGCCAGACAGGTTCACCGAGCCGCTGGTGGTCCAGGATGTGGCCTGGCCCGATGCATTGCGCGCCTTGACGCGGAACTTGTAGGTGGCCCCAGCCGTTAAACCAGTAACAGAGGTGGCGGTGCCGCTTACGTCATAAACGGCCTTGCGCCAGGTGGTTTCGGTTGAGAGTTGCTGTTGCACATCGTAGGTCACCGCGTCTTGTACCGAGGCCCACTGCACATTCACCGAGTTGTCTGAGGTGACGCTTACCGCAATCCAGCCGGGTGCACCCCAGGGGCCAGCGGCTTCCTCCAGCGTCACTACATTGGACAGTTGATACTCAGACGACTGCCCCACCGAGGCCAGGGCCCGCACGCGGAATTCATAGTCGCCGGCGGAAAGGCCGGATACGGAGGCACTGGTGGCTGTGGTGTTGGCCTCGGCTGTGGCCCAGCTGCCGCCCACGGCGCGGTATTGCACCTGGTAGCCGGCGGCATCGGTTACCGCACTCCAGCTCACGTTGGCCTGGCTGGCAGACGCGGCGGTAGCGGTTACCGAGGCCGGTGGCGGCAGTTGCACCACCGCATCGCAGTAGCGCTGCAGGCTCACTTCATCCAGCCAGACGTCTGCCGTGTTGTCGCCCAAAAAGAAACCCAGCTTCAGATTGCCGAAATCCACCGCCGGTTCGTAGAACAGGGTGAAGGATTGATCTTGCGGGGTGAGCTGGATTTCATCGGCGGTTTTGATGTTTTGCCAGGGGCTGGAAGCCTGGTGAATCTTCACTTCCATGGTGCGGTTGCTGGCCGCCTTGGCATTGAAGTTCAGCACATAGGCCTTGCCCGCCTCCAGCTTGCCGAAGCTGCGCTGGATCTGCACATCGTTGGTGGAAAAGGCGGCACCGATATCCACCTTGAGTGAGTTGCCACTGCCAAAGCCGCTCTCTACGCCCACACTGCCGGTGGCCGAGGCGCCGGCGCTGGTATTGGCGTACACCGTCCAGGCACCCAGGCCATTGGTGAAGTTACCATCGCCGGTGAGATTCACCGGTTCACAAGGCTCCGGAGGCTCTACCGAATCACCGCTGGTAAGGGTTTTGGTGTTGGAGTTGGCCGACTGGCCGGCACTGTTGAAGGCGTACACCCGGTAGGTGTACTGGGTGTTGCCTGCCAGGCCGAAGTCCGTATAGGCCGTGGTGTTGCGCCCCACCTGCCCCACTACCTTATAGGTGCCGCCGGCGGTGCTGCGCTCGATGCGAAAGCCCGTCTCGTTGTTGGCGGTATCGCTCCAGGTGAGGGAGATGGTGTTGGTGGCAGCGTGCAACTGGCCGTTCAGGTTGTTGGGCTTGGCCGGCGCTGAAGTGGGCGCCGGATCCATATTCATGCCGCTGATGCTTCTGCGCCACAGGCCCGCACCGGGCGTGGTGGAATAGAGGTACATCTGGCCGGCGTCTTTAATAAAGCGCGAGCTGGTCATGCCGGAGAAGTGCAGATCGTCGGTGATATCCTGCCAGTTCACCTGACCATTGCTCTGGATGGTGCCCAAAAACACGCCGTAGCCCAGCTGGTAATCGTGATCGTAGTAGCTCATCACAATCTTGTTGCCGGCACCGGCAGAGCCGCCTTTACCCGTGAACTTGAATCGGTTGCCCACCGAGTTCCACCACACCAGGTTGCTGGTGGGGCGCACGGCCATGGCATCGGCCGGGGTAAAGATCTTCTGCCAGTTCTGGCCTTCATCGGTGGAGAGCAGAATCTGCCAGTTGTTGCCGTCGGTGAGGCCCGGGCCACCGCCCTTGGCGAAGCTCATCAGGTACACGGTGCCGTTGTAGGCCCAGGCCTCCACTTCTGCATCCCAACCGGAACTGGCCAATACCTGGGCAAAGGTCCAGCTGCCATCATTTTGCTGCTCGCCACGCCAAACCCCTTGCACACCGCCGGTTGAGCTGAAAAACACCACCTTTTCATTGGTCGGGTGCGGAGCAATTTTACGGGCGATGCGGGCATCGTTGCTGTTATCCAGCCCTTCGTAAATCTGGGTGACCGGCAACGTTTCGCCGCGATCGTGGTAATCCAGCGCGCGGCCGATGTCCTCCACCATGTACATGCCGTAGTTGGAGCTGAACATGAATACCTTGGCGGGGTTGGCCGGAGACACGGCCACATCGCGCAGCACGCCCTTGGGCAGGCCCGCCTTGGCATTGGGGCCGCCGGCAAGCTCCACCCACTGGTCGGCCGGGCTGTGGGTATTCAACCGCTTGGCCCACAGGCGGCCGTTGTGGGCACCGCCACCGTAACCGGAGGTGGCCTGTGCCACCACCGTGGGCACGCCCCAGGCATCGGCAATATCCACTGCCTGCACGTCCGACAGGTTAAAACCGCCGCCGCGCCGATGCTGCATGTTGGACCAGGACACACCGCCGTCCCAGCTCTCCATCAAGCCGTTGTCGGCCTGGCCCTGGATCACGTAATTCTCGTGCACGGCCACATCGTAGGTGTAGGTACTCTCGGTGCCCTTGCCCTTGTAGGTGGGCCATTCGGTACCGTACCAGTTCACCGTCTGACTGGTGGGCGTGGAGTACTTGTTTTGCCAGCTGTAGCTGTTATTGCCGCTGTTGTGGCTGGCGTAGTACATGGTCTGGTTGGTGGTAGACCACACGCCCCTGGCCCAGCCGCCGGTGACCGGCGTGTAGTGCGCAAAGCGGGCATTGGGCGGCGTGGCGTAATCCCAGCCGATGTCCCAGCTGCCGTCGTAGCTGTCCCAGATTTTTTCCCAATAAAAATTGGTGAGGTTGCCGTTGTTGTCCCAGTTGAAGGTGCCTTCATACAAACCAAAGCGATCCTTCACCGCCCCCAGCAACACCTTGTGGCTGTTACCGGTGGAGCGCGGGTCTACCTCCGGGTACCAATAGCGGCGGTTGCCCTCCAGGCCACCGGTTACCTGCTGCCAGTTGATGTTGCTGGTGCGGGTGGCATACACCAGAAAGTTGGTGTTGTAGCGCAGATCCGGTTTGGCCTCCGCATAGGTGGCGTAGAGCACCTGGCCGTTGGGGCTTAAGGCAATGCCCTTATTCCAGGGGCGCACGGCATCATCGGGGCCGGCAATGCGCTGCCAGTTCAGGCCGCCATTGGTGCTTTTGTACACGCCCTTGTTGGAGCCCAGGTACACGGTGTTGGCGTTGCTCTGGTCAAACACCACCGAATACACATTGCGGTCGGTGCTGCTGTTGCTGTCGAAGGTGACCGTCTGCCAGCTGCTGCCGCCGTTTTGCGACACAAACACCTGACCGGGGCCGGCGGCGGTTTCACCAAACTTGCCGATGAAATCGTCGTCATCGCGCCAGCCGGGCGCGGCGATGATGTGATTGGCATTGCCGGGCTTGAAGGCAATGCTGGCGATGGATTTGTTTTCGGTTTCCGGCACCAGCGCATAGCTGTTGCTGCCGTTGGTGGAGATATGCAACCCGTACAGCGTGCCTACAAATATCTTGTTGGAATTGCCGGGCGTTACCGCCACGGCGAACACCCGGTTGTTCACCAGGTTGCCGGTAATCTGCCAGCTTTCACCATTGTTGGTGCTCTTGTAGACCCCTTCCATATCCGAGGCCATATACACCACATTGGCCTGGTTAGGGTCTGCCACAACATCCTGTACCTGGCCCCCGGCACCGGGGTTGAGTGGCTGCCATACGGTAGCGGCCATAGTGGATTGCAGGCTTAGCAGCGCTAGCCCGCCGAGGAGATGTCTTAACATACATTGCTCACTTGTTATCGTTATTGTTGTTCGCGGCCGGTACCGCTTTGTCAGCCGCAGCCGGGGCCGTACAGCGCTCTTCAGACGGGGCAGGATGGCTACCCCAAGAGGCCGGCAAGCCCAACAGGAGCCCGGAGGCTCGACGGAAACCCGCAGGTTCCGGTAGGAAAGAGGACCACAGACTCAAACGCCATTATCAATCCTTATCAATCAGATTAATTCAATATACAATCACTTTCAATCAGCGGTAGGCAAATAGAGACCTGCTTCACACCAGCTACCAGAGACCAGAGTGCAATGAGAATAAAAACCCGCTTGAATGCTGCCTTGCTGCTCGCTGCCATTATGGCCACCGCCTGCTCCGATACGCCGCCCCCGAGCGAGCCTGCAGTGGTCGAGCGGCCCAATATCATCTTTATGATGTCGGACGATCACGCCTATCAGGCCATCAGCGCCTATGGTTCTGAGTTAATCGATACACCCAACATCGATCAGCTCGCGGCTGAAGGCATGCTGTTTACCCGCGCCACCGTGGCCAATGCCATCTGCGCACCGTCGCGCGCCAGCATACTCACCGGCAAACACAGCCACATGAATGGCAAAGTGGATAATGTGCAGCCGTTTGATGAAACCCAGGTAACGTTTCCGCAGTTACTGCAAGCCGCGGGCTATCAGACCGCCATGTTTGGCAAGCTGCATTTTGGCAACAACCCCAAAGGCGTGGACGACTTTATGATTCTGCCGGGCCAGGGCAGCTACATAAACCCGGATTTCATTACACCGGAGGGCGATGTACGGCTGGAAGGTTACGTGACCGACCTGATTACCGATGTGACCATCAATTGGCTCGACCAAAAGCGCGACAAAGCCAAGCCGTTTTTTCTCGCCTATTTACACAAGGCTCCGCATCGGCCCTGGTGGCCCAGAGCCGACAAGTTTGCCAAATTTTACGGTCGCGAATATCCGCTGCCCTCGACGCTGGCCGACGACTACAGCACCCGCGGCACAGCCGCTAAAACCGCCGAGATGCGCTTGCTCGATCACATGCGATACAGCCACGACAGCAAAATCCGGCCCGAAACCTACCACGCCATGGAACAAGTGGAGCCAGCCATTCCGCCCTCATCCTGGGGCTTCAGCTATCCCTATTCGGATCGGGTGAATGACGAACAACGCGCCGCCTACGAACCCACGCTGGACAAAATCAATCAGGATTTTCAATCCCGCTGGCCCACCATGACCGACCGGGAAAAACTGGAATGGAAATACCAGCGCTACATGCAGGACTATCTGGCCACCATTGAATCGGTGGATGAAAATGTGGGAAGGCTGATGGACTATCTAAAGGCCGAAGGGTTAGATAAAAACACCATTATTGTGTACACATCAGACAACGGTTTTTTTCTGGGCGAACACGGTTGGTTTGACAAGCGCTTTGCCTATCAGGAATCACTGCAGGTGCCTTTAATCGTGCGTTGGCCCGGTGTTACCCCGGCAGGTAAAAAAAGTGCAGCGCTGGTTCAGAATATCGACTATGCGCCCACCTTTCTGGCGGCGGCAGGATTGCCAGTACCCGAAGACATTCAAGGACAATCGCTATTGCCATTGCTGACCGACCAGCCGGCGCAATGGTCGCGCGAAGCGCTTTATTACCATTATTATGCCTACCCTGCCATCCACTCGGTTAAGCGGCACTACGCCATCATTACCGAACGCTACAAACTGATTCATTTCTACCACGATGTGGATGAATGGGAGCTGTATGATCTGGCCCAGGACCCTCAGGAGCTGAACAATCTTATCGGGCAGCCCGAGCAGCAGGCATTGATAGAAGATCTGAAGAGTGACCTGAAAGATTTGCGGGCTCACTATCAGGATTCGGAACAGCTGGACCAGTATTTTATCCAGCGCTCGGCCGACGATCAGCACGAAGCATTTGAATAATGCAGACCGTCAGCGCGCAAATTTGAGTTTGTAGGCGCGCGGCGTCATTTGGGTATATTTTTTAAAATTGGTATAGAACACGGATTCCGACTTGAAGCCAGAATCGAGTGACACGGCAAACATTGTACGGTTGCTGGAATCCGGTGAAGCCAGCAACCGTTTGGCCTCTTCCACCCGGTAACTATTGATGAACTCGTTGAACCGCTTGCCAATCACCTGATTCAACAGCCGTGACAGATAATAACTGGGCACGCCAAAATGTCTGGCCAGCACCGCTTCGGTAAGCTCAGCATCCAGATAAAGCTTCTGGCCGCTTACCAGTGCCTTCAAACGTTCAGCCTCCTCTAGGGTGAGAGACTGGTCAGGCTCTGACTTGCCAACATCGGGCAATGGATCACCCGCATCATCCTCGTCAGCTGTATCCAACGAGCTGCCGTGCAGTATCAGCTCTGGATAGCGCAACAAAAACCACTGTGCTGCCACCACGATCAACACCGTAGTACTGATGAATAACACATCTTTCACCAACCGAACTACAGCCAACACCTCGGATTCAAAAAACGTGTGCATGGTGAAAATATACAGGTGCAGCAGCGATTTCAGCAAAAACACCCCGATCAGCATATCGAGCCAGGAGATCAGCTTAAATTCCTTCACGCCTTTGTGTCGGTCGTTTCGCTTGATTGAGTGCAGCAGTGCAAATAGGTAAATCAAATTGGACAACGCGATAAGGCTGAGCACCGCTATGTGCTGCGGTTGGTCGATATAGTTTTCATAGCGGAAATCCCGCCACAGCAGTTCGAAACCAATGAAATACAGCAGGTACAACCCAACCGGCATGAAATGCAGCCACTGCCGCAGCTCCATGCGCTCAAAAATCAACTGGCGATAATACAGATAGAGCACCGGGCCATAACAAAAACCAATAGCATCAGACACAAACACAGTTTCAGGGTATTGCAATCGAAAATCAGTGAATACCAGCAGGTACTGAAACAGCACATTCAGCGCAGTGAGTACAAAAAATGAGCCAAGAAACACATTCGACTTATCCAGCCGTAAAAACGGAACCATAACACCCAGCGCCAGCGCCTGTAGCGTGGCCCAGAGATACAACGGTGTGAACAGAGTGTCGATCATAAAACCACTTTATAGCTCTTTAAGCGCGATTAAGTTTACCAGTTTTATACGATTGAGACTAAAGTACCTGGCAAAGTAAAGCGCGTCTCCTGTTGGCGTGAACCCATTGCGGATCTTGCACCCTATGGATTTAGGGTGGGGATCAACACTTCGGCTACCCCGGATTCTGGTGAGCTGTGGCAAAACCCTTTGCATATTCAACGCGACCTGAAGTGCGTAGTTGTAGTAGCTTGTATCGACAGACAGAGTAGTCCCTTTTCTAGAGGCAAGGTGAAACAGATCTTCGCATCAGCCCGTACCTTTCAGGGGTTTCCGAGCTCGCCCTTACTCGTTGTTGCCGTTTTTCAGTGGGTGGAGACACCTCACAAACGACGCCCAGGCATCGAATCGGCCCGCTAGCCTTTGGCGCGATAACGCCGGCCAACATACGCTAACAGACACAGGACTTTGCAACGTAAGCCCCTGAATAGTGGCCAAGCGCAAACCCCAGCCCTCTATCGAGGGTGGAATTTTTTATTGATAGGGCCGGGGAAATTGACCTTGCGGCCGCCCCTGTGCGCAACCCTTCGGACGCTGACGCGGGCCAAAATGCTCTGACTGCCACGGACGGCAGAAATACAGGTTTGCAGGAGCAAATAGCTGCCCGGCATTTTGTGAACCCTTGGGGCTCACCCACTCCACCAGCTGGACCAATAAAAAAACCCCACCTTCATTCGAAGGTGGGGTTTTGTATTGGTGGAGCCGGGGGGATTTGAACCCCCGTCCGTCAGTACTCCGCCGTCAGCTCTACATGTTTAGAACCGCTTATTGATTTAACGCTTTACAGCCCAGCGGGCGAGACGTAAAACGCGATCCTGATAAGGTTTAGCAGATCCACCCCAGGCAGGCTTCACGGCGATCCAGTTCTGTATGACAGTCGTTAACGCGGTACTGGCACCTTGTTAAAGACCGCTAAGGGCGAACCCCTAGTTAGTGCTTCACAAGCCGCTTACGCAGCCAGCTGGGCACCGTAGTTGTCATCGTTGGCAACTAATAGTTTGTAGCTTTGGATTTACGTGATTGGCTACCCTCACGACATGCACTTCGGGTTTTGTTACCGCCGTCGAATCCTAATCGGCCCCTTTTCTGCGTGTACCGGCGCCATGCGTCGTTGCCCTGCGGTCATCTAAATGCTCACGTACCAATGTACGCTCCGCTTTATCTGCCTTGGGCGCCTTGCCTGGCACCACTACACTTGAAAAGTCGCTTGCTTTTAAAGTCTTTGCAGCCTTAAAAGCATTATCTGCCTGTTTCAGCTGACCGGCCAAAGGCCAATCAGCGCCACCGGATGCGGTTGGCTAGAGCACCGGCAGCGCTGGGCGGCCGGGAGGGGGATTATAGGCAATCCCATAGGCTATATCTATGGGCTAATGGCGATTATTCAAGTGGGGCTACGCCAAACAGTCCACGCGCTGCAACCCTAGGCGTCCAGAGCCTGGGACTCCGTTGCCGAAATCCCAGCCCGATAAACGTGACTGTCGCGCAACTCCGCAGCAAATGAAGAGGGGCCACGCGGGTTTTGCAGTCAACCGTTAACCGGACGCCTGTCGCCCGTCCGGCCGGGAGAGAGAATCTTATTGTGCGCGCTATTCGGAGAACACAAAGTCGACAGCGGTCTTTACCATCCGGTTCACTTTATCCATCAAAGCTGTGAGCAGGTATTTAATGAACTGGGCTGTCACGGTTATATCTTTGGCGATCTTCATGCCCAATGCCACCATGATACGTTTCATCAAGCGCAACACCCAGACGGACGCATCTTTGGCAAGGTCGTAGCCCTTAGCCAACGCCATGGCCAGATGATCCAGCAGAGTCACACCCAGCCCGATACTGTTCTGGATCACAAAGCCAACCCCCTGCAGGACCTTCTTAATCACGTACATCAATGCATGATTCAGCATATTGATCGAATTGATAGTAAGCGAATACAGACTGTCACTTTTAAGCCAGGTCTCTACTGCAGATTCAGATACTGGCGGCTGCAGGTCGATCAGCGAATCCCAGCCTTTGGAGCGGGAAAGCGTTTTCACGTAGTTGGTCATCTTGTGATAACTCCCCGATGGCAGGGACCCGGGACTGTTCAGGCAATAGCTACGGTTTTTGTATGGCACGTGAAAAAATGGCCAGATGGGCACCATCGGCACCACATCCGTCTTGTGATAGCAACGGTAGATGCCAGCACCTGATTGCAGCGAATTACTCAGGGACTTTGCAAACCCTTCACAGCCGACTCGCGGGCTGCCGAAAGTATAAAGCTGGACCGATGATTGCCCCAATAAACTATTGGTTTCCAACCACTCGGCACACAGCGATGCCAACGCACCGCCGAGACTGTGACCAACGCAATGTACCGTCCTTACCTTACCAACATAGGGCCGCAACTTGAGCTCAAGCTCATCCCGAAGGCTGCCAAAACACTTGTTAAAACCTGTGTGCACTCTCTCTGCGGAATCCGTCCACGACAAACCAACCGTTGCATCCGTGGCCCAGTCAAAGGTGTTATCTGTACCCCGGAACAGAAGCAGCAGATCCCCTTCAAATTGCGCGCCCCGCCCTTCGGCAACCACACCAAATCCGGTTTTCTTTTTTATCACCCATAAAGTGCCGGACTTACCGGAGACTTTGCTGTCCTCACTTGACAGGTCCCAGTCAGCTTTAAAACGATCGACGGTTGCCCTGTTAAAATATTGGTTCTGAACCTGGTAAATCACCTGCGCCAGTGACGCAGCCTGCAATGGTGCAATTACGTTTGTCATAGTAAATACCGTTTAAAAAATCCCTATTTATCGCTACCAGCGACACCGGGTTTCGATTGAGTTCAACAACAGGTGTTCAAATCTCGACGCTTCGCTCAGCTCGCAGGTCAGCACCATAGGCTGCCCTTCCAGCTCGGCGTTTTCCTCTGATTCTGCCTTTACCGTCTCCCAAATCAGTACCTGGCTGCCATCGTGGTCCACTGTCATCGACTGAAAAGCATTAAATTCTGCTGGCAGCCTGGGTATGCTGCCGCTGGACATTATGGCCGGGAACTCGAAGCGCCCATCTTTATCCGTTGTGGTGCTATCGGTGTGTTCCTCATCACGCCAGCGCACACTGCGATTGATGGTTGCACCGGCCAGCGGAGAGCCGCTAAGGGTCAATACCCCTTTCACCGACGAAAACAGGTTTGCTTTTGCCACGTTTGAAGCTCCGTGAATATCAGTACATGAAAGCAGGCCAAACAGAATGAAGCCTGATAGATAGGTAAATATTCGATGAAATGAGGCCATATCCATTGGACCCGGGTAGATCAGCCTCAGCCAATTGATCAGGCACAGGCTGCATAGTCGCAGTATAAACAGATGCTTGGAGAGTACCCACTAAAGGAAGCCGAGTCCATCTTTCGCACCGACTAATGGTACCGAGGTACCTGCATTGACTCGCGATATTGCGCGGCAATCAGCTCAACTGAAAATCACTGCAGGGTGGTCTGGTATCGGGCGTAAATGGCTTCGTAATCTCCCGACGCTTTTAACTCGGCTAACGCCTCGTTAAACGCCGCACACACGGCAGGCTCCTTGAATGCCATGCGCGAATAAATCTGCGGAAATATATCGTGAACAACTATAGCGGGAAGGGCATCGCGCCCTTCTTTCTGTGCAATTGACTGGCGCGCCTGTAAAAAGATCATCAGATCCCCCACACTGACCTGATAGCGTCCAGCCATCAACAACCGGGCCTGAAGGTGAGGCTTTTCCACCTCTTTGTAATGTGCCTTTTCCACCACCGCCGAAAACGACGGGCCAAAAAAGTCATAGGCGCCTTCAAAACTCACGATGGAGCGCCCTTTCAAGTCGACCACTGATTCAATATCAAGGTTTTCAGATAACAGCGAAATCGCCACATCCCTGAACCTGAACACCGGGTCTGAGCGACAGCCCTCAAGCTCTACACTGTCAAACACGTTCGCGACCGCATCGGCCCGCCCCCCGGCAAAAGCGCTCCAAAGCTGATTATTACTTAATCCGAACAAGTAATGGGGTTCGTAGTCGGGCATCCGTTCAAATACCGCGGTAACGATATCGGTAAAAATGCCGGACTGACTGGAGGCGAGAAAGTAGGGCTCAAAATTGCCCATAGCCACGACAACCGGTTGCGGGCCCTGCTCCGGCTCAGCCTGGATATTTCCAAACGGCATAAAAACCAAGAGTAGTAGGCACAGGTGGCGCATAAGTATGTGGCTTTGGCACAGGAATCGACACGCCAAGTTTAGGTCATGAATTGAGGGATTGCACTGGTTAACACAGCCCCGGAGCCGGATGGCGACCCCGGGGCTGATCAGGCGTCAGGCCGACATCTGCTCGAACAGATCATCGTCGTTTTCGTACCAGAACTCGCTGCCTGCACCAAAGGTGCTGATCATCATGGCTTTTGCTGCCTTGTAGGCGCCCGAAGATTTGGTATAGACGCCTTTACCCGCGACGAAAACGCCATAGGCCGCACCGGCCGCTAACGCCACGGACTGGACCGTTGGATTAGCGACTGCAGAGCTGCAGATATCAACGGCTGCAGCGCCTGCTTTTTGCAGCGAGCTGACGCCCAGCTCTTTCAGTCCAACCCCTGCCGCACCGCCTCCCACTACCGCTTTACCAGACAGAGAAGCGATTTCTTTGTACACATTTCGTCGTGAGGCACTGCTGCGCAGGTCGCGACTGTTGATATGTTGGTCGACCCAGGTCAATCCGACGATATTGCAAAGGGGTTTAATAGACTTTTCATCAGCACCGATAGGATTCGATAAAAAGACTTTTTGCTCTGCAAATTTTGCTCTCAGGTTGCGGACAATTTCCTCGTCGGCTGCGGCATAGCGGCTCAGAGAAGGTGCACTCTTGAGAATTTCTAAAGCCTTGTTAAAAGTCTTCACACCTTCGCCATGGACCAACCAATTCACCGGTGCTTTAGCGTCAGCGGCTTGCTGTAGCAATGACGCAAGGGCATCCGCGTCGGATTTTTGGCCATATTTTTTGCTTTCAGTCCAATACATCGAATATAAGTTCGTTGGGCTCTCTACGGTTCGCTCAAGAACCTCTTTGGAGTACGCTTTTTTAATGTGCGTTATCAACCGCGAACCAGCACTATGACTAGAAACAAATTTACCAGCCACGGCTGCATAGTGAGCGCCATCCCAACGATGCAACAAATCCATATGTTGCGAAGGTGTTTGGCGAGTTACCCAAGAACTACCTTTAACAACCTCGAAAAGGCCAGTTCCAAAGGACGAATCTTGGCGGGTCAATTCTCCACTGAATCGGAGCTTAGATATTAGTACATCGCCATTATCAAGATAGTATTCAATTGCGAATCCATCTCCACGCAGATTTCTCAGCGTTGCAGCTCCATTCATAGCATCCCCTGAATTCGGGCTCGCGTTCAAACTCAAAACCGCGCGAAAAAGGCTCATCAATTGGAAGCTAGATTCTTTTTTCAATTCAAGATTGACAAAAAATGGGTGCGCTGCTGCCGAAACATACACGTCTCGGCCTTGCGCGCCCTTTCCATAAGACTGCTCTAAAACTCTGATCCATCCGTTACGCATTGATATTCCCTACTTTGACAACTGAAACTCAGGTGGAGCCGATCCGTACTTATCGATTACACGCTTATAAATTTTAGGCGCCACCTCTTTACTGATCATTAAGTGCTCAACCCAATGAATAGGTGGACGATCACCTCGCAAACTTGAAAGATCTATGGCCTGTTTAATGCCAGTCAATACAAATGAATCTATTAGTTCATCGACTTTTCGGCACAAACAATTGACAGCCTCAGCCGACGGCAAGTAG
This sequence comes from Simiduia agarivorans SA1 = DSM 21679, assembly GCF_000305785.2. Taxonomy (NCBI): domain Bacteria; kingdom Pseudomonadati; phylum Pseudomonadota; class Gammaproteobacteria; order Cellvibrionales; family Cellvibrionaceae; genus Simiduia; species Simiduia agarivorans. Next base: position 3,589,574 of record NC_018868.3, on the reverse strand, counting down.
TTGTCGATTGAGACACAAATACTAACAAAGTGCGATGCATCTATTGGCGTCAGCATTACAAACGAACAATACTTGCTAGCAGAAGGAGTTAATTTTTCCTTGTAGCGTTGATTATCTGGCAAGACGGAATATGATATCCAGTCGATACCTGCTAGAGTCCGCACGCCCCAATTCACTGGCGCGATCGGCATAAAACTATTGGTATTGGGAGGACCAAAGTTAAAATACATATCTCTGTCTACTACCTGCCTAAAATCAGCAGCGACAAAGCACGACATCCCCTCTGGCAAATCTCTCACCTGCGCTAGACTAACAGCCAGGCTGATACCACCTGTAATTCCCCCGATCAATGCACCTTTAGTTTCATAGTATTGGGTCATCAAGGTACAAGACTCTATCCCGCTAACCGTGTAATCAGGCCTGTCTTCCGCAAATGGGTAGTTATCTGGATCAAAAATATTGATTCTGGAGGGCGCAATTAGCACGTTCGCATCTGGAACGTTTGAATCGGGAACCTCTAAAGAAAAACGCACCCCAGACAAATCAAACTCAATCTTCCGGCGCTTATCCCAGCCGGGAATATAGGGTTTGTCGTTGGTGGCAAATAGGCGGGCAAACATTGATCACTTCCCTGTTAATGGGTGAAGGGTGTCACACAGGTCTGCGACAGAACAAGGCTGAAGCTCAGCGCGAGGCGAATTGCAGAAAAAAGTGTGACCGAATCGCAGCCTCTGATGTTACCAGCGTACTAAATTGGTTAAAACTCAATCACACCGCAAAATGGCATACCGGCCCTCAAAGCGCACGGCGTCTTTGCCGCCACAGGCGATCGTTGCCTGCAGGTTGATACTGGCCTTGCCATGGGCTTTGAAGGTATCGAAGAAATGCTGAAGCGCGTCCGGACCCGGAGAGCTGCAGACGGCGGTGATATCGCCGCGAACGGGTGCCAGGTACTTGATGTGGCCCTCGGCCACCACCTGATTGCAGACAATGCCAGCCTCCTGGGTTTTCAGGTAAGCAAAGCCCCAACAGGCCATCACTGCAGCATTGTAGAGGCTGCCGCCAAAGGCGGTGGATTTATCATTGATGTTCGGCGCCAGTGGCGCCTTCAGCACCAGCGTCTGGCCGTCGTAGTGGTCCAACCGCAACCCCATGAAGCCGGTTAACGGCAGGTGCTCGTCAAAGAATTGATTCAGGGTATGGGCAACGTCGGCAGGTAATTTCATGGTAACAGCACAACAGATTTAACAGCCACACACTATAACAGATCCACTATCGTCCTTGCCGCCAGCAGCGGCGTGGTGGTGTTATTGATGACGGCCGCCTGCAATTCCGCCATGCGTGCCTGCACATCCGGATTTTGCTTTAGCCGTTGCTCCAGCAGCTGATGAATCAGCTTTTGCATCCATTGGGCATTCTGGCGCGCGCGTTTGCTGTAAAACGCATCGTGCTCCAGTGCCAGCGCGTGGTACTCGGCAATCATGTCCCACACTTTGTCGATGGACTGCTTGTGCAGGGCCGAGCAGGTTTCCACCTTCGGATTCCAGAAGTTGCCGTGCTTGATCAGATGGAACGCACTTTGATAATGCTGCTGGGTGCGGGTGGCCAGATTGATGGATTCGCCATCGGCTTTGTTGATTACGAGAGCGTCTGCCAATTCCATAATGCCGCGCTTGATACCCTGCAGTTCATCGCCGGCATTGGGAATCATCAGCACCAGGAAAAAATCCACCATGGCGGCCACTTCATATTCCGACTGACCCACACCCACGGTTTCCACCAGGATCACATCAAAACCGGCGGCCTCACACAGCAACATGGTCTCACGGGTTTTTTGTGCCACGCCGCCGAGCGCACCCTCACTGGGTGAGGGCCGGATATAGGCGTTGGGGTCGCGCGACAATTCCTCCATGCGGGTTTTATCGCCCAGAATGCTGCCGCCGCGCACCGGTGAGCTGGGGTCTACCGCCAGCACCGCCACTTTTTTGCCCAGGCCGATCAGGTGCTTGCCAAAAGCCTCAATAAACGTGGACTTGCCTACGCCGGGAATCCCCGAAATGCCAATGCGGATGCTGTTGCCGGTATGTGGCAACAGCTGCTCCAACAACTGCTGGGCTTGCTCGCGGTGGGCGGGCAGTTTGCTTTCAACCAGCGTGATGGCCTTGGCCAACGCCCGGCGATTGCCTTGCCGCAGCAGTGTGGGATCAATCATGGTGTGACTATTAATTCCGTGAGTTATGCGTTCGCTTGATTGATGGCTTCAAGCACTTTGCGCGCCGACACAGGAATTTTTGTGCCCGGCCCGAAAATACCTTTTACACCGGCCTGATACAAAAAGTCATAGTCCTGTTTAGGTATCACCCCACCGGCCACCACAATAATGTCGTCGGCGCCCTGCGCTTTCAGGGCTTCGATCAATTCCGGCACCAGGGTTTTATGGCCCGCGGCCTGGGAGGACACGCCCACTACATGCACATCGTTTTCCACCGCCTGGCGCGCGACTTCTTCGGGTGTTGAAAACATGGGCGACAAATCAATGTCGAAACCCACATCGGCAAACGCTGTAGCAATCACTTTGGCGCCGCGATCGTGCCCATCCTGGCCCATTTTGCACACCAGCATGCGCGGACGGCGGCCGTGTCTGGTTTCAAACGATTCTATGTCTGACTTGATTGACTGCCACTCGGCGTCGTCTTCGTAGGGTGCACCATAAACACCACTGATGGTGCGGGCCTGAGCATTGTAGCGACCAAAAATCTCTTCCATAGCGTCGGAAATTTCCCCCACGGTGGCGCGTAGCCGCGCGGCTTTCACGCTCAAGTCGAGCAGATTGCCCTGGCCCGATTTGGCGGCGGCGGTAATATCGGCCAGCGCCTGCTTGACCATTTCGTTGTTGCGGCTGGCACGGATCTGGTTAATGCGCTTGATCTGCGACTCGCGCACCGCCACATTATCCACTTCCAGAATTTCCAGGTCATCCTCTTTTTCCAGGATGTACTTGTTCACCCCCACAATCACATCTTCACCGCGATCGATACGGGCCTGCTTTTTGGCTGCCGACTCTTCGATGCGCAGCTTCGGTAAACCGGCTTCAATGGCCTTGGCCATGCCGCCGTTTTGTTCGATTTCCTCAATCAGCTCCCAGGCGCGGTCGGCAATCTGCTGGGTGAGCGATTCCATCATGTAGGAACCGCCCCACGGGTCCACCACTTGGGTAATGCCGGTTTCTTCCTGAATGATAATCTGCGTGTTGCGCGCAATGCGGGCAGAAAATTCTGTCGGCAGTGCTACCGCTTCATCCAGCGCATTGGTGTGCAGCGATTGGGTACCACCGAATACGGCGGCCATGGCCTCGATGGTGGTGCGGATCACGTTGTTGTAGGGGTCCTGCTCGGTCAGTGACCAACCCGAGGTCTGGCTGTGAGTGCGCAGCATGGACGACTTGGGGTTCTTGGGTTTGAACTCCTGCATGATCTTGTGCCAAAGCAAGCGGCCGGCACGCAGTTTGGCAATTTCCATGTAGAAGTTCATGGAAATGCCCCAGAAGAAACTCAGGCGGCCGGCAAACGCATCCACATCCAGGCCCGCCGCCAATGCCGTGCGCACGTATTCGCGCCCATCCGACAAGGTATAGGCCAGCTCCAGCGCCGCATCGGCACCCGCTTCCTGAATGTGGTAGCCGGAAATGGAAATGGAGTTGAATTTCGGCATGTGTTGCGAGGTGTACGCAATGATGTCACCGATAATTTTCATCGACGGCGCAGGCGGGTAAATATAGGTATTGCGCACCATGAATTCTTTCAGGATGTCATTCTGAATGGTACCGGCCAGTTGCTCCTGGCTCACGCCCTGCTCTTCCGCTGCAACAATATAGTTGGCAAGAATCGGCAGCACGGCACCGTTCATGGTCATGGACACAGAGACCTTATCGAGCGGTATGCCGTCGAACAGGATTTTCATGTCTTCGACAGAATCGATGGCCACGCCGGCTTTACCCACATCGCCGGACACGCGTGGATGGTCGGAGTCATACCCCCGGTGTGTTGCCAGATCAAACGCTACCGACACCCCCTGGGCACCGGCGGCGAGATTTTTGCGGTAAAACGCGTTGGACTCTTCGGCGGTGGAAAAACCTGCGTATTGGCGGATGGTCCAGGGTCGGCCGGCGTACATGGTGGCCTGTGGGCCGCGCACATAGGGCGCCAAGCCCGGCAAGGTATCCGCATAGGGCAGGTTTTCGGTATCTGCCTTGGTGTACAGTGGCTTGATGTTGATGCCTTCGGGCGTGTGCCAGGTCAGGTCATCCGGCGTCAGGCCTTTCATTTGTTTGGTGGCCAGGGCTTCCCATTCGGCCAGCGTGTATTTTTTTTCGGTCATAATATTTTCGTCCTCCGGTCTTAGCCGGCCAGAATTCGGGGCTGGGAAGCCGCTCCCACATTAGCACCCACACTGTAGGAGCGGGGGGCGGCCATCCGATTCCCAGCCGCGAAGGAATTCAGCACCAAGCCTTAACGATGTTCATCGTCCATCGGCTGATTCAATTCAATCAACACCCCGTCACAACTTTTGGGGTGAATGAAAATAACTTTGCAATTGTGTGCACCCAGCGTGGGTGCATCAGATAAAAACTGATAGCCCTTGGCTTTAAGGCGCGCTACGTCGGCGTCGATGTCATCCGAGCGGAAGCACAGGTGGTGCAAACCGCCGCCGCGCTTTTCCAGATAGCCGGCAATCGGCCCTTCGCCGTTGAGCGGATGCACCAATTCAATTTGGGTAGCCGGCACCGGAAAAAACGCGGTACTGGTCTTTGCGCTGGCAACATCTTCGCGGCCTTTGTATTCCAGGCCGAAATCCTCGAGGAAACGCGTAATCGCTTTTTCCAGATCAGGCACTGCGATGGCGATATGGTCTAATGCAACAATCATAATAATCTCCTAAGGCCCACTCAGATTTCCAGCGTGGCCAGGAAAGCCTCGGTCGCGGATTGACGCCGCGCGTTGATCGCCTCGGGCGACTCCACTTCCACTTTTTCATCCGGCTCAATTTTAAACAGAGGCTGGCCCTTCTTGATAATGGTGCCGTCATCCTGAACCAGGATTTCTTTAATGGTGCCGGCAAACGGCGCATTCACCTTGTTGAACATCTTCATGACTTCAATGATGTACAAGGGCTCACCCGCGTTGAAATGGCTGCCCACTTCCACAAAGGGTGCCATACCGGGGGCTTCACGTGAATAGAACATGCCGCCAGTGGGCGCGAGTATTTCGTCTGACTTGGCAACGGGCGGCGGTACCAACACTTTGGCCATGGCCGCCTGCAAGCTTGACTCGGTCAACCGCTCGGGGATGTGGATGCTCAGATCCGTATTGACTTTCAGATCAAAGAAGCCGGTTTCCAGTGCCAGATAAACCGGCAAACTGAGAATCTGGCAGCCGAGCTGGTAGCCACGGTGCGCGGCCTGAACGTCGGCCCATTGCTCATCGCTGAAGCCTGCGGGCGCGCCGCCTGCCAGTACCGCGCACAGTTCATCAAAGCTCTTGGCGGGCACTTTGGTTGCCAGTGTCTGATAGAAGGCCACCGCATCAGCCAGTACCTGGCTGTCCTCCTGCCAGATCATGTTCGCCGCGGGCTTTCGGCCACAATAATCCATATTCAGGAAATGGTAGGTTTCTGCCAGCACCTGCACCGGGTTGGTGAGCCAATGGATGTGGCCGTCGCGTAGGTCAAAATGGGCGCGGTGCATGGACAACCAGCCCGCCATCAGGTGAGGCTCGGCCATCAGCTTTTCCAGCGGACGCGTCAACAGCAGCTGCTTGGTTTCCAACACTGCCGACACTGCCCTGCCTTGCTCGCCCGCTTGCGCGATCCGGGTCTGACACAGACTGGCATAGGCGTGCGCCAGATCGATATTATTGGCCGCTTGCTTGAGTAATCCCACCGCGGTGAGGTAGGGCACAATAAAGCGCGTGGTGGGGCGGGCGTTGATGTTGTTGCCCAAAAACCAGTTTACCAGGCCGTAATGGAATTCCAGATTGGTGGCCAGGTCCTTGCCGCGCAACTCCGTGACCCGCAACACTTCGCTCATGCGCTCGTACGTGTGTTTGCGGTTATCGCCCACCGTGAGCAGCAACGCGATATTAGAATCGTAGGCGCCGGCTAAATGGTATTTCATGAACACACCGGTATCCGGGTTGTGTAAGGAAATACCCTGGTCATCGCGGATTTCACCGTCGATGGGATCCGACCAGTTTTCGATCAGTCCGCCGGCGTGCGGCTGCAGGGCCTGGTTGGTGGCATTCAGGCGTGCTTCCACACTGGCGGCACTGCGGGCTTCGCGCGTGGGTTTTGGCAGGCGCGGGCCATGGGCCGCCAGCAGCATCATCGCTTCCACCAGCGAATCCACGCGGAAGCTGTCGGATGCATCCTCGGGGTTGGTAAAGCGCAGCGCGTAGCACAGCTCGGTGACGCGGTGTTCCACCTGGATGCGGGTGTTCATCTCCATGAAGTAATGGGCTTCGCCATCCACAATACATTCAAACGTGCCCACAGAATCCAGCTTTACGGCTTCGCCAAACAGAGCGCCTTCGCGCTCCATTTTTTCCAGAATCACCAGATCCTTTTCCAGCTGCTGCAATTCATCCTGCTTGCCGGCGGCACGCGCGACCTCAATCGCTTCCTTCAGCTCTTCGACCGTGACCGATACTTCCAGGAGCTTCTGTTCGTGCATTTGCAGGGAACAGTCGCGGCCACCGAGGGTCATGCACCACTGGCCATTACCCACCACCTGGATTTCCTGATGGCGGGTGGTGTCGATGTTCATTTCAATCAACACGTTTTTGTTGTCGCCCACGCCATTGGTCTTCAATTCCACCAGACATTCGCGGGTCAGCCCCGGCACCTTGGCCGCCGCTTTGGCAACGCGCTCTTCCAGCGTCGCGCCCTCGTAGCTGTTGGCAGCCTGAAGAATGCGCTGACCTTTACCACCGCCACCGGCGATGGCCTTGAGCCGGAAGCGGTTATTGGGCTTTTCCGCCAACATGCGGCTGGCTTCTACCTGCAGGGCGCGGCCGATATCATCGGCATCAATCACGTCGATGCCCGCATCGTAGGAGGCAGCCAACAGCGCCAGGGCTTTTTCTTCGTCATCCGCGCAGGCAGCGAAATCCACAGCGAGGTTATTGTCTGCCGCGCATTTCTCCAGGCCGTCTTTACCGTACTTGGCAAACAGTGCAAGGCTGGTAGCGTTATTGACACCGGGCGTGACCGACACGCCGGTTTTCAACGCCGTGCGCTTGGCCTGATCCTTCATACCGGCAGATTTCTGCGTGTAAGAGCAAGGGCCAATGAAATTGAGCCCAGCCTCTTCCATGGCCTCAACCATTTCGGCGTCTTCCGACATAAACCCATAGCCGGCAAAAATGCTGTTGTAGCCGTTGGTCTTGGCAATATTGATGATCTGGCGGATGCGCACCGCGCGCTCTTCTTTATTTGCGCCGGTGTAATCGGGTACCCGGTGTACGCGGGTGGGGTCGGTCAGCTTTCTGAGCTCCGGCGCCAACGCATTCTGATACACGATGGAGTCTTTTTCCGACAATAAAATGCCATAATGATGAATGCCCATTTCTTCAAACACATCCATCGCTTCTTTGCGAATGGGGCCACGGCAAATAATCAACGGGCGCATGTGGCTGCAATCGAAGCTCTGCACCCAGGCGGAGCCCGTGCGGATGCGATCTTGATGAATCAGAGGATTATTCAGGTAGTTTTCTTTGTTCACTGTCTTGCTCTCAGAATCAGGGGCCATTAGAAGAATTCGCGCTGAACACCGTTAAAGGGTTCGGGCGTGTAATGGCTCAAATGGAATGCCATGTTTTTGCACAACACCTGGCGCAAATCCGAGGGCATGACAATCTGGGAAATAGACCCCAGGCTCAGGGCTTCATTGGGGCTCATGAGCTCCTGTTCGTAACGGGTTTTCAGTGCCTGTTCCTGCGCTGCCTGCCAAGCTGCGACAGCAGCCGCATCCTCGCCTGCCGCCAGACGCTGCTTCACTTCCGCGCGAATGGCCTGTAATTCCGGCTTGTACACAAACTCCACACCGGCAGGGCCCATCACGGCGGCGCGGGTGGAGGGCAGCGCAATCACAAAGTCGGCACCGGTAGGGTAATTGTTATACGACGCATAGGCGCCACCAAAGGCGTTGCGCAAGATCACCAGAAAACGCGGCGTACGCAGATCAATGATCGCATCCAGCATGGCGCGTCCCGCCTGCACAATGCCGCCCGCTTCCTGCTCGCGACCAGGCAAGAAACCGGTGGTGTCTTCCATGAAAATCACGGGAATATTGTAGAGGTTACAAAAACGGATAAAGCGTGCGTTCTTATAGGCCGCCGCAATATCAATCTGGCCGGACGATACCGCCGAATTGTTGGCCACAAAGCCAATAACATTGCCGCCCATGCGCCCCAATGCCGTCACCGTATTGCGCGCGCGATCCGGCTGGATTTCCAGGAAGTCTCCGTGATCACACAACTGCTGAATGATAATGGACACATCCAACGGTGTATTGAAACCGGAGGGCGAATTGAAAGCTTTCTTCAACAGGATATCGATATCCCAGGTTTTGCGATCGAGCGGGTCGGACGTGGGCTGGAACGGCGCCAACATACTGTTATTGTCGGGCAGGTAATTGAGCAGCTCTTTTACCTTGCGCAATGCCGCCACTTCGTCCGGCACCACAAAATCGGTCACACCCGATTGAGAATGCACACCCGGGCCACCCAGCTCATCGGGCGTGACATCTTCACCCAGCACCGACTTCACCACACCCGGGCCGGTAAGTCCGAAGAAGGTATCATTCGGCTGAATCAGAAAGCTGCCTTGCCGGGGCAGATAGGAGCCGCCGCCGGCATTGAAGCCGAACATGCACATGATCGATGGCACCACACCGGAAATTTTCCGCAGTGCGGTAAACGCTTCGGCGTAACCATCCAAGCCGCCCACACCGGCCGGCACATAGGCGCCAGCGGAATCGTTCAGACCCACCAGCGGAATCCGGCGCTTGCCCGCCAGCTCAAACAGGCGCGCCAGCTTGCGGCCGTTGGTGGCATCCATGGAACCGGCCCGCACCGTAAAGTCGTGACCGTACACCGCCACATCGCGGCCGTTGATTTTCACGATCGCGGTCACGAGCGAGGCGCCGTCCAGATTTTTGCCCCAGTTCTGGAACAGTACCGTTGGCTCTTCGTCGGTCAGCACACTCAAGCGCTCCCAGATGGTCATGCGCTTCTTGGCATGCTGACGCTGAATATTGCGCGTGCCCGCCGCTTTCTTTGGCCGCTCGATCAGCTCCAGGCCGCTTTTCAGGTTGGCCTCGTACAAACCGGGCTCATAGCTGGCCTGCCCGGGCACGGAAAACTCCACCTCGGCGGCGTCATTAAAAGGGTTGTTCAGCACCGGGGCTGACTCAGTCGCTGATTTAGGTATTTGGGACATATCTGCCTCTTTATCCGGTTGGCCGGGATGGCACCATGCAATTTAGGACCATCGGTTCCCGGGCAAATGCCCGGGGAGAGACCCGATGAGTACACAGCCCACCACAAAATAATGGCGCGATATTACCGATTGATGTCTATTTTTAAACCCTGAAATCCGACACACCAAACCACGCAATCAGACAGTAATACATTGATAAATATAGATATTTACAAATTTAAGCCAATAATTAAGCACTAATATCCATATTAATAATGGACAAAATCATACATAAAAAAGTCGCCACGGTGATTTTATATGTAGGTTTTTGTCTATTTAGCTGTAAAAACGCGGTAGTGGGGTCTAAGCATAGACGCTGACGCCCTAACGGGCCGCCAACTCCTCGTGGAACTGGGGCTTATCGCGTAAACCGTTGCGGTATTCGCGCGGGGTCATGCCCTGCCATTGGCGGAAGGCGCGGGTAAAGGCGCGGGGCTCGGAGAAATCCAGCTGCCGCGCCACATCGCCGATGGCCAGGCTTTTATTGGCCAACAGATCACAGGCCAGGTCGGCGCGCAGGTTGTCCTTGATTTGCTGATAACTTTTGCCCTCTTCGCTCAACCGCCGGCGCAATGTCTGCTCGGAAATGTCCAGCCGTGCAGCCATCTCATTGGCCGTGGGCAATAGCAGCACCTGCCCCGGTGCCGGCTGCAACATCTGGTTAATCCGCGCTGTCAGGCTGGTGTCTTCACCGGGGATGGTGAGCATGTCGATGGGCGCGCGGCGCAGGAATACCTGCAACTCGCGCTTGGTTTTCACCAGGGGTGATGTGAGGTAGCTGCGGTGAAACACCAGTCGGTTGTATTTGCTCTTCAGGTGGGTGGGGCAGCGGAACAACAGCCGGAACTCTTCGGCATCGATGGGCGTGTAGTTAATGTAAGCGCCCACCAACTTAATCGGTTTGCCGATAAACCAGCTGGCAAACCGGTGCCAGATCACGTGCCAGTACTCGATGTAAAAGTGCTCGAAATCCAGTTCCGGCCGTTTGAATACAGTGGTGAGGTAGACGTGGTCGCCTTCCACTTCCAGCGACATGGTGAGCTCGTCGGTAATCTGGTTATAAAAGCGTATGCCGCGCTGGAACAGCTCTTCCAGATTGGCCGCGGTGGACACATAGTCCGCCATGAGCGCAAAAGTGCCGAGCTTAATCGGGCGCTCGGTAAAACCCATGAACTCGTCATTGAGCGCCTTGGCAATACCAAAATACAGTTTCGCCACCAGATCCACGTGAATGCGCGCCTTCGGGTCGCGCAACGGCCGTTCGGGAATGCGCGCCATGCGCAGCAACGCTTTGGGATTCAGGCCCCGGGCCTTAGCGCCGCCCAGGGCACTTTTGATGTAGTGGGTTCCGATTGTGGCCATAATGCCCTCGTGCTGAGACGAAAAGCATACCTCAGGCGGTAAAAGGGATGAAAGCTCGGGGACTTTATTCGTTTCTATCTATTGGACCCAACAAATCTATTAACCATCCATGGACCGCAGAATGACATCGACTCTATTGCGCCGCCTGCCCTTACTGGCGGGCCTGACCACCGCCCTGTTGCTCGGCGCCTGTAGCCAGAACACCGTCAACCCCGGCGTTGAACCGCGCGAAGCCGCGCCCTACCTCACTCGCGTTGAAGCCGCCTCGCGCGCGGCCCGGGTGAGCAATGTGCACTACCAGATGCACCTGGATCTGCCCGCTGACAATGTCCCCTTCAGCGGCCGGACAGTGATTGATTTTGACCTTAGCGATGCGAGCGCACCACTCACGCTGGACCTGGTAGATGGCACCGTGAGCGAAGTAAAGGTCAACGGCACAGTGGTGGACGCACCCCACAACGGCTTTTTCATCACCCTGCCGGCATCCAGCCTGCGCAAAGGGGCACAGCAGGTGGAAATCACCTACACCCACCCCTACCGTCGCGACGGTCAGGGCCTGCACTGGAGCAAAGATGCGGAGGATGGCGAGACCTACCTGTTCACCCAATTTGAGGACTACCACTTCAATAAGGTGTTCCCCGGTTTCGATCAACCCGACCTGAAAGCCACCTACCGCATGACCGTTACCGCACCGGCCCATTGGCAAGTGATTACCGCCAAGCGCGAATCCGCGGTGGAAGACGCCGGTGAAGGCCGCAAGCTGTGGACCTTCCCGCAAACGCAATTGTTCTCCACTTACATTTTTTCCATTCACGCCGGCCCCTACAAGGTGTGGGAAGACAATGACTTCCGCGTGCCGCTGCGCCTGTTCGCACGTCAGAGTTATGCTCAATACGTTGACGTGGACGACTGGTTTAAAGTCACCCGCCAGGGCTTCGATTTCTTCGACAACTATTTCGAATACGCCTACCCCTTTGGCAAGTACGACCAGCTGCTGGTGCCCGACTTTGTGTTTGGCGCCATGGAAAATGTGGGTGCCGTCACCTTTACCGAACGCCTGCAACCCCGCCGCGAGAAAACCCGCGCCGACCGCCAGCGCATGGCGGTGGTGGTGATGCACGAACTGGCACACCATTGGTTCGGCAATCTGGTCACCATGAAGTGGTGGGATGACATCTGGCTGAACGAAAGCTTTGCCGACCTGATGGGCAACTTCGCCACCGCTGAAGCCACTGAATACACTGAGGCAATGCAGAGCTTTTCCACCAGCCGCAAGAGCTGGGGCTACGCCGAAGACCAGTGGAATACCACGCATCCCATTGTGCAGGACATTCCCAACACCGAAGTGGTTATGGCCTCCATCGACGGCATTACTTACGCCAAAGGTGCCGCCACCCTGATCCAGTTGAAGCACCTGATTGGCGCCGATACTTTCCAGAAAGCCCTGGCGCTGCACTTTGATCGCTACGCCTGGAAAAACGCCAACCTGAATGATTTCCTGGGCACGCTGGGTGAAGCCGCCGGCCGCGATCTGTCGGGCTGGAGCGAACAGTGGCTGCAACAATCCGGCACCAATGCGCTCAAAGCGGACGTGCAATGCGACAACGGCGTGGTGACCAGCTTTGTGGTCAATCAATCGCCCGCCAATGTCAGTGGTGCACTGCGCGAACACAAACTGGACGCACTGCTGATCAGCACCGAAGGCGCGCGCTCATTAGTGGATATTCAGGTCACCGGCGAAAACTCCGCCCAGGAACAGGTGCGCGGCTACGACTGCCCGGCGTTCGTGTTACTGAACGCGTCCGACTATACCTTTGCCCGCATTCTGTTCGACGATACCTCAGTGAACTACCTGGCTAACCACCTGGCGGACTTCACCGATCCAGTACAAAAAGGGTTGATCTGGCGCGCACTGTGGGAAAGCGTGATTGACGGCGAATTGGCCGCCACCCGCTTCATCGACCTGGGCCTGAAATACCTGCCCAAAGAAAACGACCCGGCCCTGCTGGGTACCGTAGCGCGCAATGTACAGGGCGCATACAGCTACGTATTCCTGCGCCCGTTTGTGCGCGAATTCGGCCCGGAACAGGCGGAAGCCTATCGCGCGAAATTGGCGGCCATGGCCTGGGCCGGCTTCCAGACCGACGACCCCGCGCTCAAGCGCATCTGGTTTGGTCAGTGGACTGACTATGCCAAAGGAATTGCCGACCAGAAGCGCGCCACCCAATTGCTGGCCGGCCAAACACTTGGCACCGATGACCGTTGGACCCTGGCCGGCATGCTGGTGCGCACCGGGCACAAAGATGCCGAACTCTGGTTGGAAAAACTGAGCCAGCAGGACAGCTCGGACAAGGGCAAACTCAATCGCCTGGCCGCCGAATCACAAGCGCCCGATAAAGCCGTGAAGCAACGCTGGCTGACCGAAGTGAGTAATCCCGACACCACCTACGCCTACACAGATCTGCGCACCATTCTGTTCAGCATGATGCCGTTGGAGCAGCACGCGCTGAATCTCGAACTGGAGCAAGACATCCTGGTTGCCTTCCACGCGCTGACCAATGCCCAGCAACCGGCGTTACAGGCGACACTCGCCGGCGCCCTGCTGCCGCGCCATTGTAAAGCGGAAGGCGAAAGCCACTACCTGGCGCTGGCCGAGACGCAAGGCCTGGCCGGTACAGTGACCAAAGTGCTGAAAAAGACCGCGCAAGCGGAAACCCGCTGTGTGGCCGCGCAGGCCAAGCTGGATTAGTTTTCGTTCGACAACGAAAGACTTTACTCAAGTCCAACACAGCAAGAATGCCGCCAACAGAAGCTTGGCGGCATTCTTCATCCCCTGATAGGCACCTCTCGCTGATCCGCGTCCGACAACAAACCGTTTCACAGCTATGCAATTGGCCGACACGAAATGACGGCTTGGGCCTTTCCTATCAACTTCCCGCCGCGTCCCACATAAGCCTTGCAGTTCGTCGGCAGTTTGGACAAGCTTCTCTTTCACTATTGGAGTTTTGCCCTGGTAATGCCACAACACGTTCACCCTCTTAGAATTCTGGGCTCAAGCTGGGCACTGCCCGGCGATCCGGTCAGCAGCCTCGCTCTCGATGCAAAACTGAATCTGCCTGCGGGCCGGATTGCACAGGTCAGCGGTGTGACTCAGCGCTATTTTTGTCCAGCCGAACTTACGGCGGCGACAATGGCGGCGCAAGCCGTTGAAGGGGCACTCGCCAATGCCGGGCTCCGGCTGGATCAGATCGACGCCCTGGTGGCCACCTCCGGCACCATGGATCAGGGTTTACCCAGCAATGCCGCGCTGATTCTGCACGAACTCAAGGGCCCGCCCATGCCGGCCTTTGACATCAATGCCAGCTGCCTGAGTTTTTTGGCCGCGCTCGATAATTTACGCTGGCCGTTGGCCGCCGGTCGCTACCGACGCATTGTGCTGGTGGCAGCGGACGTGGCGTCTTGTGGCCTCAATTGGGACCAGCTGGAAGAAAGCGCCATCTTTGGCGATGGTGCGGCGGCCGTGGTGATCGGCGGCGACAGCCAGAAAACCGAGCAAAGCCGGATACTGGCTTCGCAGTTAACCACCTATGCAGAAGGCGCGCACTTTTGCGAAATACCCGCGGGCGGTTCCCGTTTTCATCCGAGCAGAATCCATCAGCCGTTCGCACCGCTGACCCGATTCAAAATGGACGGAAAAAAGGTATTCCGCCTTGCCGCCGAAAAAATTCCCGGTTTTATCGACGAGCTGCTCGACCTCGCGCAATTATCGCTGGCCGAAATCGATTGGGTGGTACCCCATCAGGCGAGCCATCTGGCACTGTCCCATTTGGAGCGACGGCTCGGCATCCCCTCCGATAAAGTGATTAACATTTTTGCCGGGCATGGCAACCAGGTGGCCGCGTCGCTGCCAACCGCACTGGCCATCGCCATCCACGACGGCCGGATACAACGGGGGCATAAACTGCTGCTCATTGGTACCGGTGCCGGGCTGTCCATTGGCGGCGCGATTCTGGAGTACTGATGAACATACTGGTGACGGGCGGAACCGGCTTTGTGGGCCGCCACATTGTCTGGCGACTGAGCGCAGAGGGGCACCAGGTGACCTTTACCGGCCGCAACGAACGTGCGGCACAGCAGGTACTGGCACACTCGCCCGGCAACGTCACATGGCTGGCCATTGATCACGCCTCGCCCGAAGCGGGCAAACAGATTCACCAGGCCAGCCAAGGCCATCAGGCGGTGGTTCACACCGCAGGATTATCTTCGCCGTGGGGACGCTACCACGATTTCTACAGCGCCAATGTCGAAAGTACCGAACAGGTGGTGAGCGCTTGTGAATCGCAGGGCGTACAGCGCCTGATTCACATTTCTACCCCGAGCCTGTATTTCCGCTTTGCCGATTGCCTGAACATTGATGAAGATTCCGTGCTACCGCCCCCGGTCAATCATTACGCCGCCACCAAGGCGCTGGCAGAAGCCCGGATACGCGAAAGCCGGATACCCAATACCGTGTTATTCAGGCCGCGGGCGATCTTCGGCCCCTGGGATAACACGCTGATGCCCCGACTGCTGCGGGTCATCGAAAAAAGCGCGGTACCCACGCCCCGACAGGGCCGTGCGCTGGTGGACCTGACTTACATCGACAACCTGGTGGATGCCGTACTGCTCGCCTTGCACCAACCATTGCCCGCCCGCTCGGTCACCTACAACCTGTCCAATGGCCAACCAATCTGTATCAGCGATTTGTTGAACGAAATCAGCACACAGTTTGATCTGACCGTGCGCAAGCGCAATCTGCCCTGGCCCGTGCTGTATGGTATCGCCTGTTGTCTGGAGGGATTGGGCAAGCTGACGCCCGATAAGGAGCCACTGCTCACCCGTTACAGTGCGGGCGTGATGGCCTTCAGCCAGACCCTGTGCCTGGACCGCATCCGCGCCGACCTGAATTATCAGCCGCGGGTGAGTTTACACGAGGGCATTGCCCGCTACGCCACCTGGTATCGGGATCAATTGCGATGAACACAGTATCCGTGGATTTTCTCAAAGTCGGCCATTGCAACCACCTCGCCTGCATGGCGGTCCGGGATGCGGCCTGTCAATCGACCGAGTTTCCATCCTATTGCGCGCTGATCAGTCACCCGACGCTGGGCCACCTGCTGTTCGATACCGGCTACGCCAACCATTTTGATTCTGCCTGCGCGCGCTATCCGGAAAAGCTGTACAAACAATTGCTGCCGATCCACTTGCCGCACGATGAACAACTGTGTGTCCAATTGCAGCAACGACACATTTTACCGGCGCAGATTGCGGGCGTGATTATTTCGCATTTTCACGGCGACCACGTGGCAGGTCTGAAAGACTTTCCGAAGGCCCGTTTTATTGCGAGCCGTGCCGACTGCATGCATTTGCAATCCCTGGGCCGTTGGCGTGCGACGACGCAAGGCATTTTACCCGGCCTGCTACCTACGGATTTCTGGCCTCGCGTGCAATACGCAGACACCTTCGCACCCTTGGACCTGCCCGGCTGGATGGCGCCGTTTGATCGCGGCTGGGACATGGCGGGCGATGGCAGCTTGCTGCTGATTGATCTGTCCGGCCACAGTGCCGGTCAGCTGGGCTTGTTACTTCCGCACAGCCAACAAGGCCCGGTGCTCCTTTGTGCCGATGCCTGCTGGTCACTGCCCGCCTGTCAACGGGGCGCACTGCCTTCACCCCTGGTGGGATTTTTTACCGCGAACTGGCGGCGCTACAAACACACATTCACAAATCTATCGACACTCAGCCGGCGCGAACCCGAGCTGTCGATTCTGCCGTCCCACTGCCCGGATGCGTTCCGGAAATTCCATGGAAAGCATTAAATGACCATCGGCAACAAGTTGCGGCTGCTGTGGCATTTTGTCTACACGCGCTGGTGGCTCCGGCATTTAAACCCGCAAGCCCTGGCGCGTCGACAGCAACGGCAGTTAACACGGTTCATCAGAAAAATTGGCCGATACGGCGCCTTTCGCGACACCCCCGAACCTGAGCGAAACGTGTCGATAGCCACCATGCTGGCGAGCCTGCCCACATCCGATAAGAACACCCTGCTGGCGCAGTTCGATCAATACAATATTGCCGCCATTAATATCCAACACGCGCTCAGCGTTGCACAACAAGCCGAAGCCACACGGGATTTCACGCCGGGAATCGGCGAGCTCAGCGTGGGCCTTTCCAGTGGCACCAGCGGCAGGCCCGGGGTATTTCTTGTCAGTGAACATGAACAGGCGCGCTGGGCCGGGATTTTATTAGCGAAGTTATTGCCCGCGCAGCTTTTACTACAGATACTTTTTTTCTGGCGCGCACCGCTGCGCATTGCCTTTTTTCTCCGGGCCGACAGCAACCTTTACCAAACGCTCAACACCCGCCGCATTGATTTCCGCTTCTTCGATTTAACCAAACCCTTGTGGGATCAATGCGCCAACCTCGATGAGTTCAGCCCGCAGGTGGTGGTCGCACCAGCCTCCGTTCTGCACCAACTGTGTGAATGGCAACAACAGGGCAAACTGAGCATTGCACCCACCGACATTGTCAGTGTGGCCGAAGTGCTGGATGAAAACGTCCGCGCGCTGATCAGCAAGGTTTTTCCGGCAGCCAGCCTGAGACAGATCTACCAGGCAACGGAAGGATTTTTGGGTTACAGCTGCGAAGCCGGCGGCCTGCATCTAAACGAAACCCACCTGATAATAGAACGCCAATGGATTGATGAAGAAAAAACCCGATTCCACCCAGTCATCACCGATTTTTCACGGGAAAGTCAGGCCATTGTGCGCTATCGGTTAGATGATATTTTACTCGCCCGCGCCACACCCTGCAGCTGTGGGCGCGCCGAATCCACCATCGCCGGCATTGAGGGGCGCGCGGACGAAGTGCTTTACGCCACATGCCGAGAGCACGGAACCATTAAGCCGCTGTTCCCGGATACCGTGCGACAACATCTGCTGGCGTTCAACCCGCCGTTACAGGATTACCGGATTATTCAAGAACTGGATCGCTGGCTGATACAATTAACCGAATCCGATCAGCAACACTTTCCAGCGCTGGCGGCACACCTGCAGATCCTGTTCCGGACTCACGCGCTCGAAGCGCCATCGCTCACTCTCCAAATCTGGACCGCTGGCAAACCCGGGGACAAAGTCCGTCGCCTTCTGTTCCGAGGCCATCATGCAAACGGCGCCTGACAAAATCCTGGTGCTGGGTGCACGCGCGCCCGCAGCGCTGGAGTGGGTGCGACGTCTTGGCCGCGAAGGCTATCAGGTGTGGCTGGCAGACTCGCTGGCATTTCCGCTTGCGCGCTTCAGCCGTTACAGCCAGGGGTTTCTTCACTTACCGCCACCGCGCACCCAGCTCGCGGCTTGGGCAAACACGCTGAATGAGTTCTTAACCCAGCATCAGATCCAGTGGGTCATACCCACCTGCGAAGAAGCGTTTTATCTGAGCCACTGCAAACCGTGGCTGCGTACGGAAACCGAATTTTTGTGCGCCGATTTTGAGCTGATGCAGCAACTGCACCACAAGGGCCGGTTTGCGGAATTGAGTCAACGCTGGTCCATCCGCACACCGGAAACCCGGGTTCTGCACGGGCGCCCAATACCGGACGCCCTGCGTCAGACGCCTGAGCAATGGGTGTTCAAACCCGCCTATTCACGCTTCGCCAATCGCACCTTAATCAAACCCAAGGCCGACGCCTTAAACCATCTTGCCCATGATGCGCACAATCCGTGGATCGCCCAACGGTTCGTGGCCGGTACCGAATACTGCTCCTACAGCCTGCTGCGCGACGGCAAATTACTGGCGCACTGCGTGTACCAACCCCGCTATCGTGCCGGGCAAGGCTCGGGCATGTATTTTGAACCGCATGATTTCCCGGACATCACCGCCTTTCTCGCCGAGTTCGGGCAAACCACCAGTTATACCGGCCAGGTGGGTTTTGATTTCATTCGCGCAGCCGACGGCAAATTCTGGTTGCTCGAATGTAACCCCCGGGCCACCAGCGGCATTCACCTGCTGGCCAACTGCCCCTCGTTAACACACGTGCTGACCCGGACGCAGGAAAAAGCCGAACCGCCCAGCCAGCCTCTCATGGTTATTCTGGCCATGTTGAGTTTCGGCTTGCCGCATTATTTTTCGCGGACTTTCTGGCGCGACATCGTGCGCGCCGACGACGTGCTGTGGCTGGCCCATGATCGTCGGCCCGGTTGGCTGCAGCTGCTACCTTTTACAGAAATTTTATGGCGGGCCCTACGACACCGCACCGGATTATTGGCGGCCGCTACCCGGGATATCGAATGGGATGGCAATGACTTGCCTGCGTGCAGTCTCGGTCCGGAGCGACAACGACTTACCGCAAAAACGCACGCCTATGTTCGCCTGCTGGCAAGCCGGCAGAATCAGACCATCAGAAACCTCAGGACCCAGCTCACGCAGGTGACGCTGGGGGGCTACCCGGTGCCCTGCTCAATCAATCATGGCGAGCCAGACAATTGCTATGTGGTATCACCCATGGCCACTTACATTGATTACGCCCGCTACGAGTGTTACCTGATACGGCCCGCCTGGCTGGGCCATGGCCTGCAAAAACTGATAGCGATAATCGGCACATTGCTCGGCAAAGCGCGTCTGGATGATGTGACCCACATCAACAACTGGCTGTTATCCACCAACCTCTACCCGCAGCATTTTTCCCAGCAGGAAATCCAGACGGCGCTGGCTGAATGCCTGCACGCCAACCCGGACAATGCCGTCGGGTTCCGTTCGTTGAATCACACAAGCAATGCCAGCCTGATCAGCAATCTGCGAAGGCTCGGTTTTATCACAGTGCCGAGCCGGCAGGTGTATCTGTTTGATGCGCGCAACCCTGACGGTGCTCAGCGCATTGCACAGCGACACAACAATAAAATTGATCGCAAACTGTTCGAAACATCCGGGTTGACCCAAGTGCCCGGCGCCGACTTTACCGACGCGGATTTTGTGCGTGCGGAATCGCTCTACAACCAACTGTATCTGGAAAAATACTCGCCGCTGAATCCACAATATACGGCGCAATGGCTCGCCGCCGGCCACCGCGATGGCTGGCTCGAATTGATAGGGTTACGCGCGCCCGATACGCAGCTGATGGGTGTGGTGGGCTTTTTTGCCCTGGGCGATACGCTGACCGCGCCGATTGTCGGCTACGATACTTCGCTTCCCCAAAGTCTGGGTTTATACCGTCAACTCACTCACCTGTGTATCGCCCGGGCATTGCAACAACGCCTGCTGTTGAATTTCAGTTCCGGTGCCGCGGGCTTTAAACGCTTGCGGGGCGGCGAGCCCGCCATTGAATACTCGCTGGTGTATATCCGGCATTTGCCGCTGCATCGCCGACTGGCCTGGACAATACTTTCCCTGTTGCTGAAAACCCTGGGCGTTCCTCTCATGAAGCTATTGAAACTATGACAGCTTTTCCCGATGGATCCCAATGCTGGTGGCCGGTGGCCGTCGCGCGCGAGCTCAGCGCCGATCGCCCGATGCGCCGTCAGCTGAACGGGCTGCCCCTGGTGATATTCCGCACCAATGAACTAAAACCGGCAGCACTGGTCGACGCCTGCCCACACCGGATGGCGCCCCTGAGTCAGGGGCAATGCACGCAAGGGCAGATTCAATGCCCCTATCACGGCTGGACCTTCGATGGGCAAGGTCGCTGTGTCCGGATACCGGGCATGCAGGATGCACACGCATTGAGCCGCAGGCCGCTGGTGCGGGCCTTGGGGTGCGTTGAATCCGCCGGGCTGATTTGGGTGCAGACCGAGGCCGGTGCCCCACTCAACTTGCCAGATGAATCCAACGGGGTCGACCAATTTTTTATGCAGTCTACGGTCGACGCCACGCTGCTCGATATCGCGGAAAATTTTCTGGAGGCGTTTCACACCCACTTTGTCCACCGCGGGCTGGTGCGGCGCGATACCCAACGCCAGCAAGTGGATGCGCTGTTGCGCCCGATCGACGGCGGGATTGAAGTGGCGTATCAGAATGAACAAACCCAGAACGGCTGGCTGTCGCGCTTATTTGAGCCCAGCCGGGGCGCCAGCTGGGGCCGCTTTTTGTGGCCCAATCTTGCGCAGATTGAGTATCATGATGCCCAACAGCGCCTGACCCTGCGGGTCGACCTGTGGATCACGCCCGTTGAAAATGAACGGCATCAGCTGTTTGCGCGTATCAGTACCCGCCGCGGCCTGTTGCCCGCGCGCGTAAAACAAATGTTGCTGACGCCCCTGTTCCGGCGGGTGTTGCAGCAGGACATCGCGATCACCGAAGCGGTGACGCACAACCGGCGCACATTTGAGCAACACCCCGACGCGTTGATGCACGGCAAACCATTGGATGCGCGGCACGACCTGATGGGCCCCGCATTGCGCACATTGTTCGAACAACAATCCAATGGCGGTATCGTAAATCGTCAGGCAACACTTTATCTGTAGAAAAAAGAGGACGCCAAATGGGCCACCGATTATCAAAAATTTACACCCGCACCGGCGACGATGGCACCACCGGCCTGGGCGATGGCGTGCGCATTGCCAAATACGATTTGCGCATGCAGGCCATCGGCGATGTGGATGAAACCAATTGCGCGGTGGGCTTACTGGTGGCGGAGCTTGCCAACGACGACGCCCTGCAACCCTGGCTCGCGCGCATCCAGCACCGGCTGTTTGATCTGGGCGGCGAGTTGTGCCTGCCGGATTACCACCTGATTAAAGAAGAGCACGCCACCGAACTGGAACAATGGCTGGATCAGCTGAACGACGACCTGCCCATGTTGAAGAACTTTATTCTGCCCGGCGGCTCCAAAGCTGCCGCCGCCGCCCATCAGGCGCGGGCGGTGTGCCGGCGCGCCGAGCGCACCATTGCGGCACTGTCGGCGGCCGATGCCCAATCAGCCCTGCCCGGCACCCGGCCCACGCTGCAGGCGTACATTAACCGGCTGTCGGATTTCCTGTTTGTTGCCGCGCGCACAGTGGCGCGCCGCGATGGTGGCCAGGAAGTGCTGTGGCAGCAGGGCGTTTAAGTGCGCCTGCTATTGCTGGGCGCCACCGGCGCGGTGGGTTCGGCTGTGCTGGATCTGGCGCTGAGCGAGGCACGCATTTCCCGGCTCATTGCACCCACACGCCGCCCGCTTGGCAACACCCATGTAAAACTCGACAATCCGGTCGTGGATTTTACCGCGCTTGATCCTGGCGCTGATTATTGGCGCGCGGATGCAGTGATCTGTGCATTGGGCAGCACCATCAAGCAGGCGGGCTCGCAAGCAGCCTTCGCGCGCATTGACCGTGATCTGCCCATTTCAATCGGCAAGCTTGCGCGGGCCAGAGGGGCCAGTCATTTCATCCTGAATTCTTCCGTGGGTGCCAGTGCCAGGGGCAGCTTCTATCTGCGCACCAAACATGAGGCGGAACGTGGCGTCGCGGCCTTGGGCTACCCGTGTGTCACCTGGGTCCGGCCATCCCTGATTGATACAGCGCGGGCGCAGCCCAGGCCCGCGGAGCAACTGGCCATCTGGTTATGCCGGCTACTCAACCCCCTGATACCCCGGCAATACCGATCGGTCCGACCCGGGCAGATTGCACAGGCAATGCTGAACTCAGCACTGGCGCCAAGGCCGGGGATCTCTATCGTCGAATCCAGGGATCTGTAAAAAATTTCTTTTTTTTGAATCCAAATCCATAGGCAGGACTGTCTAACCAGTAAACCTACTCAGGAGAGAAACAATGGAAGACCTGCTTATCCCTATTTTCGGCATTATTTTCGTATTCGGTTCGCCCGTAGTTATCGTTGCTCTGGCGCTCGCGGCGTACAAGCGCAAACGCGCATTGATGCACGAAACCATCAATAAAATGATCGACTCGGGCCAGCCTGTGCCGGCCGATATGATTGCCGCCTTTGAAGCCAACAAACCAGACAACCACCTGAAGGTAGGCGCCATATTGCTGGCAACGGGACTTGGCCTGGCGTTTTTTCTTACTGTACTCACCGGCCCCAAAATCGCCAGCGTTGCAGCCCTGCCCCTCTTTCTGGGTGTGGCATTTCTGATACTGCACAAGCTCGACAAACCCAGCGCTCGCGTGAATGGATAACCACCAGGAAGCACAGTGCATTGCGCGCGCCAAAGCCGGTGACACCACCGCCTTTGGCCAGCTGGTTGCAGCCTATCAATCCAACCTGCGACTGAGTGCCCGGCAATGGACCGGTGACGCGGCGCTCGCCGATGATATGGCTCAGGAAGCGTTTATCCGGGCCTGGCAAAAGCTCGGGCAGTTTGACGGCCGGGCGCGCTTTTCCAGCTGGCTGTACCGTATCGCGTTTAATCACTGGCTGAATGTGAAAGCAAGGTACCAGCCGGCCACTGCCTGCAACGACGAAACAGCGGAACCACAAACAGCGTCGCACCCCGGCACCGGTCGGGATATCGCGCGGGCACTTGCCCGCTTAAGCGAGCCTCAACGCTTGTGTATTCACCTGTGTCTCCAACGGGATTTTACTCACGCAGAAGCCGCGGACATTCTCAACTTGCCTGTGGGCACAGTAAAAACCCACATCAACCGCGGCAGATCAGCGCTGCAGGTATTAATGGCAGATTATTCATCCACTACGGAGGCAATGGGTCATGGTTGATGAACACAAAGATCCACTGGCCGAATGGCTGAGCGAACAGGAAACGCCGCTGGCCGACGAGGGTTTTACGCACCGCGTCATGGCCGGTATCGAGACCGCCAACAAACCTACGGCATCACCCGCCGCAGATCACATGGATAAACGCCATTGGTTGATTCTGCTACTGGCCGCGCTGGCGGGGCTGCTGGTTTCCCTGCTGGGCATTTCCGCTGTTGATCTTGCAGGGTTACTGTCAGCCAGCCGTGAAGAGGTGATATCCTTCGCCGGGTTTACCGTTTCGGGCATGGGCTTATGGATTCTGGCAGGTTGGACACTCACCTTAACGGGTTGCGGCTGGTCACTCACGCTTGCACGTTAATCGCTGTCGTATTGTGGTTTGGGCTGGTCCCCGCGGTCAGTGCCTCAGAATGGATGCTGGCGCTGGGCGGCGGCCCGCAGTTGCATACCGACAAGCAGACCAACCGGGCCATCGCACTGGACGCACACCTGCTCAGCCACCGGTATTCAGCGGTGCAAACCTGGCATCTGGGGTTCAGCGCCGCCCACCTCAGTGCCCACACACCGGATGCCGAGAACAACGCACTGTGGGCGCTCAGCATTTATCCTCAATTGAATCTGCCGCTGCCCTGGGCAAAAAGCCATGACGCATTTTTTTATGTGCGCACTTTAGCACCCACCTGGATCAGTGAAACCCGCCTCGGCGAACGTAAACAGGGCAACCACTTTGTGTTTCAGTCTCAGGTCGGCGTGGGCTTCCGATTTGGTGAACAAAACCGCTGGTCTGCGAATCTGGGCTATCGTCACTATTCCAATGCCGGGCTGGACGAGCCCAATGAAGGCATGGATGCAACTTTGTTGTTAACGCTCGGCCGCCGGCTCTGACGGCTCGATGGCACCTGCAACCGGTTCGCCGCCGCTGGCCGCTTTCACGAAGGCGGCTTTGTAGTTTTCAAACTCTGTCCCCATCCACTTATCCCACCAGGTGAAATAGAGCCCGTAATTGCCATTGAATTTCTGGTGGTGCAGGTCGTGATGGGTTGGCGTATTCAGGAAACCCAGAGGCGAATCCAGCCACCAGCGAGGATGGAACTCCACCCCGCAATGGCCCACGGCGTTGCGCACAATCATCACCGCAAGAAACACGAAAATCACCGACACGTGTAAGGGCATGAGCACCACGATCAACGGCATGAACAAGGCCATCAGTATGGCTTCACCGGGCGCGAAACTGTAGGCCGCCCAAGAAGTGGGTGTGCGCGAGAGATGGTGCAGTCGATGGAACGCTTTGAATAGGCGCGGGTGATGCAAGGCCCGATGTACCCAATAGAAATAGGCATCGTGAGCAATCAATACCAGCGGCAGACTCAGGCAGGTGTACAGCCACCCCCATTCTTCCACCTTGAAATAAATCAGCGAAGCACCGCCTTGCTCAACCCGCACCGTAAACAGCCCCACACAGGCATAGACGGCTGTGGTCAGCAGCGACCAGCTGATCTCACGCCTGACATCGGCGCGTGTCGCCCGCCGGGATTGAATGCGGTAACGCTCGGACCAGACTCGCGCCAGTACAAACAGCACAAACAACACGGCACCCACGCCGACAAAATAACGGGCCGTGTCGATGGCAAAAATATTCAGCCAGAGTTCGACTTCCCTTTGCAACCAATCCATCCACTGTCTCCCCGGCCCGGTGCAGACGCCACAAGGGCCACCCAAAGCCGCTTATATTATGTATCGGCAGTCTGGCAAATCACGCGATAGTGCACAAGCACCAGGGTTATCGGTTATTGATCGGATCTATATAACGCCACAACATTATTGCAACATTTTATAAAGACCCGGCTTGAAAAATCTGAGCATCACCCTATCTGAATCCCTGCGGCCAAGGCCTCAAGTGCGCACAATCTGTGTCAGGTGCGGCCGCCAACAATTGTATTTGTAGTGTATAGCTTAATCTGTATGAGGATATGTTATGAATGCCATTGATCTCACCCCACTCTATCGCAACAGTGTGGGTTTTGACCGTCTCGCACAGCTGCTCGACAGCGCCCTGCGCGCAGACAGCAGCGCCAGTAATTACCCGCCCTACAATATCGAATCGCTGGGCGAAAACCGCTATGCCATTTCCTTGGCAGTCGCCGGTTTTACCGAACAGGAACTCGATATCAAAGTAGAGCGCGGCACGTTGACCGTACGCGGTAAAAAAGCAGACGAGAAGGAACACAAGTTCCTGTACCAAGGCATTGCCAACCGCTCGTTCGAGCGCAGCTTCAGTCTGGCCGATCACGTGGAAGTGGTGGATGCCCAGTTGGTCAATGGTCTGCTCACTATCGCGCTGGTCAAAGAACTGCCCGAGGCCATGAAACCACGCACCATTGCCATCAATCACACAGGCAAAGCGGCGCTGGAGCACAAGGCCGAAGCTGCGCCGTCCAAGGCAGCCTGACCGGTTGGCTGACAACCCTGCGGGGTTGTCAGCCCCGTGAGCCACGAGCAAATGAGTGCGAGGTAAACCGTCATGAATTTTGCAAACCTGAACCCGTTGAACTGGTTTAAAAAGCCGGCACAAAGCCATGAACCGGCAGCGCCCAGGGTCCAATCCAACTGGAGCCCGCTACTGTCGGGCTACGGCCCGGGCGTGAACTTGCTGGAATCGGACAACAGCTATCACATAGAACTCGCGGTGCCCGGGTTAACGCAGGAAGACCTGAATATTGAGCTGGAAGGTAACCAACTGATCATCAGTGGCGCCCAATCCCGTCAGCGCTCTATTGACGTGGATGGCCAACAATGGTCGATAGCACGCGCAGGATTTTTCCAGCGACGCTTCACCCTGCCAGCCGATGCCGATGCCAGCACGCTGGAAGCACAACTGAAATACGGCGTATTGACGTTAAAGGTCGCGCGCACTGGCGGCGCGCGACCTGAACGCCGCACCATCACGATTCACTAACACCCCTAAAGACTTTTGCCCCGGATTTGTGCCGGGGCGTTTTTTACAAGGAGGCCAGGATGTATCGTCCGCTGCTCGGGTTGTTGCTTGCATTGACCCTTACCACCCCCACTCAGGCCGCGCTGCCGTGGTCCGACAGTCAGGCACAACCTCTGCCCACGCTCGCGCCCATGCTGGAACGGGTCAACCCGGCGGTGGTCAACATCGCCACTTACTCCACCCAGCAGCAGGCCTACAACCCGCTGATGAACGACCCGTTTTTCCGCTATTTTTTCAACGCCCCGCAACAGCAACCGCGCGGGCCTCAACGCCGCCAGCAAAGTGCCGGTTCAGGCGTGATTATTGACGCGGACAAAGGCCTGGTGGTGACCAACCACCACGTGATCAAAAACGCCGATGACATTCAGGTGGCACTGGTGGATGGGCGCCAGTTCAAAGCTAAACTCATGGGCTCAGATCCGGATCTGGATATCGCGCTGCTCGAAATTGACGCCGACCGGCTCACCGAAATTCCCCTGGCCGATTCCGACGCGCTGCGGGTGGGCGATTTTGTGGTGGCGATTGGCAACCCGTTCGGACTGGGCCAGACAGTGACCACCGGCATCGTCAGCGCGCTCGGTCGCTCGGGCCTCGGCATTGAAGGCTACGAAAATTTCATCCAGACCGATGCCTCCATCAATCCCGGCAACTCGGGCGGCGCGCTGGTGAACCTCAAAGGGGAGCTGGTGGGGATTAACACCGCCATTATCGCGCCGGCCGGCGGCAATGTGGGTATCGGCTTTGCCATTCCCACCAACATGGCCAACGCCAGTATCAAACAAATCCGCGACCATGGCGAAGTCCGGCGCGGCACTATTGGCGTGGGTATTCAGGATATTACGCCCGACCTGCAACGCGCTTTCGGCCTGGAAAACGGCCAGCAGGGTGTATTGATTACTCAAGTGTATCCGGACTCGCCGGCCGATAAAGCCGGTCTGGAGAATGGTGACATTATTATTGCGGTAGACGGTCGCAATACCACCAATGTGGGTCAGGTGCGCAGCGCCATTGGCGTGGTCGAACGCGGCGAAAAAGTGAAACTGACGCTGCTGCGCAATGGCAAAAAGCGCGACGTTAAAGTCACCGTGGGTGATGGCCAGTCCGGCGGTGGCTTGCCCGGCAATCTGCACCCGCTGCTGGAAGGCGCCGAGTTTGAACCAGTGCAAGGCGAGGGTGTGCGGGTCACGCAATTGAAACCCACCAGCAAGGCCGCCTACGCCGGCCTGCGCCCGGGCGATCTGATCATCGGCGCCAACCGGCGGCGGGTCACCGATATGGCAAGCTTCAATGCTGCGCTCGCCAAAGACCGGGATGCGGTGCTGCTGCACATCAATCGCAGTGGCTATGGGCTCTATCTGGTGATCCGCTGACCCGCGCACCCGGCGCCGAACCGGGGTACACTGCGGCCTGTTGAAACCAGGCCGCAGTGTATGGACGCTTTTCTGACCTCTACGTTTGCCGTTGCCCTCGCCGAAATCGGCGACAAAACCCAGCTACTGGCGTTACTGCTGACGCTGCGCTTCCGGAACAAGCTGGCCATCTGCGCCGGCATCCTCGCCGCCACCCTGCTCAATCACGCTGCCAGCGCCTGGCTGGGGGTTTGGCTGGGCCAGTTCCTGCAGTCCGGTATCGGACAAGGGCTGCTGGGCGCGAGCTTTATCGCACTGGGCCTGTGGCTGTTGATACCCGACAAGGCCGACGACGAAGATCCACGTCTGGCCCAATACGGCGCCTTAGTGGTGACCTTTATCCTGTTTTTTCTGGCCGAGATCGGCGATAAAACCCAGGTGGCCACCGTCGCCCTCGCGGCCCAATACCAGAGTGTTTTCTGGGTCACACTCGGCACCACTCTGGGCATGCTGCTGGCCAATGTGCCGGTGGTGTTTTACGGCGAAGCACTCATGCGCAAACTGCCCATGGTCTGGGCCCACCGCGTGGCGGCGGCGCTGTTTGTGGGTGTGGGCGTGTGGGTGTTGTGGAGCGCCTGACAATACCTGTTTCATATATCTGAAATAGCATATATACGAAATTCCATATATAGTGCCTGCCTGTGTTAACTGGTAGGCACTATGACACCCACAGACCTGTTCAAACTGCTCGCGGACGACACCCGCCTGACGACGCTGCTGCTGATTCATGCCGAGGGCGAGCTGTGCGTGTGCGAGCTCACCTGCGCACTGCTGGAAAGCCAGCCAAAGGTGTCCCGCCACCTGGCTTTATTGCGCAATGCAGGTCTGCTGCTCGATCGCAAACAAGGCCAATGGGTTTACTACCGGCTGAATCCCGACGCCGCCTGGTTAGCCGAATTGTTGCAATCCACCGCGCAACGCAACCCCGACTTTCTCACCCACGCCACAAGGCATCTGGCCAACATGGGCGACAGACCCAATCGTCAGGCCAGCTGCTGCTGAACACCCGAGGTTTCACCATGAAAAAGATCCGCGTAGGCATCAACGGTTTTGGGCGCATGGGCCGGCTCAGTTTTCGCGCCGCCTTTGATTGGCCGGAAATGGAATTTGTGCAGATCAATGACCCGGCAGGCGATGCCGCCACTCTGGCTCACCTGGTGAATTTTGATTCGGTGCATGGCCGCTGGCAGCATCAGGCCGATGCTGATGGCAAGGCGATAGTCATCAATGGCCAGCGCATCGCCTGCAGTCAGAATAAAGCTATTGGCGATACCGACTGGTCCGGCTGCGATCTGGTGATTGAGGCGTCGGGTAAAATGAAAACCACTGCACTATTGCAGGCCTACCTCGATCAGGGCGTAAAACGCGTGGTGGTCACGGCCCCCGTCAAAGAAGACGGCGTACTGAATGTGGTGATGGGCGTAAACCATCACCTGTACGATGCAGCCCGGCACCACATCGTCACCGCTGCCAGTTGCACCACCAATTGTCTGGCGCCGATTGTAAAAGTGATTCACGAATCCCTCGGGATTGTGCACGGTTCCATGACCACGATTCACGACATCACCAATACCCAGACCATTCTGGATGCACCGCACAAAGACCTGCGCCGCGCACGCGCCTGCGGCCAGAGCCTGATTCCCACCACTACGGGTTCGGCCACAGCGATTACCCATATTTTTCCGGAGCTGAAAGGCAAACTGAATGGCCACGCCGTGCGGGTGCCGCTGGCCAATGCGTCACTGACGGATTGCGTGTTTGAGGTAAGCCGCAGTACCACGGTGGATGAAGTGAATGGATTATTAAAGCAAGCCGCAGAAAATGAACTGAAAGATATTCTCGGTTATGAAACACGCCCGTTGGTGAGCGTGGATTACAAAACCGATCCACGTTCTTCGATTATCGATGCGCTGTCCACCATGGTGATCAATAACACCCAGGTTAAAATCTACAGCTGGTACGACAACGAGTGGGGCTATGCTAATCGCACAGCGGAATTGGCGCGGATGGTTGGGTTGTCTGATCAATAAGCGGTAGGAGCGCAATCCTTTGCGCGAATGCTCAGCTTTGGGTGCGACATAAACCTATTGCTAAGGTGGAATGCGCTGGCGCTTATTCCACCCTACGGGTATGCATTGCAAATTATGAATAGCAGTTTGAAACAATACCTGGTCATAACCGGCAACTATTGGGCCTTTACGCTCACCGATGGCGCCTTGCGCATGCTGGTGGTGCTGCATTTTCATGGCCTGGGTTATTCGCCACTGGCCATTGCCAGCTTGTTTTTGTTTTACGAGTTTTTTGGCATTGTCACCAACTTGTTCGGTGGCTGGTTAGGCGCGCGCGCGGGTCTGAACCGCACCATGCAAATGGGTCTGGGCTTGCAGATTGTGGCGCTGGCCATGCTGACTTTACCGGACCAATACCTCTCCGTCATTTGGGTCATGGCAGCACAGGCGTTATCGGGCATCGCCAAAGACCTGAACAAAATGAGCGCAAAAAGTGCCATCAAGTTACTCATCCCCGCCAACGAATCCGGCCGACTGTACCGTTGGGTGGCAGCGCTCACGGGCTCCAAAAATGCGCTCAAGGGCGTGGGCTTTTTTCTTGGCGGTGCACTCTTGTGGACACTGGGCTTTCAGGGCGCAGCCTGTGCCATGGCGTCACTGTTGATACTGGTGTGGTTGCTGAGTTTCTGGCTGTTGCAAGGGGACATCGGTCGCAAAGCCTTCAAACCCAAGTTCACCGAACTGTTTTCCAAAAGCCGCGCCATCAATCAGTTGTCTGCCGCACGCTTTTTCCTGTTTGGTGCCCGCGATGTCTGGTTTGTCATAGCCCTGCCGGTTTTTCTTGCCAGCCAGTTCCACTGGAGCCACCTGGAGGTGGGCGGGCTGCTGGCTCTGTGGGTCATTGGCTACGGCGCGGTACAAGCGCTGGCGCCGCGCATTACCGGAAATAATGCGAGCATCACATTCTGGGGTTGGCCGCTGGTCTGTATCACTGCCACCTTGGCCGGCCTGATGCTTTGGCTGCCTTCAGCCTGGGTTTTGGTGGCGGGGTTATGGGTATTCGGCGCGCTGTTCGCCATCAATTCCAGCCTGCATTCCTTTGCTATTGCGCAGCTTGCGCGCGCCGATGGCGTCTCGTTGGATGTGGGGTTTTACTACATGGCCAACGCCGGCGGCCGCCTGGCAGGCACACTGCTTTCAGGATGGGTGTATCAGCAATGGGGCTTGGTGGCCTGCCTGTGGGCATCGGCGGGAATGCTGCTATTGGCAACCGTGTTGGCGCCATCGAACAAACAGATTTAGTCAGGCCGTTCAGGCGACAGACTTCTGCGCTTCAGATGGTGGTTTTGCTCTGCGGCTGCCAACGCCTCTGGCAGCGGGCCATATATTTTTGCTCGCCGGATAGCTTCCTGAAACGCCACAGTATCACCGGCCAGAATTGCATTGTTAGCATTCTCTATGTGTAACTTTCTACGTCCTTGTCGGATACGCGAGTAACGAGCTACTGGCCGATAATAACCCAATGCGGCGATAACGAAACTGCTGAAAACCAACAACGCCGCCAAAAGACTGGGACCGTCACTCCAGAACCCAATCCCCAGCCCCGACGCCAAAGCACCTAGCGCGGCCCAAAAGAAACGAGGATCACCACCCGCCCCTGCCGGATGAATATCTCCCCCATAGCGCCGGAACGCCATCAGCAGAGCCCTAGCACCGCCTTCACCGCCGCCCGGATACCAGTGGCGGCTTCCAACACAGATCCGGCCAACATATAGGCCGGCGTCGACACCACCTTGTGCTTTTCATCTACCACAAACGATTCCACCGGGCAGTTCACATGCTCGCCGCCCATGGCATTGATGGCACCTGCGGTTTCGGCATCGGTGCCGATGGTGAGCGAGACCGGCTGGCTGAACAGGCGCGGGATCATGGCCGGGGCGATACACACAAAGCCCATGGGCTTGCCGGCATCGGCGAATGCACGCAGGGCTTTTTCGGTGTGCGCCTCCAACCGGCAGTCAGCGCCTTTGAAAGCAAAGTCCGATAAATTTTTGGCCGCACCAAAGCCGCCCGGCACAATGACTGCATCAAAGTCAGAGGCGAATAACTGATCCACCGGCTTGATATTGCCGCGGGCAATACGCGCCGCTTCCACCAGCACGTTGCGCGCAGGGCCCATCTCTTCGCCGGTTAAATGGTTGATCACATGGTGCTGTTCTATATCCGGCGCAAAACACTGGTAGCTCGCCCCCGCCTCTTCAATGGCTAACAGTGTCAGCACCGCTTCGTTAATTTCAGCACCATCATAAACACCACATCCCGACAAAATTACAGCGACGCCAGCCATCGTTACTCTCCCATAGGTTTCCAGATTTAAGTCCAGAATACCCGCGGAAGCCTGGCAGCGCCAAGACCTGCAGCGCGGTTGCTAAACTTTTTGCGGACTCAGGCTTGCGGACGGGACCGTAATCCAGACATCGTTTGGCCGGTGTGTGTCCAGCCACCAAGAGACGGCAACAACGAGCAGGTGCCGACCCGAAAATCCTGATGTGCAGAGTCTGAAGCGCTCACATTCTGCGCCTTGCCTCCGGCCCCTCCTGTCCGTCGGCGTTAGCGTCAGGACAGGCGGAATATACAAAGAGTTTAACAACTGCCTGCTAGACTCTAACGATGATTCGAATACTGATCTGTCTGATAGCGTTGTCATGGGCTGGCACAGCGACGGCCGACGCCGAACCGCCCGTATTACGCTTCGTGTGTACCATTCCGGCAGACAGCCCGGTTTTCAGCGCGGGTGAGCAATTGTACCGGGAGGCAATGCATTCGTTAGGGTATGGCTTTGAAATGGAATTCCGCCCCACGCGTCGCGCCCAGGTGGATCTGAGGGCCGGGCGTTACGATGGCGACTGCGGTCGGGTGCAGGCATTTGCCGCCCCCGCTTTAAAAATGCCCGTGGTGCGCGTTGACGTCCAATTGGCGATGGTTGAGGCTGTGGCCATGACCCACGAGCAACGCCTGCTGGCAATGCCCCGGGAGCAGCTGATCGCTGAAGGCCTGCGTTTTGGTTACATCAAGGGCAACCTGTCGGTTGAACAGGAAATCACCCAAATCACCGGTATAATCGCCGTTGGACTCAACAGCCCCGCTCAGGGTTTAAAAATGTTAAGTAGCGGAAGAATAGACCTGCTCATCTTCCCACAGGTACTCATGGAATCAGCACTGATGAAAGCGCAAACAACAACACCACGAATCTGGGGCGCGTGGCAACGCTATCCGTTGTATCCATACCTGCATACCCGGCACCAGTCACTGGCGCCGGCTCTGGCAAAATCTCTCAACCAACGACTTACAGCGCCAGATAATCCCGTCGCCCCCTTTCAATAGTCCCACCCGCTCAAGATTCACCACACATAATGCCGGGCCTCAACATCCATCACATGAGTCGCATATGCATTACCTGGCCGCTTAGCGATGGCAGCGCACATGATCAGAGGCATGAGATGTTCCTCCCGCGGATGACTGAACCGCGCACCGGGCGCATCACTCCATTGCAACCAACGTTGCCGGCTATCGGGCACTTGCACACTGCGGTCCAACCACTGGGTAAAGTCAGCGACCTGCGCATGGAACGCCGGCGTTTTTTCCGCAAAGAATCCCGGCATATTGTGAAAACTGAAGCCCGACCCCAGTACCAGGGCATCGTCGGGTAACAGGGTGGCCAGAGCTTCAGCGAACAGCCAATGCCGGGCCACATCGAGCCCGCGTTGCAGGGATACTTGCAGTACCGGTACCTGCGCATCCGGGAACAGTAACAAGAGCGGCACAAACACCCCGTGATCCCAGCCCCGGTTTGACTCCAGCCCAATCTGCCAGCCACGGGCATTCAGGCGCTGCGCCCAGTCCCCTGCCATTTCGGGCACACCGCTTGCGGGGTAGTTCAACTCATAGGCCGCCCGGTCAAACCCCGAGTAATCGTATAGCAACCCGGGTTCCGGGGTAGCTAACAAACTGAACGCAGAGGCCTCCCAGTGCGCGCTGATGACCACAATCAACGAAGGTGCTTTGGGCAGAGCGCGCCTCATTTCGCTGAAACTATCCACCAGTTCTGCATGTCCCGGGTCCCCCAGCAGCGGCAGCGGGCCGCCGCCGTGGGACACAAACACCACCTGGCTCATGCCTTCGCAACCGCGCGGTTATCCAGCGCAAAGTGGCCGGGGCCGGCAGCCACCAGTGTCAGAAAGGCACCCGCCAGGGCAAGGTTCTTGAGGAACATGATCATCTGTATCTGGTCGCCGAAATTGGCGTGGAAAACCACTGCACTCACCACAGAAAAGCCGGCCAGTGCGAACGCTGCCAGGCGCGTCTGCCAACCCAGCACAATCGCCAGCCCGGCACCGATTTCAAACGCGATAACCAAGGGTAGCAAGGCGCCGGGCAGGCCAAAGGCCTCCATGTAAGCCTGGGTACCGGCATAGGCACCGATTTTGGTGACGCCGGACAAAATGAAAATCAGCGCCAGCAAACTGCGGCCAAGGGGTGAAGCAAATTGGGTCAAGGTGTTCATCGGTTTATCTCCTGAGTCATGCCCGTGGCACAGCGCCATCGGGTGAATCCAGATTATTAGCAACTAGAAACAAGATAAACATGGATATTTGATTATGATAGTTGCATTATCAGCAACAATAATCCTGCGTGGAGTTCCCATGGGGCAGCTGGAAGAATTGGAAAACTTTGTGCGCATCGCGGAGGCCGGCGGCATCGGTAAGGCCGCCGAATTGCACCAGCTCCAGAAATCCGCGGTCAGCCGGCGCCTGACTGACCTGGAAACCCGCCTGGGCACCCAGCTCATTGCCCGCACCACCCGACGTTGGCACCTGACCGAAGCGGGCCAACAATGCTACCAACAAGCCCTGAAAATCATTGATGCCCATCAGGAGCTGGCGCAAACCATTCAACCGGCACCCGAGGCACTCACCGGCACACTGCGTATTGCCGCCCCCCAGGCGTTTGGTCAGGAACAGCTGCCCGCTCTCCTGCTCAGCTTCAACGCGCGCTATCCGATGCTCAATCTGGTGCTGACCCTGAGCGATGATTTCGTCAATGTGATGGAACAAGGCATCGACGTGGCTCTGCGTATCGGCAATCCGGACCCCACCCTTCGCGCCCGGCGCCTGTGCACCATTAACCTGTGCCTTGTAGCTTCTCCCGACTACCTGGCTAACGCGGGCCACCCCAACCACCCCGACGATCTGCAGCATCACCAGCTGCTCGGATTTACCGGCCGGGCCACCCACTTCACGCTGGCAGATCAAGAGGGGCAGCACTTCGACATTGAAAGCCAACCCCGGATCAGCGCCAATGATGGCCATCTGCTGAACCAGCTGGCCATGGCCGGCAAAGGCATTGCACTGGCCCCCCGGTTTATCAGTTATCGGGCACTGTCAGACGGGCGCCTGACAGAAGTCCTGCCCGGTTACCGGCTACCCAGCCGCGAGCTCCAGGCCACCTATGCCGCCGGGCGGTTTACACCGCAAAAAGTGCGATTGTTGATTGATCATTTGTCGGCCGCGCTGGCAGACACACCACTGTGGGCATAATGGCCAAGCACACCGGCAGGCGGTATTTGCCAGCGGTTTCCACCCAGACAAAAACACCGAAGTAGTATCGCGACAGACTGCCAGGCAGTACACTGCCCGATTCCCGAAAAATGCATAAGGACAATGCGCAATGCAAAGCCTCCCAATTGTCGGACTGTGGTTACTGGCACTCCTGTTTCTGGCATCTGCACAAGCCGCCCCCACTATTGAACAGTATGGTGCATTAGCAAATACGCAAAAAATGGCTCTCTCGCCTTCCGGTAAATTCCTTGCATTCCGCAGTCTGGCCAACGACAAAGATCGTCTGATCGTATATTCACTGGAACAAAATAAGGCCTTATTGGCGACCGACATATCCAAACTGATGCCCCACCAGATTTACTTTGCAGACGATGAACATGTGATCCTGGTGATGTCGCAACTCAAACGATTCTTTGGCTATCGGGGCGAATACAACGTCAGCACCGCATTTGTGGTTAACGTAAGTGACGCCAGCGCACAACAACTTCTTACGCCGGGAGACAATATCGCTTACGCACAAACGGGATTGGGTCGCGTGGTAGGTATTTCTGCGGATAAGAAAACCCTCTATATGCCAGCACTTGTAGGACGAACCGAGGACGATCTCGCACCCGACCTGAGCCTCATGAAGGTTAATATTGATAAACCGAGAAGACCCCGCCGCGCAGCCAAGGGCAAGAATGGCACCAACGACTTTTTTCTGAATGACAAAGGAAAAATCATCGCCCGCGAAACCTACAACAACGCTCAGAACCGGCACCAGATTGAGGTAAAGGATGGCGCCAGCTGGAAAGCTGTGTTTCAGCAAGAAGCCGAAATGATGCAGGTCAGTTTTGTCGCCAGCACACCAGATTTTGCTTCATTGGTCATGCTACATATCGACCCTGAATCCGGACGCGACACCTACTCCACCCTGGAGCTGGCCACGGGTAACATTACCCCCAAAGTGCTCACCAATGACAGTGCCGACGTGGAACGGGTGTTTACCAATGTCAACAGAACCGCATTTGGCGTTCAATACAGCGGACTGAAGCCCAGCTATAAATTTTTCGATCCGGCAATTGACCAACAACTAAACACCATTGTTAACGCCTTTCCGCAGGATTCGGTCTGGCTTACCAGCTGGTCCGACGACTGGAAAAAACTGCTGGTTTACGTAGAAGGCGACACCACCAGTGGTGACTATTACCTGTTCAGCCAAGGCGAAAAACCGCGTTATATCGCCTCAGCACGCAGCGAAATCACACCCGACGATCTGCACCCTACGGGGCGCATCACCCTGGCCATGACCGACGGTATGAAAGTGCCTACCATCCTGACCATTCCGCAAGATAAAGCGCAGGCGCTGAAAAATCTGCCTGCCGTTGTCCTGCCCCACGGCGGCCCCGAATCCTACGACCGCACCGAATTTGACTGGCTCGCCCAGGCCATTGCTTCGCAGGGCTATCTGGTCATCAAACCACAATTCCGCGGGTCTGCCGGGTATGGCAGGGATCACTTGGTCGCCGGCTTTGGCGAGTGGGGTCGGAAAATGCAGGACGATGTGACAGAATCCCTGCAAAAGCTCGTAGCGAAAGGCATTGTGGATGGCGACCGTGTATGCATCGTCGGTGGCAGCTACGGCGGCTATTCGGCCCTTGCGGGCGGCGCATTTACTCCTGACGTCTACCGCTGTGTCGTGTCTTTTAATGGCGTCAGCAACCTGCCGGACATGCTGAAGTTTGAGCGCAAGCGCTACGGCAAACACCATTGGGTGATCACTTATTTTGAACAGTTTATGGTGCCGGGCGAAGCCACAAAAGAAAAGTTGAATGCCGTTTCGCCCAGTGAGTTTGCCGCCCAGTTCAAGGCCCCCGTGCTGTTAATACACGGTGAAAATGACGAGACAGTACCGTTTGACCAGTCCGAACTCATGTACGAGGAGCTGAAGGATCATAAAAAGTCGGTTCAGCTGATCAAGCTCAAAGATGAAAATCATCATCTGATGAACCAGGACAATCGCCAGCTGGCACTCAGATCCATTATCGACTTTCTGAATGAACACCTGCAGCCCAAACAGATAACAACCCGCTGACCCTTGATCCCCGTCAAGCCTTCCCGTTTCAGGCTATGTTAAAAAGAAGAAAATCGGGAGGGCTATATGGCAACAGTAACGTTTCATGGTGCAGCGCAGGAAGTTACCGGCTCCTGCCATCTGATCAACATACCCGGGCAAGCCAAATTCCTGCTGGATTGCGGCATGCATCAGGGCGGCGATGCTATCGAGCGCATCGGGGCAGAACAATTCAGCTTTGACCCGAGCCACATTAATTTCGTCATCCTGTCACACGCCCACCTGGATCACTCGGGGCTCCTGCCCAAACTGGTGGCCAACGGTTTTGACGGTCCTGTCTATTGCAGCACTGCCACCACCGACTTGCTGCCGATCATGCTGGACGATGCCGCCGGTTTGTATTTCCGCGATATCGAACGGGAAAACGAAAAGCGCGAGCGACGGGGCCAGGATCCGGTAACCCCCGAATACACGGAAGCCGATGTGAAACAGGTACTGGCCTTGTGTCACGGCCTGGCGTACAACGAACCCCATACCGAACAGCATGGCGTAAGCATCTGCTTACGCGATGCCGGCCATATTCTGGGCTCGGCTATTGTGGAAGTCAGTTTTGATGAACGCGGCCACCCCAAAAAACTGGTGTTCTCAGGTGATCTCGGTAAGCAAAATTCGGCGCTGATGAATGACCCGGACATCGTGACCGACGCGAACCTGCTGTTGATGGAATCCACCTATGGCGATCGCGACCACCGCACGCTCGATAATTCGCTGGAACAAATTGCCCAGGTGCTGAGCGAAACCTGGGACGCCGGTGGCAATGTGATGATCCCGGCATTTGCGGTGGGCCGCACACAGGAGCTTCTGTACTACCTCGGGCAACTGCATCAACAGGACCGGCTAGCGCCCTGGCAGATTTTTCTCGACAGCCCCATGGCCATCAAAGTCACCGAAGTCTACGACCGTTGGTTACACACCATGGATTGCAAAGACGTGCGCGCCTTGTGCGAAACGGACAAGTCATTCCTGAAAGATTTCCTGCCGCGCTTGCAAACCACCACTACCACCGACGAAAGCATGTCGATCAACAAAATCAAAAAAGGCGCCATCATCATTGCCGGTAGCGGCATGTGCACTGGCGGACGCATCCGCCACCACATCAAGCACCGGATCTGGGATAAGCGCAACACGCTGATATTCGCAGGCTTCCAGGCCCGCGGCACGCTCGGCCGGATATTGGTGGATGGTGCCAAACGGATCAAACTGTTCGGCGATGAATACATGGTGCGGGCGCGCATTGAAACCATCAACGGCTTCTCTGCCCACGCGGGCCAATCCGAACTGGTGCAATGGGCCAGCCATTTCACCAGCCAGCCGCAGCTTTGCCTGGTGCACGGTGAACCGGAGGCGCAGGATGCACTCGCCACCCGCCTGTGGCAGGAAAAAGGCATAGAGGCTAAGATTCCGCAACTTAACCAGACGATCGCATTCTGAATGTCGGAATTACT
This sequence comes from Simiduia agarivorans SA1 = DSM 21679, assembly GCF_000305785.2. Classification (NCBI taxonomy): domain Bacteria; kingdom Pseudomonadati; phylum Pseudomonadota; class Gammaproteobacteria; order Cellvibrionales; family Cellvibrionaceae; genus Simiduia; species Simiduia agarivorans. Next base: position 3,550,411 of record NC_018868.3, on the reverse strand, counting down.
TGGCTCCCTGGGCCTGTTTTTATTGGGCATGTGGCTCATGACCGAAGGCCTGAAACTGGCCGGCGGTCGGGCATTGGAACATTTGCTGGGCCGCTGGACCCGCAACAAAATCCGCGGTCTTCTCACCGGTATTGGCATCACCGCGCTGCTGCAGTCCTCCAGTGCTGTAACAGTAGCCACTCTCGGCTTCGTCAACGCCGGTCTGATCAGTTTTTATCAGGCCCTGTGGGTGGTGTTTGGCAGTAATGTGGGCACCACCTTTACCGCCTGGATCGTAGCCCTGTTCGGCTTTACTGTGAAAATCAATGCCTTTGCTTTTCCATTGGTGGGCATTGGTGCATTTCTGCGCATTTTTTCCAACCGGGAACGCGGGCGCGCCCTGGGCATGGCACTGGCGGGATTCGGCCTGTTATTTCTCGGCATCGATGCGCTGAAAAATAATTTTCAATCGGTAGCCGACGGATTAGACGTGGCCGGTATCTTCGCCGATACCGGATCACCGGTTATTGTCGCGGTGTTATTGGGCGCTGTACTCACCACACTCACCCAGTCCTCCAGCGCCGCCATTGCCATCATCCTCACCGCCGTGGCCAGTGGCATCGTCGGCATGGAAGAGGCCGCCGCCAGCGTGATTGGCGCCAATATCGGCACCACCTCTACCGCCTTGCTGGCCGCACTGGGGGCGACGCCCAATGCCAAACGCCTGGCCTGGGCGCACGTCATATTCAATTTACTGACGGGCGCTGTTGCCTTGATTTTTCTGCCGTTGTTCCTGGCACTGGTGCAGGAAATTGCCCAGGATACCGGCCTGGGGCAGGCCCCCGTTGTACTCCTGTCGATTTTTCACACCGGCTTCAATCTGCTGGGCTTGCTATTGATATTGCCGTTAGAAAAACACCTGTCGCGTTGGCTGCTGACGCTGTACACGCAGACCGAAGCCCATGCGCCAAAACACCTGGACGAAAACGTGGCGTCAGTGCCAGACCTCGCAACCCGCGCGGTTGCCCTGGAACTGGATGACGTGTTCCTGCGAGTGCGCAAGGACATTGGCTCAGGCAACGCAACTCAAGCGGCAGCGCTGCACAACACCCTGAACAAGGTAAACGAATTCATCGCCAAAGCCTTGCGCTCCGAACTGGCCCAGTCCCATTCAGATGCGTTTGCCGCCGCCCTCAAGGCCAGCCATCATCTCGGCTACGCACTGAGAGCAATGGATGATGTGCGCGAACAGATGGCGTTGTTTCAGCACCGGCAACGCGCCCTGCCAAGCGCGCTGACAGACTGGCTCGCTCAATCCGACCACTGGCTGAATTCCCATTCCACACCGGGAGACACTCAGGCGCGCCAGGACTTCGAAACCCTGAAGCAACACTATGATGAGCTCAAAGCCGGCTTGATCGCCAAGGCCTCGGTGGGCGCATTGGCGATAGACCTTACCGACGCGGCGCTTACACTCGCCAGTCAGCGCAGACGAGCTACCGAACAGGTCATACAGGCGCATCAGGCACTGCAACAATTACAGAGCCTGAGCGACAATAATGGCAAGGAAAACGCCGACGTGGCGGCCGCAGACAAGCCCGCTGCCTGACATCACCGACGCGCCATCGTTTATCTGGCGCATACCGGATGACGCTGGTGGCCGGGGTGTCATCACCCCGCGCGCAATTGGTATAGTGTGCAACCGTGCGTAAGTAAAAACCTTTGATCCTTACCTTTCCCGCGGGCGCCTGACGGGCGCAACCGCCAAGGAGCCCTGAATGTTTCAGCATCTGCTCTATATCCTGAACAACACAGACACCGATCTGCAGTCGCTCACCGGCGTGCTGTCGCTGGCGAAGGCGCTGTCTGCCAGGCTTACACTGGTTGCATTTGCACCTAAAATGCCGGATTCGCTCAAAGGCTACGAACAGGATTTCCTGCAGGCGTTGAACAGCCGCGCGGCCGACACACTCGCTGCTGCGCGCGTGGCGGCCAACACGGGCGACCAGCCGGAGGTGACCATTCAGGTAGTGGACACCCCCAAGGTCACCCAGTGGGTTGCCGATGCGGTGGAAAAAAACGGCATCGATCTGGTGGTCAAAGAAAAAAATCTGCATAACCCGCTGTTTGATTTTTTGTCCACCGATATGGCGCTGGCCAAGAAAACACCCTGCTCCCTGTTGTTTCTGCGGCCCGACCGTCCCTTGCGCGCAACCCCCAAACGCATCGCCATGGCCTTGGCGGTGGATGGCCTATTGAGTGCGGATGACATACGCGACTCCATGGCCACCCGCCTGGCGCAAACGGGGCACGAGCTGGCGCACCGGTTCAACAGCCGATTGACAATTCTCAGTTGTTACAGCGACGCGGTGATCAACATGCTGAACGCGTTTTCCCAGGGCAATATCAAACAGGATGATCAGGACCGCTGGAACGACCAGGCGGTGAATGATCAGGCAGCCACCCTCAATCGGGTGGCCACGCTGGCGGGCATCAGCAATCCGGAAATCGCCCAGATCCGCGGAGCGCCGGATGAAAGCATTCTGGATTTTGTCAGCCATAAACCCATCGATTTATTGGTGATTGGCGCCGTCGCCAAAAGTGCCTTGTCGAGCCTGCTGATTGGCAGTACCGCAGAAGAACTATTGCGCACACCTCCCTGTCATCTGTTGATGGTTAAGGGCTGATTGTTTATGGATAACAAAGCACTGCGCGAGCTGCTGGAGCAGATGCTGGAATCGCCCGACAAACATCAATTGCGGGCGGTGATGGAAAACCGGCACATCGCGGACTTCGCCGATGCGTTGGACGGCTTCTCTGCACCGCAAGCCGCACGCCTGCTCGATTTATTGACACTGCACGATCACGCCGAAGCGTTCAGTTTTCTCACCGAGGAACGACAAGCGGAGATTGCCACGGCCATGTCGCGCAATGATCTGGCCGCACTGTTTTCGCAGATGGAATCGGACGAGCGGGCCGACCTGTACAACAAACTCACCGACGAGCAACGGCAGGCCGTATTACCTGGTCTGGCGCAAGCAGAGCGCGACGATGTGCGACGCCTGGCCAGTTACCCGGAGCAGACTGCCGGCGCCCTGATGACCTCCGACTATGCCACCCTGAAAGCACATTGGACGGTGCACAAGGCATTACTGCGTTTGCGTCTGGAAGCGCCGGATAAAGAAACCATTTACCAGATGTATGTGATCGACAAGTTCCGCACCCTGCTCGGCACCCTGTCGCTCAAGCAACTCATTCTCGCGAGCCCGGACACAAAAATTGCCGACCTGATGCTCACCGATGTGGTGAGCGTTAACGTTGCCGACGATCAGGAAGACGTAATCGAAACCATCCGCCATTACGACTTGCTGGCCATTCCGGTGCTGGACGATGAGCAACAGCTGGTGGGTATCATCACCTACGACGATGCCATGGATGCGGCAGTGGAAGAAGCCACAGAAGACGCCCAGAAAAGCGGCTCGGTGGCGACACTCAATTCCTCCTTCAAGGATATCTCACTCGGCCGCCTGTACAGCAAACGTATCGGCTGGTTGTTGCTGCTGGTATTTGGCGCTCTGTTTTCCGGCGCCGGTATCGCCTACTTTGAAGACATCATTGCCCGCAATGTGGCGCTGGTGTTTTTCCTGCCGCTGCTGGTGGGCTCGGGGGGTAATGCGGGCTCGCAGGCGTCGGCATTGATGGTGCGCGCCATGGCCACCGGCGAAGTGCAAATGAAAGACTGGTTCTCCTTGTTGGGCCGGGAAGTGATGGTGGCGGCAGCGCTGGGCTTTACCCTCGCGCTGGCCGTGTCGGGGCTGGGCTGGATGCGCGGCGGCCCCGATGTGGCCATCGTGGTGGCCAGTGCCATGGTGTGCGTGGTGCTCGCAGGTTCGCTGATCGGCTTTGGTCTGCCGTTTATTCTGTCGCGCTTTAACATGGACCCGGCGGCGGCGTCGGGCCCGCTCGTGACCACCATTGTGGATGCCACCGGCGTGCTGATTTATCTCGGCTTTGCCAGTGTCATGCTGGGATTATGACGGCGGCTGCAGTTCCAGCGTGTGAATCGATTGAATCAGCCACTGCAGTGCCGGGTCTTTATCGCGCAGTCCAGCCCAGGCAATGTCGAGCGCAAAACTGCCCAATGCCATCGGTAATTCACGCACCTGCAATTTCAACAGCTGCTGGTATTTGAGCGCGAAGCGACGCGGCAACACCACGGCCATCCCGGTGGCGGCCACCAGGTGCGGCGCCATCATGTAATTGGGTGTCACGTAGCTGAGCACCCGGCTAAGACCTTCCGACTCCAACCAGCTGTCCACCATGCCCTTGGTCTGGGCGCCACTCACCCACAAGTGCCGCAAGCGGGTAAAGGCATCCACATCGATGGGATCGGGCAATTCAGTAGACTGGTCAGCGAGAATCACCAGATCTTCCTCCAGCCAACGCCGGTGACTGGCGCGTGCCGGCAATTCGGTAAAACGGCCCACCGCCAGATCCACTTCGCCTGACTCCAATGCCTGCAACGGGAATTCGCGCCCAAGATCCACTACCTTGATCGAGATCTGCGGCGCGGCTTTTTCCAGATGTGCGGCCAGCGCGGGCATCAGCATCAACTCCACATAATCGGTCAGTGCCAGGGTAAAACGGTTTTCTGCCTGCGCGGGTTCAAACGCGAGATTGGCATTCAGGCTGCTTTCAATCTGACGCAAGGCCCGGCGGATCGGCTCTTCCAGACTTTTTGCCAGCGCTGTGGGTTGCATACCGTTGGCGGTGCGGATCATCACTTCATCATCCAGCTGGCTGCGCAGACGATTAAGCGCATTGCTGATCGCCGGCTGGGTTAATGAAAGCCGTTCCGCGGCGCGCGACACGCTGCGTTCACGCAGTAACGCATCCAGTACCACCAGTAAATTCAGATCAAAGTTCCGGATATTCATAGTGCTGATAAATTCCATCACCAAGTTTAATTCAGTTTTTGCGCCCGCTTTTCTTACAGTAGCGGATTCAGACACACAACAGACTGACACATTATGAACTTCCGCGCGCAACTGAACGACTTTCAATTCCTGCTGACCCAGGTGATCAATGTGGATGACCACCTCAAGGCGCTGGGGCACACCGAGCTCAACGGCGAGCTGGTGAGCGCCATTCTCGACGAAGGCGCGCGTTTTGCCGGCGAAATCGCTGCACCGTTAAACCGCGAGGGCGATGAACAGGGCGCGCAGTTCGACAATGGCGCGGTCACCACGCCGCCGGGCTTTGTGGAAGCCTACCACAGCTATTGCGAACAGGGGTGGGCCGCGATGACCGGGCCGGAAGCCTTTGGCGGCCAGCAGCTGCCTGCGCTGGTGGCGAGCCCGTTCCACGAAATGCTCATGAGTGCCAACCTGTCGTTCCGCATTTATTCCGGCCTGACCGAAGGCGTGGTGCTGGCGCTGCGCCACCATGCCAATGAGCAGCTGAAGAACCGCTACCTGCCCAAACTGGTCAGCGGCGAGTGGGCCGGCACTATGTGCCTGACCGAGCCCCAGGCCGGCACCGATCTGGCCCTGCTGCGCACCAAAGCCGAGCCCGCCGCCGACCGCTACCGGATCACGGGCACGAAAATTTTTATCAGCGGCGGCGAGCAGGATCTCACCGACAATATCGTGCACCTGGTGCTCGCGCGCCTGCCCGATGCGCCTGCAGGCGTGAAAGGCATCAGTTTGTTTCTGGTACCCAAACGACTGGAAAACGGCAATGCCAACGCCGTCAGTTGCGGCTCCATCGAACACAAGATGGGTATCCGTGGCGCGGCCACCTGTGTGATGAATTTCGACGCTGCGGAAGGCTATCTGGTGGGTGACGCGAACCAGGGCCTGGCGTGCATGTTCACCATGATGAACGATGCGCGTTTTCAGGTAGGGCTGCAGGGCCTGGGCATTGCATCGGCGGCCGCCACCGGCGCACAGCGTTACGCCGTTGAACGTCTTCAGTGCCGCGCCTTGTCCGGCACCAAATCGCCGGCGCAGCCAGCCGACCCGATTCTGGTGCACGGCGATGTGCGCCGCATGCTATTGACCCAAAAATCCCTGGTGGAAGGCGGTCGCTTGCTGGCACTGAAAACCGCGCAAGCACTGGACCTGAGTGAGCAGGACGCCCAACAGGCGGCACGCGCGGCGCTGTTAATTCCGATCATGAAAGCCTTTCTTACCGACATGAGCATGGAAGTAAGCAACCTGGGCGTACAGATTTTCGGTGGCCACGGCTATATCCGCGAGTGGGGCATGGAGCAGTTGGTGCGCGATGGCCGCATAACCCAGCTTTACGAAGGCACCAACGGCATCCAGGCACTGGATCTGGTGCGGCGTAAATTGCTGGGCGATAACGGACAGGCGCTGGCGGATCTGATCGATGAAATCGCACGCGATTGCGAACGGCTACACGCGTATGAAACGTTGCGACCCTTGGCCACACAACTCGCTCACTGGCTTCCCCTGTGGCATACCCAGGCCGAAAAGCTGCGCCAATGCGCCAACGACCAGCCGGATGCGCTCAGTCTTAACGCCTGTGATTTCCTGCATTTTTGTGCATACCTGTTATTGGCTTGGTGCTGGCTGTTACAAGCAGAGGCCGCGGGCGCGATGCTGGACGACAAGGCGGAAAACACGGATTTTCTGCAGGCAAAAATCATTTGCGCGCAGTTTTATTTTGAGCGGATTCTGCCGCGCAACCAGAGTTTATTACAGATGTTACAAAATCCCGGGCACACTGTGTTCCGCTTTCCCGACAGCCAGTTTGCGGAGGCGTGAAGTATGCAGGATTTCAGTTTTCATACCTGTGCCAACCTGATCATGGCCGACGGCGCCGTGGCAACACTGGCGGAGCATTGCCGGCAACAAGGTGCACAAAAAATTTTGTTGGTGACTGACCCGGGGCTGGTGCGACTCGGGCTGGTTGATGCCGCCCTCGCACCCTTGCAGAAAGCCGGCATCACCGTAGATTGTTTCAGTGAGGTGCAGGCCGACCCCAGTGAAGCCAATGTGCTCGCCGCCGTCTGCGCGGCAACAACGCTGGGTGCGGAACTGATCATCGGCTTCGGCGGTGGTAGCGCCATGGATGTAGCCAAACTCGCCGCCTTGCTCGCGCACCCGCAGTGCACTCAATCGCTCGATGCCATTTATGGCGTCGACAAGATCACCGCGCCCCGCCTGCCCCTGTTCCAGGTGCCCACCACCGCAGGCACCGGCTCCGAAGTCACGCCCATTGCCATCATCACTACCGGCGCCCACACCAAGGCCGGCGTGGTATCCCAGCGGCTGCTGCCGGACCTGGCCCTGCTCGATCCGCAATTGACGCTCGGCCTGCCGCCGGCCATTACCGCCGCCACCGGCATCGACGCCATGGTGCATGCCATCGAGGCCTATACCAGCGCCCACAAAAAAAACCCGTTATCGGATATGTTGGCGCGCGAAGCGTTGCGCCTGCTGGGCGGCAACCTGCTCACCGCCGTGCGCGATGGCAATAATCTGGTTGCGCGCAAAGCGATGCTGTTGGGCGCCAATCTGGCCGGCCAGGCATTTGCCAATGCACCGGTGGCTGCCGTGCACGCACTGGCCTATCCTCTTGGTGGCCAATTCAGTATCGCCCATGGGGTCAGCAATGCCTTACTTCTCACCGCTGTTTTGCGCTTCAATGCCAGTCACGCAGCCGCCCACTATGCTGAACTCGCGCCGTTGATCGTGAACGAGCCGTTAGCCGACAATGACGCAGCGCGTTGCGAGCAATTTTGTACCGCGCTGGAAACACTCATTGCCGACAGCAGTGTACCTGTGCGTTTACGTGATGTGGGCATTCCACAGGATGCCCTGCCCGCGCTCGCCCGCGACGCCATGCAACAGACCCGCTTGCTGGTCAATAACCCCCGCCCCGTATCGGAAGCCGATGCGCTGGCGATTTACCAACAGATTTATTGATACGCTTATGCACCAGACATTCAGTCGCAAACATTTTCCCCGATTTCAGGCGATCGACACCCGTTGGGCCGATAACGACATTTATGGCCACGTCAACAACGTGACCTACTACGCCTATTTCGATACCGCGGTGAACCGCTTTCTGATTGATGCCGGGCTCGACATTCACGCCGGTGACACCATCGCCTTTGTGGTGGATTCCCATTGCAGCTATTACCAGCCGGTATGCTTTCCCGATCTATTGGAATTGGGTCTGTCGGTGATCAAGCTCGGCAACAGTTCGGTGACCTACCAATTGGGGGTATTCAGGCAAGGGGAAGACAGCCTATGCGCACTGGGCGAATTTGTGCATGTGTTTGTCGACAGGCAAGATCAGCGGCCGAGGGCTATTCCGGACGGGTTGAGGGTGGCGTTGAGCGGGTTGGTCTCTGGATCGTAGAAAATTTGAGTTTGCGCTCTGCGTTCGATTTATTGGTGGATTGCGCTGGCGCTTAATCCACCCTACGTTATTTTGTTGATGCGTGGCATCAGGGTTGCGACGAATTGTGCGCGACGTTGGCCGGGATGGTAACAACGTCGCTTTGAGCTGGGACACTTTAACCAGCCTGAACCCGTTATCTGCGATCTTAGTTTTTACACCAACACAATGGCACATCTGGCTCAAGTTCCGGCAGATACCGATCCGCCACAGCCTGACGGCGGACTTTTAATGTAGGTGTCAGCAGGCCGTTGTCAGCACTCCAGAGGCTATCCGTCAACAGTATCTGGCCAATACGTTCGTGTGGCGCCAGCTCAGTATTGATCTGTTCGATGACGGTACTGATCCGGATGTCGCAATTGGCGCTAAAGGGGCGGGCAATCAGTACCGGCTGCGCCAGCCCCTGCCCCACCACGCACAGCTGCTCAAATAAACCGGTGGCAGTGAGTTTATGTTCCAGTTCCAACGGATTGACGAACTTGCCCTTGGCGGTTTTGAAAATGTCGCCCACGCGACCGGTCAACACCAACCGTCCCTCCGCATCCAGATAGCCGCGATCACCGGTGTGATACCAGCCGGCGTGCAACACCAGTGCGGTTTTATCCGGCTCTTTGTAATAGCCTTGCATCAGGCCGGCACTTCTGAAGCAGACTTCGCCATCCTCGGTAAACCGGAGCTGTACGCCGGGCAACGGCTTACCCACGCAGCCCGGGTCCGCTGGCGACTCACTCATATCGATACAGCCATCGATCAGGTTTTCGGTCATGCCATAAGCATTCTGTAAACGGATACCGAGCGCGGCATACCAGGCCATGATGTCCGGCGCTGTCGCCGCGGCACCGGTGGTAATGATGCGCGCCTGATCCAGTCCCAGCCGTTGCCGCACCGCCAGTTTTTGTGCGTCCGACAAGGCATGGGGATCCAATCCCGGCATGGCAGCTTCCAACCCCTGTCGGAATTTTTCCCACAGACGAGGCACGGCAAAGAAACCAGTGGGCCTGACTTCGCGCATTTCTTCGGCGAAGCGTTCGGGTCCGGCGCTGAAGGAAAGTTCCGCATTGCCGTAGACCGCGCGGATGGCGATGCCAACGCGCTCGGCCACATGCGCCAGCGGCAGGTAAGAGATAAAACGTTCGCGTGCGCCTGGGTCCGCCGATGGCAGAAATTGCGTGCGTCGTTGCACCACTTCGGCACAGGCGCCCAGACTGTGCATAACGCCCTTGGGATTACCGGTCGTGCCCGACGTATAAATGAGCGTAAACAATTGCTCGCGCGGGTATAGCGGACAGGCCTCAAATCGCTCGGCGTGTTCAAAGATTTCCGGAAGAGAGATATCACATGGCACCACACAGTCGGACAGGGCCACGCGATAGATACCTTCCACCAACAGGGTATCCGGATTCTGCTCATGCGCAAAGTGGCCGACAAACACCAGTGACACACCCGCATGGTCAAAAATATAACGCCCTGATCGGATGTCCTGTGCGGCATACAATGGCACACTCACATGGCCCGCCAACATGATCGCGAGATCCACCACCAGCCACTCGGCGCAATTGGTGGCCAGCAAGCCGATCCGGCTGCCCGCGGGCAAATTGCGAGCGCGCAGAAAGCCGGCAACACGACGGACCATTTCCGCCACGTCGCTCCAGGTGTATTCGATCCATTGATTCGCCGCCGACTGTCGCAGAAAAATAGTATCCGGCGCGCTGCGTTCCCACTGATAGAATTTTTCCAGCGGAGTGGGTGCCAACTCTGTCACCGGCTTCATACTGCACCCCCGTGCGCTGCCGGACGCGAAGGCAGGTAGCGCGCCGCCACCAGGAAACATACGGCCCCTGCAGCAGTGCCCGCACACACAATGATCAGCAGGGAATAGCGCAAACTTTCCGCGCCCAGGCTTGCGGACAACAGATCGCTGAACAGCCCAATGGCCACCGGCCCAACACCCAAGCCAATAATGTTAATCACCAGAAACAACATGGCCGAGGCCATCGCCCGCATGCGGTTGGGCGCGAGCCCATGCAGCACAGCAATGGCGGGCGCCAGATAGCAGGAAATCACCGAGGCGGGAAAGATATAAATTAACAAGGCGGGCAGTTTGGATGGCAGCAGAAACGTGAGCACCAGAAACGGCAACGCAGTACACAAGACGCCGGCCGGCAACCACAAGGGCCAGCGGGCGTCGCGTTGCCCCAGTCGGTCGGCCAGCAAACCACCCAGGAACGTGCCCAGGCCACCGCCTACACCGGCAATCAGTGCCAACCAGACGCCCAGCTCGGCAGTGCCCATACCGTGCGAACGGATCAGAAAAGACGGCATCCAATTCGCCAAGCCGTAACCAGCCACGCTGGTAAGGCCACAGCCCAGCGCCAACCAACGCGCACTTCTGAGCGACCACAAATGCACCAGTACCTGTTTGAAAGACACCAATGATTCGGTCACCGCGCCCAGACGTTCCGGTTCCGGCACGCTGATGCGAATCCAGAGCGCCAGCAACAATCCTGGCAAGCCCACCGCCATCAACGCCACCCGCCAACCATACACTTCGTTCAACCAGCCACCGGCAATAAAGCCCGCCAGGATACCCACGTTCACGCCCACCGAATAAACCCCCAGCGCAGTGGCGCGTTGTTCGACAGGAAATAAATCGGAAATCATCGAGTGCGCGGCGGGGCTGCAACCCGCCTCACCCACACCCACACCCATACGCGCCAGCAGCAACTGCACATAGTTCTGCGCGAGACCACATAGCGCGGTCATCAGGCTCCAGAGCGCAACGGCCCAGGCCAGCAAGTTGCGACGGTTACCGGCATCGGCCCAACGCGCCAGCGGTAAACCAAAGCCTACATAAAACAGCGCGAACGCAAAGCCATTCAGCAAGCCCAGCTGGGTATCACTCAGGCTGAACTCGGCTTTGATCGGGTCCTGCAATATGGCGATGATCTGGCGATCAACAAAATTAAATACATAGGCAAAGGTCAACAGTGCCAATATGTAGTAACGCCGCCCGCTGGAAGTCGCGGTTGGAACATCCATCTGGACAGGGGGTTGTGCGCTGTTCATGTTCATCTCTTGTCAGTATTATTTTTTATCGGTTGCGACCGTATTGCTCGTGACTGCTGACCCAATCGCCCGCGAGCACAGCACTGCCGAGCGAAATATCCCCCGCCAGCACCACTGCCGCGACAATTTCGGCAAACTTGTCCGACTTGCCTGCGCCATAGCAGCCCAGCATTTCCAGGCTCTGGCGCTGCCCCGGCAAGCCCGTACCGCCACCAAACGTGCCGCAGATAACGGCGGGCAAAGTCACCGACCAGTAGTAGTCGCCGTTGTCCAGTAGCTGGGTGTAGGCAATGCCGGCATGGGATTCCGCCACGTTGGCTTCATCCTGGCCGGTGGCGATAAACAGCGCAGCAATGCCGTTGGCACTGTGCGGTCCGTTATAGGCACTGCCCGCCTGGATGCTGCCGGCATTGGCAATCTGGCGCGCGCGGAACAGCGTTTGCGTGTCCACACCCAACAAGCGCTTGGCTACCTCGTTTTTGATGGTCACTTCCGCAATCACCCGTTTACCGCGGGTGCGGATCATATTCATGGCGGAATGTTTTTTATCGGTGTCGATTCCACCGGAGAGAATGTAATTGGGCGCAAAAGGACAGTTGGCTTTGATCCACTCGCAGGCGGCGAACGTGGCTTTGCCGGTCATGTTCTGACCCGCTGCATCGCCTGTGGTGTAGTTAAAGCGGGTGTACACCATATTGGCGACCAGATACTGCTCGACGTCGATCAGCTGCCCACTGCGCGTAGTCGCTTCCGCGGCGGCTTTGATCGACGTCATATTCTGCTCGAGCCACTGGCCGAAACGTTTTGCAGTTAACACCGAATCAAGCATAAACACCGGCGCCCTTTGCATGGCGTGGCGCGCCACTGCCGTGGTACAGCCACCGGATTCGGAGATCACCCGCATACCCCGGCTATAGCTGGCCACCAACGTGCCTTCGGTGGTCGCCAAGGGCAAGTAAAAATCGCCTTGCGCGGCTTCGCCGTTAATTTTCAGCGGCCCGGCCACACCCAACGGCATCTGCAAGGTGCCGATAAAATTTTCAATATTGCCGCGCAATTGTTGGGGGTCCACCGAAAAACTGCCCGCGCTACTGAGCTCAGCCCCGGTCTGAACGCGCAGGAATTCACGCCGCTCACGCGCCTGGTCGCTGGTGTAGTCATCGGTTTTGGATCGGGGAATGGCTGGTGCACGGGACATAGAATTACCTCGTTGTTATTTTTCAAGGTAAGACTATCCCTGTGCGCTATAGCGTTGTTATTCCTAACCGGACAAGTGCGTTGACTTTTTCTGACAGAATTCAGTCGGTCCGGCTGCGGTATTGCTGTGGCGTGACGCCGGTCCAACGCCGGAACGCCCGGGTGAAATTACTGGAACTGGAGAAGCCCAACAAGAAGCCGATATCCCCCAGTGATAAATCCGAACTGGCCATATAATCCAGCGCCACCCGGTGCCGGACACCATCCACTTCCGTACGGAAGTTGGTGCCCAATGACTCCAGCTTGCGGTGCAAGGTGCGCGGACTCATGTGCATCTTATCCGCCACCCGCTCGAGACTGGCCTCACCTTGCGGCATCAGTTTGGTAATGGCACTTTGCACCTGATGTAGCAGATCCTCGCTCTGGGCCTCGATGCGCGCAAGGTAATCCTGAACCAGCTTCTCCGTTGCCCGTGCAATCTCGCGATTGCAACCCGGAATCGGCACTTCCACATCGGCGCGGTTATACCAGGCGCGACTCAATGCGTTACCAAAACTGACCGGACAACCGAACAAGGCTTCATAGGCCGCAGGGTCTTCCGGAGTCGCGCGGGTCAGTTCCAGTTTGACCATGGAAAAGTCCTGCCGGTAATGCGATCGGCACAGCGTAATCATTGCCGCGTAGACCGCATCTTGCGCGTAATCGGAGGCCGGGCTCCGGCCACCCTCCAGGCGTAAGCGGCTGGTGGTAATGATGTGCTCGTCGGTTTCTTCCAGGGAAATATCCACCGCATTGGTGAATACATGCATGTAGCGCACCAGACAATTGAAATGATCGCGAATGGTACAACAGCTCCACAGTGCCACGCCTAATGCACTGAAGGTATTGGGCGTCACTAACACACCGGCCTTAAGGCCAAAGGTCTTATCGCCCGTGCGCGCCACCGCCGCGTGCCATAGTTGCGCCATAATCACCACCGGCAGACGGTAATTAGGGTCTGAGGCAAGATCGTAATCCACGCCTTGCTGCTGCAAAAATTCACGGCCATCGATACCGTATTGCTCCAAGGCGCTGACAAACAACGTCAGCCAGCAGCCAATAACATCCGGACCTTTCATCATCATTATAATCCCGGTTATCAATCTCAGTGATAAGTCAAATTCACGGAGTTGATAGCGTTTTTTATTTGCTCTTCTGATCCGAGTCTACCACAGGCATTTTACTCATTCTCAACACCACTTGTCCGAAAATGCTAAACGAAATGGCCGCCAGGGAATAACCGGCAGAGGCCCGGCACGCCTACTATCAAGTGGCCTGTATGTCACAGGCGGGGCGTTACAACGCTAAGAAATTCTGCCCACGGAGAGCATAATAATGAGAGAAAAAAACCACGCCAGATCCCAAGCCGGTCATCACCTGCTGCCAGGTAAGCTGGCACTGGCCCTTGCAATAACTGCGTCGCACTCGCTACCTGCCATGGCACAACAAAATGCCGGCGCCAGCGCACTGCTGGAAGAAGTTGTGGTGACCGCCCGTAAAAAAGCCGAGAGCGCACAAGATGCACCGCTGTCTGTAGCAGCAATCGGCGAGCAACAGTTGCAAGCCCTGAAAGTCAGAAACCTCACCAGCCTGTCGGTAGGCCTGCCCAACGTGGCCATGGACGACGCCGGCACCACCCGCGGTACCGCCAACTTTTCCATCCGCGGTTTAGGCATCAATTCTTCGATTCCATCCATTGATCCCACTGTGGGTATTTTTGTCGATGGCGTTTATATGGGTGTGAACAACGGCATCATTCTCGACACCTTTGATCTCGCCAGCATTGAAGTATTGCGCGGCCCGCAAGGCATCCTGTTTGGCCGCAACGTCACCGGCGGTGCAGTTCTGATCAACACCAAAAAACCCAGCCAGGAAACCGAAGCCAAAATCCGCACCGCCATTGAAGGCGGCGGCGAAAAACCCAACAGCTACCTGATGGCAACCGTGAGTGGCGGCCTGTCCGATACGCTGGCAGGCAAAGTGGCGCTCTACTACAACAAGGATCAGGGCTGGTTTAAAAACAGTTTCAATGACAAAGCTTTCGGTGCCTCGGAAACCAAACTGGTGCGCACCGTGCTGAGCTGGGAGCCCAGCAACGACTTCGATGCCACCTTTCGTTATGAAAACGTTCAGCAGGACACCGACGGTCCCGCGGCGCAGAGTCATACCAATGGCAGCGGTGTGGACGGTTTCTGGGGCAACTTTGACCGCGACTCACACGATTTTTCCGTTAACGAACAAGGCTTTTACAATATTGACGCCAATCTCGCGAGCCTTGAAATGAATTGGGATGTGGGATCCGGTCGCTTGACGAACATCACCGCCTGGCGTCAGTCGTCAGCGCCATCGCGCGGAGACATCGATGCATCGCCTCAGTTTCTGTTCCATTCCGACGCATGGCTCGACGCCGAACAATTCAGCAATGAATTACGCTACAACGCACAGCTTACCGGCAATCTGGGCTTGACCACCGGACTGTATTATTTCACCAACACCCTCAATTACCACGAACGCCGTTTCTATCTTGGCGGCGCACAAACGCTGGATGGCGGTGGCAACTACAAGGTGGATACCGCCGCGGTGTTTGCCTCAGCAGATTACGCGCTGAATGACCAATGGACGCTGACACTGGGTGGCCGCTTTACTCAGGAAAACAAGGAAGCGGAAATCGCCTCGCTGATTCTGAACGTCAACAGCCCCTGCCAGGTATTGGACAACACCTGCACGCTCGACTTCGTTGACGACGAAAGCTGGAACAGCTTCTCGCCCAAGTTGGGCCTGACCTACGACATGTCTGAACAAACCATGTTGTACACCAGCCTGACCCGCGGCTTCCGCTCTGGCGGCTACAACCTGCGCAACACGTCCATCACCGAAGCTCCCGGTCCGTTTGACGAAGAGACCGTAGACAGTTTCGAAATCGGCTTCAAAACCGATGTGGCCAGCAAGTTGCGGCTGAACGGTGCCTTTTTCTATAACCGCATCACCGATATGCAACGGGAAGTGAATCTGAGCGATCCGTTCGCCGGTGTGGTGCAGGTCATCCGCAATACCGCCGACGCGACCATCGCAGGCGCTGAACTGGATGGCACCTACGCCCTGTCAGACAGCCTGGTACTATCTGCGTCGGTGGGCATTACCGATGCCGGATACGACAAAGTGTTTTATGACCTGAATGGCGACGGCATGATCGATGATGCCGATCTGGCGCTCGACCTGCCACGCGCCGCAAAACTCACCTACAGCATCGGTCTCAACCACGACCTGAGTCTTGGCGACTGGGGCTACATGGCATCGCGCGTGAGCTTTGCGTTCCGCGATAAATCCGCTTACACCGATAACAATCTGGGCAGCATCAACAAGCAGGAAAATCTCGGCGCTGGCATTGATTTTCACAGTAACGACGGCCACTGGACCATCGGTCTGTACGGCAACAACCTGCTCAACAGTGTGAATCACGGCGGCGATACCCAGCTGCCCGCAACCCTGGGACCGGTTCCCCTGGGCGGCAGTTTTGCACCGCTCAACAAGGGCCGCACCTATGGGTTGGACCTTACCTACAACTTCTGACTTCAGTGATCACCGGCCGCGCACGCGGTCGGCTCTCTAGCGGGAACCTGCGTTCCCTCTCTTGGCATATGGTGATATATGCGTGAAGCCGCCTTAACGGGCGGCCTTTTTCTTGAAAACAATGAATGCGCTCACTGCTGCCACTGCACGTTATGCCGGCGGTGAAACCGTTTCATTTTCAGGTGATACACGCTGCTTACGACCAGACTGACAACGCCGCTTACCTGAGGATGTTGCGGGCAATTCGCGCAGTTCACGCAATTGACTGTCGATGGCATTGTCGTTCCCGGGCTGTGGTTCCGACGCCGGCTGGACGATCCGCTCACCTTTAACGCAAATGATTCCTCCACCCGCCATACGCGCTTCGCTTTGCCGTACTTCCGGGCTGAAAAATTGATTGCAATGCTCATCCAACGGTTGCGTCTGAACGCTCATATCTGCGATCTGCCCGCCGAGTGCAATCGCCGGCAACAGACAAAGACCAATCAACGAACGCTTACCCTGCATAGCACACCTCTCCTTGGTTTTTTACTATAGTGCAAACACCTTCCCAATCGAAATACCGGTTGGTCATTAACCTCTCATTGGTTAGAGAAAGCGATCTAATCCCCGGTTGCGTCGTTTTGAACTAAACTCTCAATTACCATTGCCGTTTCTGACCTTTGAATGAGTGATTAATGCCTAAAACGTCTACTGCTCTCTTGCTCGGCGTAATGCTGACCGTCTTGCCTATTGCAGTAAACGCAGAGGCTTCAGTTAATCTCTGTTTTGAGAACCGGGATAACTCGCCTTATATCCTTTCTGACAGTACCGGAATGCTGATCGAATTAGTCAACCGCGCCAGCGAGCAAGCCGGCATAGCGGTGCACTACCACCCCCTGCCCTGGAAGCGCTGTCTGACCATGGTCGAACAAGGAGGAATTGACGGCGCGCTGGCATTGGTCTGGAACCAAGACCGGCAAGCACGGTTTGCCTATCCACTGAACGCTGCCGGCAAGGTGGATCGTCAACGGCGAATCTGGCAAGGTGAATACCTGATCATGCTACCGGCCCGGTCGCCGGTCCAGTGGGACGGTAAGCAGTTCAGCCATCTCGAGGGTGGCATGGCCTCACCGCTTGGCTACGCCAGCAGCGAAAAACTGCGCAGCCTCAACGCATTCGCGTTCGACAGCCCGCCCGACAAAGGTTTGTTACTGGTTTCCAAAAACCGGCTGCCAGGCTACGTGGTGCAAAAAGAAATCGGATTCAAGAATCTTCAATCCCTGGGCATAGAAAAGCAGGTGAAAGTGCTTCCTATTCCCTTTATGACCGAAGACTGGTATCTGGTGTTTTCCAGCGATTTATTGTTATCGCAACCCCAGCTTACAGCGCGCCTGTGGGCGGCCGTGGCGCGCGAACGCATCCGGCTACAAAGCGGAAAATCAACGCCATGAAGCCCTACAGTTTTTCCAGGTCTGCCAGTAAGGTTTCCGCACGATGGAGTATTGCTTGCTGCGCCTCGGCAGATTGTTTCCGCCAATTGGCGTAGGTCAACGCCAAGCGCCGGTTATTGCCGAGAGTTTGTTTGTGACGTTCGAGAAAATGCCAATACAGACTGTTCAATGGGCAGGCATCCTCGCCGGTTTTTTCCTTCACCTTATAGCGGCAAGTACGGCAATAGTCGCTCATTCTGTTGACGTAGGCACCGCCGGCTGCATAAGGTTTTGATCCTACGATGCCACCATCGGCGAATTGGCTCATGCCACGGGTATTAGGCAGTTCAACCCACTCAATCGCATCCACATAAACGCCAAGGTACCAGTCGTCCAGAGGCGCTGGGTCTAATCCCACGAGCAGGGAAAAATTACCAATGATCATCAGCCGTTGAATGTGGTGGGCATACGCATGGGTTAAGGATTGGCCGATAGCCTCCTTCATACACAGCATGTGGGTGTTGCCGGTCCAGAACCAACTGGGCAGCGGGCGCGTGGCGCCCAGGGCATTGAGCGCGCGATAGTCTGGCATGTTGGCCCAGTAAATCACCCGCACAAATTCCCGCCAACCCAGAATCTGCCGGACAAAACCCTCGATCTGGGCGAGGTCGATGCCATCGGGGTTCGCACGCCAGGCTGCGATAGCGGCTTCAATGACCCGCCGCGGGCTGAGCATTTTTGCATTGAGCGCAAAGGACAGGCGCGAATGGTACAAGCTCCATCCGTGCGCCGATTGATGGGTCATGGCATCCTGATAGCGACCAAAATCCGGCAATAGGTATTGGCAGAAAAACGCGAGTAGTTCGCGCGCCTGCGCGCGGGTCACGGGCCACACAAGATCTTCCTGTGCGACGCCCATTGTGTCTATGCCATGCCGCGCCAGCCGCGACAAAATAGGTGCAACCGGGTTGGAAAACAGTTTCGGTGCCGGCACCGATTGCAGCGCCTTAGCGCTCAACGACTGGCGATTTTCCTGATCATAATTCCAGCGTCCACCGAGTGGTTTGTCACCCTCCATCAACAGTTGATGCTCGGTGCGCATGCGCCGGTAAAACGCCTCCATCTGTTTGCGCTCACCCGCCCGGGCATAACGCTTCAGCTCGCTGTGAGGAATGTAAAAATGCTCTGAATCCACACAGTGGATGGTTACCCCGCACAAGGAGAGCGTGTCCAGCTGCCGGGCAAGCCGGTACTCGTCCGGCTGCTGGTATCGGAACTCGCGGACCGATAACTCCTCGGTCTTGGCCCGGATCAGGGACGGCAGATCCTGGTAGTGCACGGTATCATCAAGCGTCAGGTAGATGACCCTGTGACCGGCTTGTGCCAGCGCATGCGCAAAGCATTCCATCGCCGCAAAAAACGCACAGACTTTTTGCACATGGTGGCGTACGTAACCCGCTTCCTGGTGCAGTTCGGCAATCAGATATACCACCTCGGGATCGCGCGTGCGAAACCAACTGTGCTCGGCATTAAGTTGATCGCCCAGCACCAATCGCAATTCGCGCGCGTTCATGGCCAGCCCACATAGTCATGCGCGATGGCTTCTACCGGGCGCTCACCGGCTATGCCAACCCGTCCAGACCACCGGGCAACATACTCGCCGTCCGGATCAAAGCGCGCACGCTGAATATCCATATTGAACCGTCTACCCCCACGCGGATCCACACCCACACCGGCAATGTATTGCCAGTTGCCCCAGTTCACCGCGGCATCATAGTCAATTAACTGATACTCGAACCAGGCCGCGCCGTAACGCCAATCCACCGCCAGTTCGTTAACCAGATAGCTGGCGGCAATTTGTCGTGCCCGGTTACTGATAAATCCGCTGCAACGCAATTGTTTCATGATGGCATTGACTAGCGGCTCGGGCGTCGATCCTTCACACCAAGCTTTGAATCTGGACGGATAAAAACTGGTGAGAGGCCTTTTATTACGCATCCCGCCAAAACGGAACAGTGTCGTGCCCTGCTCGCGCGCAAGATGGTGGAAAAATTCCCGCCACAACAACTCGAAACCTACCCAATAACTCGACTCACAAAACCCATGGGTGTCCTGCCAGTGCAGCAGGCGCCACCACACTTGCACGGGGCTGATGCAACCCAGCGCGAGCCAGGGCGATAGCTTGGTCGACCCATCCCATTGATCCAGCGCATCCCGATTGCTTTTGTAACGACGCGGCAGCATGCCATCAAAGACTTTACCGAGCTGAACTTGTGCAAACGTCTCGCCACCGGCAAATGCACCAGAACCAGGACTCGCCAGACTGACCGGTTGCGTGCGTGGCAGCGGCGTAGCAGGTAAACTGGGCGGCGCTGCCATGATTGGGCGACATTCCAGCGGTTCAACCTGTTTGCGGAACTGACTGAACCCCAGTGGAAATTCCCGGTGGCCCCGGTATCTCGACGACAGCAACTGATTACCGGCGAAGGTATCCACCACCAACGCGTGACAGGCATTGTCGATGCTGGCCAGCGTTCGGTACTCGTTCACTGTGCACACTTCATTCACGGTCAGGCGATTGACGCGATAGCGCCGCACCAACTCCGGAATCAACGATTCAGGGTGCCCCTCTAACACCAACAGCTGTTGCCCCAGTGCGCGCAGCCGGCGATCCAGATCGGCCAGTGACTGCAACAGAAACGTGCGCCGCTTTTCACCCATCGACGGCAATTGCTGGCGACCGGGTCGGAACCAGCGCGGATCTATTACGTAAAGGCATATCAATCGATCAGCCATGGCCGCCCGGCACAAGGCGGGGTTATCGGCCAGACGCAGATCATTGATGAACCAGTGAAGCGAAACCGAGGGCATTGAAAAAATCCTGCTGACTAAGTCCCGTTATCTACGCAAGGCTGGCCGCTCCAGATCCGAACATAGGCCGAGGACGTAACACTGGCATGAACCAATCAACCCCTTTCAGCCCTTCCCGCACGGTGGCCGCGCTGACGTTGGCAGGCATTCTGCCGTTCTTGGGACTTGGCCTGCTGCACACATTAATGCCTGATTGGCAGCCGTTGGGCATATCACCCCTAAGCTGGCTTGCCGGCTACAGTCTGGCCATTGCCAGCTTTATGGCAGGCACCCTGTGGCGGCCCGATCAGGCTCCCGGCGTCCTCATCGGTTCAAACCTGTTGACGCTCTGCGCCTGGGTTCTGGGGGTATGGCAACCCGTACTGTGGCCTATGGGCATGGCACTGATCTTCGGGGCGATTTACCTGACGGAACGGCAAGTACTCAAGCGCACCGAGAATTACCTGCGGCTGCGCCGTCGCGCGACTGGGACGGTCATCGCCTGCTTACTCGGCGTTCAACTGACGGTATTACCATGATCGAAAAACCACGTCCCCATCTGACCCTGTTCTTTGACAGCTACTGCCCCCTGTGCGTCAAAGAAATGCACCTGTTGAAAGCCAAAGACGAGCAACAGCGGTTAGCCTTTGAGGATATCCACCAGCCGGATTTCGGCGTGCGTTATCCGCACGTCGATCCGGCTTCGGCCAACGCAGTGTTGCATGGGCAACTGGAAAACGGGCAGATGATTTATGGCCTGGACGTCACCGCTCACGCCTGGGCGCTGGTAGGCAACCGGCTATTCCGTCTGCTGCGGCTGCCGTTAATACGGCCGCTGGCCGATATCGCCTATCGCCTGTTTGCGCGCCACCGTTATCACATCTCCTATTGGCTGACCGGTCAGGCACGCTGTGAAAACTGCAATCTCAGCACCCGTGTGTGCGATAAAAATTAGAGAATTCACACTATGCATCAGGCCATTGTTATCGGCAGCAATGGTGGCATCGGCGCCGCCTGCGTACAGCAACTAAAAAGCACCCAGCACCAGGTCTGGACCTTGTCCCGATCAAATCAGGCGAGCGACCATCACCGCGTGTTCCGCGATGATGAGGTGTCCATTCACCGGGTGGCAAAAAACCTGGTGAACAGTATCGATGACAAACCCGTGCGCCACCTGATCATCGCCACTGGCGTGTTACACACAGAGACAATCAAACCCGAAAAACGCCTCGAAGATTTGTGCAGTGCCAGCACTCAGGCCGTGTTTGCTGCCAACACCTGGCTGCCCCTGGCCTGGTTGCAAGCGCTATTGCCGTTGCTACAGAAACAAGCGGATTGCCGGGTCAGTGTATTGAGCGCGCGCGTGGGTTCCATTGGCGATAATCGTCTGGGCGGGTGGTACAGCTACCGCGCCAGCAAAGCGGCACTGAACATGATGCTGCAAACCGCCGCGATCGAATTGGCGCGGCGCGCAAAAGGGGTCAAGTTGATTGCCTTTCATCCGGGGACAACCGATACCAGACTTTCAGAGCCTTTTCAGGCAAACGTACCTGAACACAAATTGTTCAGCCCATCGTTTGTAGCCGGCAGGCTGCTCGAGGTAGCGCAACAACAAAGACTGGATGGTACGTTAAGTTTTGTGGACTGGAACGGGCAAACGGTAGATTGGTAGCAGTCGTCAGTGAAATCTTCGGAAAGTCGTCGTATTGATCAATCCGGTACAGTGGCTATAGTAAAGAGAGTTTCTTCGTCATCCAAATACCATGCGCCTGATCTGTTTTGCTCTTCTCTTTATTGCATTCGCAGCCAGCAGCGAGGACGATACCACCTTAACGCTCGCTGCCGACCCTTGGTGCCCTTATAACTGCGTACCTGACTCATCGAGGGAAGGCTACATGGTTGACGTTGCGCGCGCGTTGTACGAAAAACAGAATATCAAGGTAAAGTATATTAACCTTCCCTGGCGCAGGGCGCTGGAATTCAGTTTACAAGGTGTGGTTGACGGCGCTCTGGCAGTCACACGCCAACAGACGCACGGTACTGTCATTGGTGAGCAGATGCTTGGCTATGATGAAACCGTCATTATAACCCGCAGACTGGAGCCGTTGGATTACCAGGGCACAGACAGTCTCAAAGGTAAACGCATCGGCGTCATCACCCACTATACCTATGACAATGGCGGAGAGATTGACCAGTTTCTCGCTGAGCACTCAGACAATGTTGAAGTGCTTTATCATGAGGCCGCGCTCGAATCGCTACTGCTCATGCTGTTATCACGGCGCATTGATGTGATTTTGGAAAATCGTTATGTAGCGCAACATAAAGTTAAGGCGTTGGATATTGCCGAGCAGATCAGTCTTTCATCCACAGGCGTTTACACCCCGGTTTATATCGGCTTCACGCCAGGCCCTGAGGGTGAGCGACACGCACGCATGATGGACGAGGGAATCAAAGCGTTGCGTGCCGGCGGTGAGCTACAGCGCATATTAATGCGTTATGGCATGGAGGACTGGGAAGTCACCTCTGAAAAGCTACAAGGACTGGACAACTCAGGACAATCCGTTGCCCAATCCTCTGGCGATAACGACAGCACCGGCGCGCCAAAAATCTAAGCCACTTCCCGTTTTTTATGACCATCGCGCAGATGATCGATAGACTCGCCCGCCAGCGTATTGCCCGCCAACTGGTAAGCACGGCCGAACCCTTTGACGTAACGACCACCCAAAGGTTTTAGCCGGAACAGCCTGAAGTCCGCCAATTCACTCAGGTTTTTGGATCGCTCGCCGTGGCGGGCAACCAATGCCGCCACACCGACATCCCAATCCGGTGCGCCGTGGGCAATCAGTTCCGCTTGCACGCTGTAATTCACGCGGATACGGGCGAACAATTCCGGCGCGGAATCTTCATCTTCCACGATCAATACGGATGCGCGTGGATTGGCCTGCAGATTAACGGCGTGCAATGCGATTTCTGATAGCAACACATACAGGCATTCATCGCCGATGGCAAAGGGCGCATAACTGGCATAGGGCTCACCCGCAGGCGCAATGCTGGCCAGATGCAGACTTTTTCGGTTGCCGATAAAAGCCATCACTTCATCAGACAGCTTTTGCTCAAGCTTCTGGTTTTTCATAACACACCTTCCTGTAATTGACGAAATTCGTTCACCTGCGAGCCGATCAGTTCGCCCTCGCTGTCGCGCCCGACAAACACTTTAAAGACCGGCGCGCCACTGGCATCGTTAAACACCAAGGCAAGCGACTGGCGCCCGCGGTGCAATTTATCCTGAAACGCGATGTGGTCGATTTTTGATAAATTCAGATGACCTTCAAAGCCGGTTTCACCCTTCAGGTTATAAAATCCCTCCGCCACAAAGCCGTCCGGAAACGGGCCTTTAAATTCAAACACCGAGCCACCGTGCAGCACGATGGTGGTGACCGGTCCCCATGAGGGCAAGGCCCGCAGAACCGTTTCAGCCTGAACGCCTGGCAGGGCGTTCAGCGTATGGATTGTTTGCATAGATACCTCAGAAGCGATAGTGGGCGCTCAACGTAATGGCGCGGCCTTGTTCGTACAGTTCAGACCAGGCCCGGCGGTAGTAGGCATCGGTCAGGTTGTTCAGTGCCAGATCCACTTGTAAACCGTTCAACGACGCCGGTTGCCACTGGGCATAAACATCGACGATGGTGTAGCCGTCGTAGGTCTGGCCGGTGCTGTTTGCCGCGTAATCCGTGCGCGATTGTTCGTTCACCGCCATCAACCGCACACCGGTTTTAACGCCGGTGCCGGAAAACTGGTAGGCGCCGTCGAGCGTCCATTTATCGGCGGGAATGCCGGTGAGGTCTTCGCCGGTGTTGTCATCGGTACCGCGGGTCTGGCCGTAGCCGAGCTTCAGGTTCCAGTTGGCGCGCAAGTATTCTGCGGTGAGTTCAAAACCCTTGATGGTGGCTTTATCCACGTTCACCCAGGTGGTGTAACCCGGGTCCATCACCGGACCAAAGCTCGGGCCCACCACTATCTGCTCAATAAAATCATCCACCCGATTGTTAAACAGCGAGGCTTCCAGCGTCAGGTAATCCTCTCCCCAGACATTGTCGAAGCCCAGTTGCGCCAGCAATTCGGTATTGGCCGCGGTTTCCGCTTTCAACCCGGGGTTGGGCACAAAGGCATTACAGAAACCGGGGAACATGCAAAAGTGAAAGCCGGTGGTGTACAGCTCTTCCGAACCCGGCGCGCGGAACGCCTGGTCGTGACGCAAACTCATGCGCAACCAATCGGTGGCTTTCCAGGTGATCGCCGCCGTGGGTGACGTGGCGCTGTCGGAGCGATCCTGCGCCAGATTGTCGGCGCGGGTGGCAAAGCGGTCGTAACGCGCACCCAGTTCCAGTTGCCAGGATTCAGTCAGCGGAATGCCGGCACTGACAAACGCACCCACCACATCGTTTTCCGCATCCGGCGGTGTTGGCCGGTTATCGCCACTGCGGCTGGCGGAAAAGGATTCGCGGTAGCCGTCCACGCCATACAACCATTCCACCGCGCCCGTGTTGGATTGATTCAACAGGTTAAAGCCCACGGTCCGGCTTTCGGTGCTGTCGGCCCGGCCGTCGCTGACGCGGCTTTCATCCATGGTCACATCATTCAGGTAAACAGACGCCTGCAGATTGAGCCAATCCGCATCGGCATCCCAGGCATAGTTCAACTGCGCATTGCGCACGGTTTGTTCGCGATTGATATCAAAATTGCTGCTGCCGTTACTGTCGGCAGAGCCATTTGATGGCACCTGCCCCACGGCCTGGGCTTCGCGGATTTGTGCGGTTAACAGCTGGTTGTCTGCCAGCGCCCAATCCATTTTCAGCATGCCGCCAAAGTCCCGGGTTTTGGAACCAAGCAACGTTTCGCCGTTGCCCATTTCCAGGTCATCACCGTCGCGGTAATAACCGCTGGCAAGCCAGTCCACGCTGCCGGAGCGGCCAGCCAGCGCCAGCGTGGAGGCGCTGTGGGCGTTGTTGTCGGTGTAGCCGGTCTTCACCAGCCCGCCAAAGTTTGCATTTGGCGCCAGCAGGTCCGACGCACTGATAGTCTGCATGGCGACCACACCGCCCACCGCGCCACTGCCCCACAAACTGGAGGCCGGCCCCTTGATGACTTCCACTTGCTGAATCAGCACCGGATCCAAGAAGTAGCTGGGTCGGTGACCGGACTCAAACCGCTGCTGCACGCCGTCGACGGTTTGCAGCACTTTGTTGCCGCTCAGGCCCCGGATGTTGACTTGCTGGTTGAAAGCACGCGGCCCGCCATTGATTTCGATATTCGGCTCCGCCTGCAGCGCTTCCGCCACGGTTTGCGGTTGCTTGATATCCAGTTGTTCGCGGGTCACCACCGCGAGCGAGCGGTTGGCCTCGACCTGGTTTTGATTGACCCGCGTTGCGCTGACCACCACCGATTGCAGTTCAAACGTCTGTTGTTCGGCCTGCGCAAGACTCGCCGACAAGGCCAGCGTAGAAAACAGGGAGGCGGGCACGAGGCCCCGGGAAAGGTGTCGGTACATGGTCAGCTCCGCGCCCGGCACCACGCCGGGTCATTGATCAGTCAGTGTTGCAGCCCCGCATTGCTGCTTGTGCGGCTGGGGCTTTCAAATGCGCATGGCTGACCGGTACGGCTGGCTGAGCGAGGGCGCCATTCTAACGACGCCTTTTAAATATGTAAATACGAGTCATTATCATTTACATTAACATCTTGTCTGTGCATACTGGTAAAACACTAAAACAACCACCCCGACATCCATGCCACTGTCTACCACACACTCGCTCAATACCTGGGAATGCAGCCGCCACCAGCGCGCCGCATTGGCATTGTGCGTGGGTGCAATGTTGCTGCTGCCACAATGGCATCCGTCGTCGCCGCTCACCCTGGCCTCCTCCAGCGCCGCGCCACTGGCATCACTGACGCTGGCGTTTGTCCAGCAGTCACGGCCACTGGCGCCTGCAAAGCCGGCGCCTGCAAAAGAAGTTATTACGCCGGCACCTGTGCCGGCAAAACCCGAACCCGTCGCCGAGCCCTTGCCAGCCCCCCAGCCGGCGCTGGCGCAACCGGCCCGGGCAGAACCCGCGCCTGAAGACACCATCCAGGACTCAGCGCCCGATGCACAGGCAGCACCCGCGGCACCGGTCCAGCAGCCATTGCACAATGGCCCGAACGAATTACCGCTGATGGACACCCCGCTGTTCGCCGAACCGCCGCAACCGCCCCGCTACCCCATGCTGGCCCGCCGCCGCGGCCAGACCGGCACTGTCTGGCTGGCGGTAACCCTCGATGCCAACGGCAGTCCCGATGATTTATCGCTGTTAGCCAGCTCGGGCGTTTCCGCACTCGACCAGGCGGCATTGGAGGCCGTGAGTCAATGGCGCTTCCTGCCCTACCGGGTCGACGGCCAGGCGCTGGCCAGCCGGGTGCATATCCCGGTGGAATTTTCACTGAACTGAGTCATCCCATGCACCCTACCGCCCACACCCTGATCGATTCTCTCGGCAGTTTTACCTGGCCACTATTGGCCCTGGCCCTGATAACCGGCCTGCTATTGCTTGAGCGCCTGATCACCTTAACGGTCAACCAGTGCTCGCACCGGCTGGCGCACGGCACCACCCAGCTGCTCGCCCACTACGGCGAAGGCGAACGCGAAGCGGCACTCCAGCTTTGGCTGAGCGAGCAACACCAGCGCTTGACCCGCGGCCTGAAAACTGTGCACATCGTGGCGCTGGCGGCACCGCTGGTGGGCCTGCTGGGCACGGTCATGGGCCTGATGCAGAGTTTTTCAGCACTCGCCAGCCAGCAGGGCGCCATCCACCCGGCCCAGCTGGCCGATGGTCTGAGCTTTGCCATGGGCACCACGGTGGCGGGGCTCGCCATTGCCCTGCCCGCCCTGTGCGGCTATCACGCGCTCAGACACTGGGCCGGGCAACAGATTCAGCACGCCGCGCACAGCGCCGGTTGGCACCTGGTCAGAGAGCAACGCGCCAGTGAGTTAGTGGCGGGCCAGGGCCTGGCCAAATCCGGAGCGGACAGCCTGTGAGCCCCCTGCGTTTAACCGCACCCTTGCGGGCCCACGCCTACACCGCCGACAGCGACGATGGCCTGGAGCTGACTCCCCTGCTCGACATTGTGTTTCTGGTGGTGGCCTTCCTGTTACTGACGGCCAATGCCCGCGTATTGCAGCTGCCGGTTTCGCTGCCGAGTGTGGAACAAGGCCAGACGGCAGTGGCCGAGCCCCACGTCATCCGGGTTGCGGTGCATGAACAAGCCCCGCACTACCAACTGGAGGATCAACGCCCGCTGGACTGGCCTGCCCTGCAGCGTGCGCTTGAACAAGCCTTGATCGCAACGCCCGACGCGCAAGTACAGATCCAACCGGCAAAAACCGCGCCCGCTGAAGCGTTGATCCGTTTGCTCGCTCACCTGCACAGCCAGCAGATCACCAATACCCAACTACTGATGACCCCAGAGGCCTGACGCCATGTTCCTTCGACCTATTCTGTTTCGCCGGCGCGCACCTTTTGCCTGCGCCGTGGTAACCCTGTTCGCCCTCCTTTCCAGCGCGCCGTTTGTGGGCGCGGCGGAACGCATTGTCTCCACCGATGCCGCAGCCACCGAACTGCTGGTCGCCATGGGGCTGGGTCCACACATCGTTGCGGTGGATGTGACCAGCCAGCCGCCCCGGCCCGGGGTGGCGCGCGTGGGCTATCATCGCAACCTGTCCGCTGAGGGGCTGTTGAGCCTGCAGCCGGATCTGGTGGTGGGCAGTGACCACATGGGACCACCGGTGGTGGTCACGGCGCTGCAACAGGCCAGGATTCCGACCCTGCAATTGCCATCGCCCACCACCGCCGCCCAGCTGGCAGACAACATCCAACGGCTGGGCCAGGCGGTCAGCGCCGACCCGGCGGCTTTATTGGCAAAACTGCAACAACAACTGCAACGCCTTACCCAGACACCGCTCGATCAGGAACGCATGGTGTTCCTGTTGGCGATGGATGCCAGTAAATTGCGGGTGGCCGGCCAAGGCAGCGGCGGCCAGGCTTTCATTGAGCTCATGGGCGCGCAAAACGCCGCCAGCCACACCAACTACCAGACCCTGAGCGATGAGTCCCTGTTGGCCCTTGAGCCCACCACCCTGCTCATCGCCAGTGGCGACCAGGCCAGCTTTGACGCGCTGCTGGCACAGCATCCCCTGCTGGCACACACGCCCGCAGGCAAACAGCAGCGGTTACTGCGGGTCGATGCCAGTGCCCTGGTGGCCGGCCTGAGCCTGGCCGCGGTGGCACAAGCCGAGCAGATTCACCGGCAACTGCTCGCCGACTGATGCGCATTCCCTTCGCTTACTTGCACCACGGCCTGTGGCTGCTGATCCTGCTCTGCGCCGGCGCGTCCATGGCCATGGGCGCCCTGGCGTTGGCGCCCGGGCAGGCGTTTTTGTCGCTGGCCGATGCCGTGTTGGGCAGCGGCTGGTCGCAGCTATCCGAGGTTGAGCGCACGGTGGTGCTGGAACTGCGCTTGCCGCGCCTGTTGCTGGCGCTGTTCACCGGCGCTCTTCTGGCGCAATGTGGCGCGGTGATGCAGGGGTTGTTCCGCAACCCATTGGCGGACCCCGGCATTATTGGCGTCAGCGCCGGCGCCGCCCTCGGTGCGGCGGTGGCCATTGTGTTGGGCGCGGGTCTCGCGCATTTTCACTGGGTGTCCACTGGCGCCTTTGTCGGCGGGCTGGGCACCACCTGGCTGATCTATACGCTCTCGCAAACCCGCACCGGCACCTCGGTGTTTGTGTTGCTGCTGGCCGGCGTGGCCATCGCCGCCTTTGCCGGCGCCGCCATGGGGTTTTTATCGTACTTCGCCGATGACCAGCAGCTGCGGGCGTTGAGCCTCTGGCAGATGGGCAACCTGTCCGGCGCGGGTCAGCTGAACCTGTGGCTGATTGCCGGTCTCACGGTGTCGCTGTTGGTGTATTTCCAACGTCAGGCCAACGCACTTAACGCCCTGCTGCTGGGCGAAGCCGAGGCCCGTCATCTGGGCATTGATGTGGAACGGCTCAAGCGCCGCCTGATTGCCGCCACCGCACTCGGTGTGGGTGTTAGCGTGGCCTATACCGGCATCATCGGGTTTGTGGGGCTGGTGGTGCCGCACCTGGTGCGCCTGCTGGCCGGCCCCAACCACCAGCAACTGCTGCCCCTCTCCGCCCTGCTCGGTGCCCTGTTGTTAGCGCTTGCCGACCTGATGGCACGCACGCTGGTGGCACCCGCCGAGTTGCCGGTGGGCCTGTTGACGGCACTCATTGGAGCGCCCTTCTTTTTGTTTTTATTGCTGCAAAGCCGGAGGGATTACAGCTGATGTTGCAGGCCCACAATATCACCGTGCCATCCGCATCCGGCGCGTTACTCGAACAGGTGAGCGCGGATTTTCCCGCTGGCAAAATCACTGCCTTATTAGGTGCCAACGGCGCGGGTAAATCCACCTTGTTGAAGTGCCTCGCCGGCGATCAACGCTACCGCGGCGAGATCAGGTTTAACGACCACTCATTGTCGGAGCTGAAAGGCGTTGCCCGCGCCCGCCGTGTGGGCGTATTGCCACAAGCTTCCAGCCTGGCATTCCCGTTTACCGCGCGCGAAGTGGTGGCGCTGGGGGCAACCCCCCTGGCTTGCGCACGCACCGAACTCAACGCGCGAATCGAGGCAATCATGGATCAATGCCACTGCCTCCCGCTCGCGCATCAACCTTACCCGCGCTTGTCGGGCGGTGAAAAACAGCGGGTGCAATTGGCGCGTGTGCTGCTGCAGCTTTCCGAGTCAACGTCAGCCGCCGGGCAGGCATCGGCACTGTTATTGTTGGATGAGCCCACCTCCGCCCAGGATTTGGGTCAGCAACATCACCTGCTCGCCATGCTGCGCGCGCAGGCGGCAGAACAGCAGTGGGCGGTGGTGGCCGTGTTGCACGACCTGAATCAGGTGCTGCGCTATTGCCAGCACGCGGTATTGCTAGACCAGGGCAAACTCATCGGCCAGGGCGATCCACAACAGTTGCTGACCCCACAGACGGTAGAGGCGCACTGGCAGTATCTCCCGCAGGAAACCATCACCCCGTTTGGCCGGGCATTGATTTAGGATTGAGCCGGCCATATCAGCCAACAAGCTGATTGCCATCGCGCCCGGGCAGGTCAGAATGGCGTTTTCCCCGGAGGCGCCATGACTTTCCCCGCTGTTCAATCCGTTCAATGTCTTGAGCAAAGCTTCGCCTATAAAGCCTGGGCCAATGCGGAAATCCTCAGCGTGCTGGCGCAATGCAACCCCGACCGCGCACCCGAGAAATATACCCAGGCAATACGCCTGATGAATCATACCTGGGTGGTGGACCAGATTTTTTACGCGCATCTGCAGGATCGCGCTCACGCCTTTACCGCAGACAACACTGTGGACACGCCAAGCATCGATGCGCTGACACAGTCCATTCACCGATCAGACCAGCAGTTGTTGGATCTGGTCAAAGCAATCACAAGTGAGGAACTCACACACACACTGTGTTTTCGCTTCACCGACGGCGATGATGGCTGCATGAGCAAAGAGCAAATCCTGACCCACTTGCTGCTGCACGGGGCCTATCACAGGGGCAATGTGGGCATGCTGATTGCCGATTTGGGCCACAGCCGCCCAAAAGATACCTTCACCCGCTTTTTACACCGGGCGCTGCGCACTCAGACACCCACCAACATACGGGAGTAGCGCCCACCGATAGTGCGGATCAGCCAGGCCAGTGCGAGCGATCCCAACAAAGTCCAGGCCAGATTAAACAGGCCCAGCCACGCCAGTGTGAGCCCGGTACGATTGGTCATCAACCAGTCGTAGACGCCAAAATAAAACCGGTCCAGCACCAACACATGCAGGAAAAAAATGGCGAAGGCATAATCGCCCAAACGCCGGGCCCAGACCAGCGATTGCGCGCGGGACTCGAGCCAGCCCAACAACAAGGCAGCCGCCGCCAGCTTCTGCACATAAATCAACGACTGGCGGTAGAACCAGAATCCCTCCTGGGTGTGACCCTGCAAGTAACTCCACCCCACCGCGCCACTCGTCAGCAACACTAATCCGAGCAATTGCCACTGAAAGCGCTGCAGCCAACGGATCACCCGCAGGTAGTGTGCGCCCCACAGCATCCCCAACGCGTAGGCACCCGCAAAATAAACCAGCGTCTGCCAACTGAGCAGATCGGGAAACGCAGAGCGGCTGATACACAATGGCAGGACACCGATGACCAGCAGCATCCAGGGGCCACGTTGCTGCAACCAAACCAATAAAGGCGTCAGCACAAACAGCCCGAACAACAGCGGAATATACCAAAGCTGCACACTCGCACTGCCCTGGACGAGCCCGGCCAAAACGGTTGGCAAGGGCTCGGCCTCGGGCGAAGCCTGACGGGTAAAGTCCCAATAGAGCCAGGTACACAGCAGGGTGAATACGCAATAAGGCAGCAATACAAACTTCACTTTGCTGCTGGCAAAACGCCGCCAGCCTTTGTGTTGCAACACCAGACTGAACAACAAGCCCGAGATCAGCGCGAAATACAGCGTGGAACCATGAAACAGGGTTTCGGTGATCGCATAAACCCAATTGATTGAGGGTGAGTCCACCTTACC
This sequence comes from Simiduia agarivorans SA1 = DSM 21679, assembly GCF_000305785.2. Taxonomy (NCBI): domain Bacteria; kingdom Pseudomonadati; phylum Pseudomonadota; class Gammaproteobacteria; order Cellvibrionales; family Cellvibrionaceae; genus Simiduia; species Simiduia agarivorans. The sequence goes on along the minus strand of NC_018868.3, from coordinate 3,518,191 downwards.
CGTCCAGAAAATAAGAAATGCCCAGGTGTGTGCAGCCACAATGGTGGCAATGGCGATACCCCGAAAGGCATGAATCGATCCGTAAAAGGTGTTTGACATACTGACGCTCCTGACTCAGACAGCCATCATGTGTAAAGGCTTGAACCGGAACAAGATGAAAACGTATGCACAGCTTGTGCTAAGGTCTGCACTGGGCCGAATAGCCGGCCAGACGCAACATATCACGACCACCACACCGGACAGCCCCATGATTCGCACTCTTTTTCTGTTGATCTGCCTGCTTTTCTCGTTTCATTCAACAAGCGTCAACGCAACCCCTGCACAGCAATTGCAGCGGGTCATTGATGACCACTGGCAATACAGTCTGAAGGAAAGCCCGATTCTCGCCGGCCGTATGGGCATTGCAGGTTCCAACCACCGGCTGCCCGGTGTCGCCGGGACCGACCGGCAACGACGATTGGCCGCCGAGCGCGAATTTCTGGCGCGCTTAAACGCCATTGACACTGGTGCCTTAACACCGGCCGATCGCACTAACCATGCGCTGTTGACCTGGGTGCTGAAAAATTCGGTGCGCGACAATGAATTGTTTCTGGATCGCATTCCCCTGAACACCTTTTACACCTTCGTTTCCGCCGCCAACAATGCCAGTAAAGGCCTGGCCATGCCGACCGTGAAAGACTACGAGGACTACCTCAAACGGCTGGCGGATTTCGACCGGTATTTCAACGAAAATATCGCCAACATGCGCGAAGGCATCAAAACCGGTTTTGTGCTGCCGCGCATTGTGGTTACCGGCATTGCACCTACCGTGCGCGCACAGGTTTACAAAAACCCGGAAGACAGCAGCCTGTACCAACCGTTCACGCAAATGCCCGCCAACTTTTCCGCCAAAGACAAAGCCCGTTTAGCGGCGGCAGGAAAAAAAGTGCTGCGTGAAAAAACCCTGCCTGCGCTGGCACGGGTTGCCGATTTTCTGGAAGGTGAATACCTTAACGCGGCCACAGACACCCTGGGCGCCGAGCAACTGCCCGACGGCAAAGCCTATTATCGCCACGCCATTGAAACCTATGTCACCCAGGCCATGGACCCCGATGACATTCACCAGACCGGTCTGGCAGAAGTGAAACGCATCCGCGCGGAAATGGATGCACTGATCAAACAAAGCGGTTTCAAGGGCGACTTCAAAGCCTTCACCCATTTCCTGCGCACCGACCCGCAGTTTTACGCCAAGACGCCAGAAGAACTGCTCATGCGAGCAGCCTATATTGCCAAACGCGTGGATTATCAGCTGCCGGCATTTTTCGGCCACCTGCCCCGCACGCCTTATGGCATAGTGCCGGTGCCCAAGGAAATCGCACCCAATTACACCACCGCGTCCTACAACCCGCCAGCGATTGGCGGTACCCATGGCGGCGCCTACTGGCTCAATACCTACGATCTGAGCCAGCGCCCGTTATACGAGCTGCCCGCACTCACCCTGCATGAAGCAGTACCCGGCCATCACCTGCAGGGCGCACTCTCGCAAGAACTGGAAAACGTTCCCAACTTCCGCAAAAACCTTTACCTCAGTGCATTTGGCGAAGGCTGGGCGCTGTATACCGAACGCCTGGGCAAAGAAATGGATATTTACGATACACCCTACGAACACTTCGGTCGCCTGAGTTATGAAATGTGGCGCGCCTGCCGTTTGGTCATTGATACCGGTATCCACTCGCAGGGCTGGAGCCGCGAGCAAGCGCTGGCTTTTTTAGCCGACAACACCGCGCTCTCAGAAGGTAATGTGCGCGCCGAGGTGGACCGCTACATTTCCTGGCCCGGCCAGGCACTCAGCTACAAAATGGGGGAAATCAAAATCCGCGAGCTGCGCGCACGCGCAGAAAAAGCACTGGGCGATAAATTCGACCTGCGCGAATTTCACGACACACTATTGAGCGATGGCGCCCTGCCGCTGGTAATGCTTGAAGCGAAAATGGATGCCTACATCCAAAGCAACAAGTAGCCCCCTCACTAACAGCCGGGTGACAGGGACAGTCACCCGCATGGCCTAAGCCAAATGCCTTCAGTCCCCCTACCCTATGGCCGATAGTTCATAAACCCACTGGCCCCTATGCTGCATGGCATTATTCTTCAATGATGAGTGGGCCATGAACACACACCAATTAATCCTGACCATGCTGATGACCAGTGGACTGACACTCGCCGGTTGCAATGTGGAATCTGTAGCAACCCCGGGCGAGGACAATGCTGCCATAGAACAACCCGGAACAACGGAAACCCAACCGGAACATGACTCAGGCTCGGGACAGAGCCCTAATGAAGGCCAGGATACCAGTGGAGATCAATCACCGGGTGATGATGGCAACCAGGATGCCGCTACACCTGATGCCGATAACGGCGGCTCGGAAGATCAGGATGGCGCGTCTGGCGGCGAAAAAACCGAAGGCGGCGCCCAAGAACACGACGCCACTGCCCCCGAGGATTCCACGGACAACACACCCGACGAAGATCCGGTGGATACACCAAGCAGCCATCCGCTGCACTCTGCGTTCAACCAAAGCCTGTGTATTGCCGAGCCCGACAACACACTGACGGCACAGGCTTGCAACGAATCATTGCAACAGCGCTGGCTGCCTTTTGAAGGTACGCTGCGCGCTGCCTGGAACAGCCAGCTGTGCGTTACCGCCACCACCTTGGCCAATGGCGCCAACGTGCAACTGCAAACCTGTAACGGCGATGCGCGGCAACAATGGACATACGAAAACAATTACCTGCGCAACGGCAATTGGGCACTGGATCTGAACCGCAATACCAACGCCATAATCGTTTATAGCTTCCACGGCGGCGACAACCAACAATGGCTGACATCAGCAAATCAATCAACACCCCCGCCCGAGGCCGGATGGGGCGCAGTTGAAGTCCCATCCATCGCTCCCTATGGCAGCCGGAGTTTTTCTGTACCGGCCGCACAAAACTGGGTAAACACCGGTTTATATTTACGCAAAGGGCAGACCGCCACAATTTCCGCTACTGGCATGTGGAATGTAAAAGGCGGTGAGCTTTATGGACCGGATGGTGCCAGCGGCGAACAGTCGCGCGGCTGTCAGCTGGGTGAGCTGACCGCCCGTATTGGCCTCTACTACAAAGATCCGGCCATCAGCTGCATTGGCAGCAGCGCCACTTTTACTGCGCACGAAGACGGCATTGTTTATATGGGCTCAGTGGTCAGCAATGACCTGGGCGAAGCCTACGACACCCGCACCCGCGCAACCGGTTCGCTCACTGTCACCGTCGAAAGCAACGGCGAAACCGTGCCTACCATCGCCCACAATGAAGCCGCCAACTACGACTTCGCCGCAGTCAGTTCCGGCTGGATTGAAATCCGCAGCGAACACAACATCATGACGTTGCCGATTGCAACAGCGATAAAAGATGCCGGCAAACTGGAAGCGGCCGGCGATCGCCTCGATGCATTTTACAAGCAGCACCTGGCACTGCGGGGCAAGGCCCCTTATCAGGGGCAGGCGATCCGTTGGTTCGCCGACACCAAAGACGCGCCCGGCTGGATGCTGGCGGGCAATCCGGTACGTATGGACCCGGCGCTGGTGGATCACCATGGCGAACACCGCATAACGCTGATCGCCGACGACGGCAACAACGGCTGGGGCTTTGCCCACGAACTCGGCCACGATTTCAACTTCGCCGGCGGCGACTGGTACTACACAAGCTTTGGGGGACTGGAAGCCTGGCCCAATATTTTCACTCTGCACGCCATCGACAAACTGGGACTACCACCGCGCGACCTGTCTGATTGTGCAGACCGTAAAGCCAGTTACCTGGCTAAAAATGAACATAAAGACAGCCTTGGCGACGCCTGGACCGGCTTGTGTTTTCTGATGGAATTTCAACAGGCTTATGGCTGGGATTTTTATCAGCGGTTTTACGCAAAATTCAATGAGCACCCTGGGCATGGTTGGAGCTTTCTGCATCAGCGTTTCAGCGAGGCCGCAGGCGAGGACGTGAGTGAAATTTTCAACGGCTGGAATATTAGCTACTAAATTGAAGTAAGCTGGCGTATTTCATTGCGCCGGCGTCTTTTCATTTTTTTACTTCTAATACTGCGTCGCGTGTCGACAGCGACAGACGGGCAATAACGTTAGCGCTTGCCATGCCGAAGGTATACCAAATAGCCGCGGTAGCAGACGGCTAGGAAAAGGCATACACAGGCTGGCATCAAAAGCGCGAAATACCCAATATGGGAATAGGTTAATCCACCCAGGACAGCGCCAATGATAAAGCCCACAATAACAAAGAGAAACAGCAGGACCTTCCGGCGATCGGGTTTGTCGCCCCTGAGCCAGGCGCCGAGCATAAACCCAAGATCAGTGAAAATGCCGGTCAGATGTGTCGTCCGGATTACCGCGCCGCTGTAAGCGGTTGCCATAGCGTTTTGCAGCCCACAAGCAGCGGAGGCAAAGAGATGCCCCCAAACGACGCCTTTGACCAATAAGCCGCATGCAACAATCAAAAAAATCGCTTCGAGCACCAAGACAGTTTCATAGTGCCGCCCCAGTTTTAGAGCAGTATTTTCTATCAATAGACCCGCAATCGCCGCGCCAAGAAAAAAGGTCACCAATACACCAACAAGCTTCAATTGACCGGGTAGGTCGGCCGTTGCTATAGCCAACCCCATCAGCGTTGCCGAACCAGAAACATGAGATACCGATTGATGCTCAAACCCAAGCAAGGCGACAGCATTCACCGCACCGGCTATCAACGCTAAAAGAAAAGCACCTAACTCAACCCATCGGGGCAGAAGATTAATCACGAGAGCCTCTAATGACCGAGCGCCAACCAACTTATTTTTATTGCACTAACCACCGCCAGACATGCAATCCACCCACCAATAGCGGTTGATGAACAAGGTACACAATTAAACTATGCCGCCCAGGCCATTGGGCCCAGTCTGGCAATTGAATCTGTTTGAGAGGATCCCGGATAAACCACGGCTGCTGCGCCAGCCAGACACCCAGCCACACCACTGCCACCCACGGGATAAGCGGCACCCAATCGTTGGCGTAGGAGGGCAGAACATCCGGCCAGATCTGATGTATAAAATGAAAAGGCCAGTAGGATTTCAGCCACCCCATATTGTAACCGGCTATTACTACCAACGCTGACGCTAGCGCTATTGTGGGGTACCGGAGCAACGGCAGCGCCAGCACACTGGCCACTACTATAAAATGCAGCACGCCAAAATAGATCCAGTTAGCCGGGAACATCACCAGCGACATAGCGGTCACCAACAGGGCCCCCACTATCACCTGTAACTCCCGTTTCCAGAATTTCTGCCAATGGATGACTTTGCTGTGGGCGTAGACCAGGCCAATGCCCACGCACAAAAAAAACAGGGTAAGAATCACATAGCGGAAATGTTTCCAACCCGGGCCATCGGGAATGTCCCACTGGTGATAGCCAAAGGTGCGCAGGTCGTAAATAAAGTGAAACACCACCATCAGCACTATGGCGAGGGTGCGCATCAGATCGACGGTGGTGTTACGCATGTCTTAAGCTCTCTTGATTTCCCATTGCCGCCACAGCAGATACAGCACCGGTAGCACAAATAAAGTAAGGATAACGGAGCTTACCATACCGCCCACCATGGGCGCGGCCAGTCGACTCATGACTTCCGACCCGGTGCCACTGCCCCAGAGAATCGGCACCAGACCGACAATGGTGGCGAGTGCGGTCATGAGCTTGGGCCGCAACCGTTGGGCCGCGCCATCTTCCACGGCCGCGCGCAGCTGGGCAAGGTCAGGCGTTGACGTTTGTTCCCGCAAACGCTGCCAGGCCTGATCCAGATACACCAGCATGATGACCCCGGTTTCCACTGCCACCCCGGCCAGCGCAATCATTCCGACGCCGACGCCAACCGACAAATTGAAATCCAGCCACCACAAAAACCACACCGAACCCACCAATGCCAGCGGCAGGGTCAACATGATCATCGCCACTTGTATGCCATTGCGAAAGCACAGGTACAGCAACACCACAATGATCGCGAGCGTAAGCGGAACCAGGTAACTCAGTTTGGCTTTGGCGCGCTCCATGTACTGGTATTGGCCGGCCCAATTAAGTGAGTAACCGGCCGGCAGTTCCAGCTCCCGGCTCAGCACTTCATCTGCCGCGGCAATATAGCTGCCCACGTCGGTATCGATATCGATAAAACTCCAGCCATTGAGCCGGGCGTTTTCACTTTTGATACCGGGCGCGCCCACGGTCACCCCAATGTGCGCCACATCGCCAAGGGTGATGTGCGCGCCACTGGGCGTCACCACCGGTAGCAGCGCCAATTGCTCCGGCGTATCGCGATAGCTTTCCGGGTAGCGCAGATTGATCGGGTAGCGCGCTTCACCTTCCACTGTCACACCCACATCACTGCCGCCCACGGCGGTGGCAATCACCTGCTGCACATCGCCGATATTGAGGCCAAAGCGCGCCGCCGCCAATCGGTCAATGTGTATGGTGATGTAGCGGCCATCGGCCACTCGTTCGCTGTACACCGACACGGTACCCGGCAATTGTCCCAACAGGCTTTCAATCTGTTCACCGATGTTCTGGATGACTTTCAGATCGGGGCCGGCCACTTTGATGCCCACCGGCGTTTTGATGCCGGTGGCGAGCATATCGATGCGGGTTTTGATGGGCATCACCCAGGCGTTGGACACGCCCGGCAACTTCACCAGTGCATCCAGTTCGGCCTTGAGTTTTTCCGTGGTCATACCCGGCCGCCATTGGTCGCGCGGTTTCAATTGAATGAAGGTTTCAATCATGGTCAGCGGCGCCGGATCGGTGGCCGTATCGGCGCGCCCCACTTTGCCAAAGACGGTTTCCACTTCCGGCAGGGTTTTGATCAGCTTGTCGGTCTGCTGCAATAACTCACGCGCCTTGCCAATGGAAATGCTTTCGTAAGTGGTGGGCATATACATCAGGTCGCCCTCATCCAGTTCCGGCATGAATTCACTGCCGAGTTTCGACAGCGGATACACGCTGGACGCCACCAGCAATATCGCCGCAAACAACGTCAGCAGCGGGAAACGCAACAAGCCACGCAGCACGGGCAAATAGGCATTGATGAAGGCGCGATTAATGGGGTTATCGGTTTCTGCGCGCATGCGCCCACGGATAAAGTAACCCATCAGTACCGGCACCAGAGTCACCGCCACAATGGCCGCCGCCGCCATGGCGTAGGTTTTGGTGTAGGCCAGCGGCGCAAACAACCGCCCCTCCTGTGCTTCCAGTGTGAACACCGGAATAAAACTCACGGTGATGATCAACAAACTGAAGAACAACGCCGGCCCCACTTCCTGTGCAGCGGTACTCACCAGCTGCCAGCGATTGTCGCGGGTAATGGGCGTGCGTTCAGCGTGTTTGTGCAGGTTTTCAATCATCACGATGGCGCCATCAATCATGGCACCAATGGCAATAGCAATGCCACCCAGGCTCATGATATTGGCGTTGAGCCCTTGCAGGTACATGACCCCGTAGGCCGCCAGTATGCCCACCGGCAAACTTATTATCGCCACCAGTGACGAGCGCAGGTGAAACAAAAATACCGCGCATACCAGCGCCACCATGAGCAGCTCTTCGCCCAACTTTTGCCACAGGTTGTTGACCGCGCGCTCTATTAACGCGGAACGGTCGTACACAGTCACCACCTCAACACCTTCGGGCAGGCTCGCCTGTAAATCCTGCAAGCGCGCCTTTACACCATCGATGGTGTGCTGCGCATTTTCGCCGTAGCGCATGGCGACGATGCCACCCACCACTTCGCCTTCGCCGTCGAGCTCTGCTACGCCCCGGCGCATGGCCGGGCCGAATTGCACCTCGGCCACATCGCGCACCAAGACCGGCGTGCCCTGGGCATTGACCATGAGCGGAATATTGGCCAGATCATCCAACGACTGGATGTACCCGGTGGCGCGCAGCATGTATTCCGCTTCGGCCATTTCCACCACCGAGGCACCGGTTTCCTGATTGCCGCGCTCAATGGCACTCTGCACCATGGCGAGCGGAATACCAAAAGCGCGCAGTTTTTGCGGGTCTACCAGCACCTGGTATTGGCGCACCATGCCGCCCACACTCGCCACTTCCGACACACCCGGCAACGATTGCAATTCAAATTTAAGGAACCAGTCCTGCAGGCTGCGCAGCTCGCTCAGATCGTGCTGCCCGGTGCGGTCCACCAGTGCATACATGAATACCCAACCCACGCCGGTGGCATCCGGCCCCAGTTCGGTTTTGGCGCCGGCCGGCAACTGTACCTGACTTAAATATTCCAGCACCCGCGAGCGGGCCCAGTAGAGATCGGTATCGTCGTTGAAAATCACGTACACAAAACTGTCGCCGAAAAACGAAAAGCCGCGCACGGTTTCCGCACCCGGTACCGACAACAATGCAGTGGTGAGCGGAAAGGTCACCTGGTCCTGCACCACTTGCGGCGCCTGCCCCGGGTAACGGGTTTTCACAATCACCTGCACGTCGGATAAATCCGGAATCGCGTCCACCGGCGTTTGCCGCACGCTGAACAAGCCCAAGCCCACCACAATGGCGGTGAGCAACAACACCAGAAACCGGTTGCTGACACTCCAGCGGATCAATGCATTAATCATTGCGCGATCCCCTTAGTGGTGCGCGTGCGGATTGGCCGCAGGCGTTTTCTTGGCGGGAGTCACCGTCAGAATGGTGAACTCGCCGTTTTCAGCACGGAATTTAAACCGGATCTCGGCCCCGGGTACGAAGGCATCCAGACTGACAGCCTGATCGATCGCAAAATCCATGGTGGCGGCCGGGCGATTCCATTTATCGATGGCCTCGCGGCTGATGTTGGCGGTGCGGTTGGCCGCGTCCACACTGTTCACCACACCGTTCACTTCGGCTTCGTTTTTGGCCAGTGGCGGGGTCATGCGCAGAAAGTCACTTTCCCGTGAGGATTCGGAATCCAGCAGGAATTGCGCCGATACCACCACCGGGTCACCCGCTTTCAGGCCGTGCAGAATTTCCACATAGTCTTTATCCGAGCGACCCAGATGCACCGCCACCGATTTGAAGCGGCCATCACCACGATCCAGCACCACCCGGTCTTGCGACCCTGTGCGGATCACCGCCGCGCGCGGCACGGTTAACGCAGGCTTACCCGCGTCACCGGCGATGGTCAGCTCGGCAAACATGTTCGGCTTTAACAATTTACCCGCATTGTCGAGTACCACGCGCAAGCGCAGCGTGCGGGTATCGGCATCCAACGTGGGGTATACATAGCTCACACGACCCTCGACGCTTTTGCCCGGCAGGTGTTTGAAACGCGCCACCACCGGCAAACCGGCGCGCACCAGATGGGCTTGCGCGGCAAACACATCGGCCTCGACCCACACGGAGTCGAGCGCGCCAATGCTGAACAAGGTGGAACCCGGCTGCACGTAAAAACCTTCCCGAATGGCGAGCGCTTCCACCACGCCGCTTTGCGGGGCGAAGTAGGTAACGGTTTGCATGACCTTGCGGGTGTCCACCAATTGGTTGATGGTTTTGTCTGCCAGTTTCAGTGCGCGCAACCGGCCCTTGGCGCCTTCCACCAGGCGCTCTTCGCCACGGCGCAGCGCCAGCATCAGGTCTTCCTGGGCATTGACCAATTCCGGCGAATACAGATCGTACAGCGGTTGACCGGCAGTCACCGGATCGCCCTCCGCTTTCACATAGAGTTTTTCAATCCAGCCTTCCACCCGCGGGTGCAGGTGCACCAGCGTGTCCTGGTTATAGCCCACGTAACCCACGGTGCGGATATGCGGGTCCAACGCCCGCTCCCGGGCCAGCTCGGTGCGCACCCCCAGATTATTCTGCACTTCGGGATTAATGCGGATCAGCCCGGGTTCGGTTTCCTCAGCTTCTTCATACACAGGAATCAGGTCCATGCCCATGGGCGATTTGCCGGGGCCGGGCCGTCGGAAATTGGGGTCCATGGGGGCCACCCAGTAGAGCGGCTTGGCTTCTGATTCACCACCGGAATCACCCGCGGGCCAATAGTGCACAGCCGCCAGGGTTAACAATGCGCCAGCCAGGGCGCTGAATAAAATTTTCATCGTGTTTCTCGCAATCTACACAGGGTCGATGACGACCTTTTCTTGCCATTGGGCAAATTTCAGACGGATTCAGGCTGTGTTACGCGAGGTAGGGTGGGTGATACGGCGGGAATTGAGCGCTTGCGGGCTCACCGGTGAGGCTACTGTATTCGGCACTGCCGGCAATCCAAATCAACTGCAGCTGACCGGTGGCCAGTGTCGCAGGCAGGAGCACACACTGGTCCATGGGGCAGTCATCGGCGCCTTCACAACAGTCCATGCTGCTGTGGTCGGCAGCGTCATCCATACCGGCCATTGATTCGAGAGCACCCATGCCCATGTGCTGGCTGTGATCCATGCCGGCCATGGCATCCATTGACGCCTCCGCTGCCACCGGCGCTGCCCCCATACAAGGATGTAAGGCAGCCGACAGTGCCTGCGCTGACAAGCTCAGCAGCAGGCACAGATTCAGCAGCAGTATTAACAGGCGACGCACGGGCATTGTCACGGCTCACAATCAGATACAGCGATAGTAGCCTCCCTGACGGGCCCACTCAAGCCCGGCACTATTGCACAGGACAGAACGCCTGTTCCGCCAACCGCAAGTGACCGGCCCAGGCGGCCCTGCCCGCCCCGGCCAACCAATCGCCCGGCCTCGCCTCACCATCAGAGAGCAACTGCAAACGCGGCAAGCGGGCGCAGGCCTGATGTGAACGCCCGCGTTCCCCCAGCCAGATCAGGTGCTGCAGCTGCAGGCGATACAGCCGGACATAAAAGTGCTGCAGCCACGGGTGTGCAGATGTGCCCACCAGCTTACCCTCCGCAACCGCGCGGTCGTAAAGCCCTAGAAGATCGGGCCAGGCCTGAATGCCGGGCACCAGGTGAAAGCCCGCCAGCACCGGATCATGATCGGAAAAGCGTACAGCGGTTGAGGCCGAGTAATAGCCACTATCACGTCCGAAGTCGGCGTTGTAATCCAGGGCATCGGCTTCGTCGGCATTGATGTGCCACACCACGGCCTGCGTTAAGGCTGGATGCAGACTGTCCGACACCAGCAGGTAATCGAGGGTCCCGAGTTGGCCATCAAACACGTAGGAATAGGCCAGCTCAGGCTCGACGTTGCGGAAACCGCGCGCCAGTAATGTTTGCACCGGGGATTCCATGGCGTAGGCGTTGAGGTCGCCGGCAATTATCTGGTGGTCTGTCGCCACGCCCGTGGGCGCGCTGGCCAGCCACTCGCTCACCGCCTGTGCAGCGAGCGTGCGGCGCGCGTTCCAGAAACCGGCGCCATCGGCCTGATCGTAATCGGGGCTGGTGGTATCGGTAAGACCCGAAGCACCCTTGGATTTGAAGTGATTGACCGACAGGGTAATCACTTCGTCAGAGACGCGATGCCGGAAGCTCGCCGCCACCGGCACCCGGTTGGTAGCCTCGCCATTGAAGATCGGGCTGGTGGCGAAATCGTGTGCGGCAAAACCGGGCAGCGTGGCAACGACCGCATCGTCCAGTAATACCGGCGTGCCTTCGGGGCTGACGGTTGCCGGCTGGTACAAAATGCCCACGGCAATGGCATCGGTACCCACGTGATCGGCGGGGTGCAATACGGCATAGCGCGGCTCACCGGCCAGCGCGTTGAGCGCTGTCGCCAACGCATCGATGGCGCTGTCACTGGCGGTTGCAAAAGCGTTTTCCAGTTCCACCAGGCCGAGCAAATGCGCGTCCATCGCGAACAGCGCCTGCGCTAACTTTTGCAGCTGACGATCGTACTCAAACGTTGCCGGGTCAACACCAAAACGGCTCAGGTCATCGGCACCGCGCGGCGCGTGACCGAGTGCGGTGTGGGCGCTGCCATTGTCGAGGGTGGTGAAAAAGTTCAACACGTTCACGCTCGCCACCCGCAGGTTGCCCTCGGGCATCTCCAGTATTGGGCGCGGGTTGGGTGAATTACCGAGCCAGTCGCGGGTGAAATCATTCGCGCCATCCACGTGCGCGCGCACCCGCCAGCGGGCACCGGATGCGCTGTTACCGGCCCATTTATAATCGAGCACACCGGTGAGACCGGTGACTTGATCGCCCATGCGCGGTGCGGTTTCCGTGCGGTAGTCGGACACCAGGGTAATCGGCGCATTCTGCACATTCAGACCGTCATCCAAGGTAATACAAGCAGCACCCAGTGTGCGCTGGTAGTCGGCATTACCCGCAGCGTCGGGTGCGTTCAATTGGGTGAACTGATAGGGACGGTTGCCCGCCACCAGACTCACTTCATTGAAACGATCGAGCTGGAATTGTTCGGCCAGGGTCAGCGTTTGCGGGAAGCGCACCAGCATGCCCTCGTAGGCTTCCAGATCGGGCTGCCAATTGCCGGCCTGATCACGGCTTACCGCCGCGGCGGGTAACTGGATGTGTGCCGGTGTCACCAGCGCCAATTGCGCCGACGTACCGGGTGCTACTACCTCAATGGACGATACCTGGTACAGCTGGGTTTCGCCGAAGTACTGGCCCACTTTGCCGGTCACGCGCACGGTGTCGCCAAGCTGCACATCGGGTGTGCTGGCGGCCACGAAAATACCTTCACTGGAGCGTGCATCGCCGTCTTCATCGGCGGTTTCTTCCTGCAGGAAAAAGCCGTTCAGGTTGCGATTGCCATCGGCATCGCCATCCTGAAAATCGCCCACCACAATGGCTTCCACGCTGACGATCTCGCCAATCAGCGGGCTTACATCAGAGTCGCCAAAGCTGTTGGTGGTTTGAGTCTCGGGCGTGCCCTGAATGGTGGAGATTTTTACCATGGCCGGCGCCTCGCCGTCGTCGCCATCATCACCGTTGGCGAGCGGAATCGGTTTGGCCGCCGTGGTGTTGGAGGTTACGCCGTCGAGTGCGTCAATGCCGCTGAATTGCCAATTGGCCAACTGAAATGCGCCGGCGCTGCCTTGCACGCGCGCGGCCCAGCCGTCCTGATAATCCCAGGCGGTGCCGGTGCCGTCCTGGTTGATATCCCCGAAGGTGTCGATCACCACGCCTTGGTGAAACAGTTCAATGGCATCGTCGCCATTAATCGCCATGGCGCCAGAGATGAAATCGGGCACCTGGCCAAAGAAGGCGGTAAAGCCATGGGCTTCACTGGCGACAGTGGTGTAACTGCCGGCCGCAATAGCGATGGCCGGAAAGGTGAATTCTTCACCGTCGCTACCTCCACCGTTATTGGCGCTGCCGAGGCCGTAAACACTGGCGTCGGCCACGGCCTCGGGCCAGTAAATTTCAACGCCTTTGGGGACACCACCCGACAAGGGGCCGTCATATACCGTGCTGATCAGCGGCGTGGCGTTGGCGCTTACAGCCAGGCTCAGCGCACACAGCGCGAAGAGTTGCGATTTCATGGTCAATCCTTTGCAAAAGTTATCGCCGCCATCTAAGCAAACACAGATGACGGTACGGCAAAGGATTTATGAACCCTGTGTGGCAGACAGGTGACAGCGCAAGAACAATACCCTCTTTTCCTGTTCGTCAGGCTGATTTAAAATCCGGCGATTCTTAGTGACGCCGGATACCCGGTTACCGCGAGCGCCCCATCGCTCTTGGCAATCCGATGATTTCAGTAGAGCTTTGAAACCCATGCAAAAACAAACGTACCAAGTACACACTGATCGCCCCGGACTCACGGTGCCAAAGCCTCACCACTCACCGGCTCGGTACCAACGCTGCGGTGCCGCTGTGGCGCCCGCTCACATTCCCAATCCCGCCTTTGGCCGCGCGCCCCCGATGCCCGCGCGCCACAGCAAGATTTTATAACGGGTTTTACCGTCTGTTTTTAACAACCTACCACCTCTCGTAATAAGGAGGCACCATGCTGGAGGTAACAAACCTCACGCGTTTTTACGGTGATTACTGCGCCGTAGACGACGTGTCTTTCAGTGCAAAGCCCGGTGAAATACTGGGCTTGCTCGGTCACAATGGCGCGGGCAAAACCACCATCATGAAAATGATCAGTGGTTTTCTGGAGCCCGATGCCGGCAGCATCCGGTTTGACGGCCAGGATTGCACCGACACACCGCAACACCTGCAACAACAACTGGGCTATCTGCCCGAAAGCCTGCCGGTATACCCGGAACTGACTGTTGCCAATTACCTGGACTATGCCGCGGACATCAAAGGTCTTAGCGGCGACCGGAAGATCCAGGCGATCCAACAGGCGCTGGCGGTAACCGACCTGTCGGATACGCTGCACAAACCCATCCAAACCCTGTCCCGTGGTTACAGGCAAAGAGTGGGCGTGGCCCAGGCCATAATCGGTAAGCCCAAGCTGATAATTCTCGATGAACCCACCAACGGCCTGGACCCAAGCCAGATCGAGCACATGCGCAATGCCATTCGGGCGCTGGCGGAGAATTCGCTGGTTATTTTGTCCACCCATATCTTGCAGGAAGTGGAAGCACTGTGCGATCGCGTTCTGATCATCAGTCACGGCAAGCTGGCGGTGGATGAGTCATTGCCACAACTGCGCCAAAGCGATCAGCTGGCAGTGAAAACCAACTTACCCGAATCCGACGCGCGCAAAATTTTCATGCTCGAAGGTGTGGCGCAAATGGAATCCATCGAAGGTGGCTACCGGTTGCAATTACATCAGCACCAGAACCCCGAGCAGGCTGCGCACCGTGTGGCTGAAGCCGTTATTAAAAACGGCCACCAATTGTTCGGGCTGATGCCGGAAAAACGCACGCTTGAGGCCTTGTTCCACCAGATTACCGGTTCACTTACCTCCACAGCCGAGGAGGTTCGCAAGGAGGAGCTCAGTCATGCCGAATAATACATCCTGGCCAGTCGTGCGCCGCACGGCCGCAAAAGAAATCGATCTGTTTTTTTCGTCGCCCGTCGCGTATCTGTTCCTGGGCGTTTTTCTCGCGGTGACCCTGTTCGTCTTTTTCTGGGTCGAAGCATTTTTTTCCCGCAACATTGCCGATATCCGGCCCATGTTCGAATGGATGCCGGTGCTGCTGATTTTCCTGTGTTCAACCCTGACCATGCGATTGTGGAGTGAGGAAAAACGAACCGGCACGCTCGAGTTCTTATTGACCCGCCCCTATGGGCTTTGGCATTTTGTGGCGGGCAAATTCCTGAGCTGCCTTTGGCTGCTGTTGCTGGCACTCTGCCTGACCCTGCCGTTACCCGTGACCGTCGCCCTGCTGGGCGATCTGGATTGGGGCCCGGTGTGGTCCGGCTATCTGGCAACATTTTTATTGGGCGCGGCCTATCTCAGCATTGGCCTGTTTGTCTCCGCCAGGTGTGACAACCAGATTGTCAGTCTCATTGGCGCCATGGCGCTGTGCAGTGTTTTTTACCTGATTGGTAGTCCGGCGCTGACCGATTTTGTCAGCGCACCGCTGAGTGATTGGCTCAAGCTGCTGGGCAGCGGTGCCCGCTTCGAGGCCATCGCCCGCGGCGTAATCGATCTGCGCGACCTGGTGTATTACCTGAGCCTGACGCTGGTATTTTTATCGCTCAACACCCTGACGCTTGAGCAAGCGCGCTGGGCCAATAACGGCAACAAGCGTTACCACCGGCAGTGGCGCACAATTACCGCGCTGGCGGTGCTGAACCTGTTGGTATCCAACGTCTGGATCGGTCAAATCCATGCGTTGCGTATTGATACCACCCAAGGCCAGCAATATTCTCTGTCGGACGCCACCCATCGCTATTTGTCCGAACTGCAGGAACCCTTGTTACTGCGCGGCTATTTCAGCGACAAAACCCATCCGCTGCTGGCGCCACTGGTGCCCCAGCTGAAAGACCTGTTGCGTGAATACGAGGTGGCCGGTAAAGGCAAAGTTCGGGTGGAATTTATCGACCCGCAAACCGATCAGGCGCTGGAGCAGGAGGCCAACGAAAAATACGGCATCGCGCCGGTGCCCTTCCAGGTGGCCGACCGTTACCAGGCTTCTATTGTCAGCTCCTATTTCAACGTTTTAGTACAGTACGGCGATCAATACCAAACGCTGGGGTTCCGGGATTTTATTGAGGTAATGGCCCGCGCCGAAGGCAATATCGACGTGGCATTGCGCAACCCGGAACACGACCTGACCAGTGCCATAAAGAAAAACCTGCAACGCTATCAAACCAGCGGCAATGTATTCGACGCCATTTCGGCGCCCGTGCAGTTCACTGGCTACATTTCCGATGATGCCGTGCTGCCCACCCAACTCATCGAGTTCAGGGCCAGAGTCGAGCAAGAGCTGAACAACTGGGTGGAAAAGTCAGACGGCAAGCTTGCGGTCAGTTTTGCCAATCCGGATAACGACACGCAACTGGCCGAGCAACTCGCCGAGGCGCACGGTTTGTCGCCACTGGTGGCCGATATTTTTGCAGCTAAACCGTTCTATTTTTATCTCACCTTGCAAGGTAGCGATCAGTGGCTGACGATTCCTCTTGAGGATCTCAGTCAGGAAGCCTTTGCCCGCAACCTCAAGGCGGGCCTGCAGCGCTTCGCACGGGGCTTCAGTAAAACCGTGGGCCTGGTAACCCCACCAAACCAGCGCTTTGGCGGCCGTCAGTTCAGCCGTTTAAGCCAATACCTTGGCGATAATCTGCTGGTGAAAAGCGAGGACATTGGCGATGGCAGCGTCAGTGGCGACACCGACATTCTGCTGCTGGCCGCGCCCGAAAACCTCACCGATGCACAGGTATTTGCGGTGGACCAGTTCCTCATGCAAGGCGGTACGGTGGTGATGGCCAGCTCGCCGTTTGGGGCGAGCCTCAACAACCGGTCGCTCAGTCTGAGCAGCCACAACAGCGGCCTGCAGGACTGGCTCGCGCACCACGGTGTGAGTATGCCAAAACAATTGGTACAGGACGCCAGCAACGCGACCTTACCCATTCCGGTCACGCGCAATCTGGGTGGATTCCAGATTCAGGATGTACACATGGTGGATTACCCCTACTTCGTGGATATCCGCCCTGAAGGGTTACATGCGGATCACCCGGCCACTGCCGGCCTGCCACAGGCTACGCTGACCTGGGCTTCGCCCATCGAGATTGACGCAGCGCGCAACGACGGCCGCGCGGTGGACACATTGCTGCGCAGTTCCGCGCAAACCTGGTTGTCGGATTCCACCCGGATTCTGCCCGACAATCGCGGCCAGGTTGCGCTTGGCGACAGTGCCGACAGCCAGGTCCTTGGCGTGGCCATCAGCGGCCAGTTTGAGTCCTTTTTCAAAGGTAAGGCGTCACCGCTGCTGCCTGACGCAACGCCAGACGACAAGGATACCGGATCGGAATCCAAAGCAGATGCCGAACCGGTGATCAGCCAGGTAATCGAACGATCACCGGCGAGCGCGCGCCTGATTGTGTTCAGCTCCAATGACTTCCTGAGTGACGCCGCATTGAGCCTGGCGTCGGCCAGCCTGGGCGCCGAATACACCAACCCCTTGGCGTTGGTCAGCAATACGCTCGACTGGGCGCTGGATGACGATGGCCTGACCGCGATTCGCGCGCGCGGCCATTTCAACCGCACTTTGCCGCCCATGGAACAATCGGCACAAATACTGTGGGAGTACGGCAATTATCTGATGGCATTTCTGTTGATTGCGCTGGTCGCGTTGGCGCAAAAGCACCAACAGTTACGCAACCAGCGCCGGCTGGAACGCGCATTCACTGCAACGACTCAGGAGGTTGCTCATGCTTAATAAATCGGGATTTCTGGCAATTGCCCTGGCTACCCAGGTGGTCCTGGCCGGGGGCATCTTCTGGCACAGCGCAACCGCGTCGGTATCCGCACCGGAAGCCTTGCTGCCTTTCCCGGCCGCCAATATCGAACGCATCGAACTCGGTAGCCCGGACGCGAGCGTTCAGCTTGAAAAGCACAATGATCGATGGCAGCTGGCCAATGGTCTGCCCGCCGATAGCGGTAAGGTTGATGCGCTATTAGACGACCTTGCGGCGATCGAGGTGCGCTGGCCAACGGCAACCTCAACCTCGGCGCAAACGCGGTTCAAGGTGGCCGCATCGGACTATGAACGAAAGCTCAGCCTCAGCGCCCGCGATGAGGCTGCGGCCGAGGTGTACGTGGGCACCTCGGCCGGCCTGCGCAAAAGTCACCTCCGACGGCATGACCAGAGCACTATTTACGCAGTCCCGCTGGACCGCTTCGGACTTGCCGTCAGCGTGGATGACTGGCTCGATAAATCGTTAATTGCCGCCAAACAGATTACCGGGCTGGAAAGTGCAGCGCTCTCGTTGAAGGCGGAAGGCGACCAGTGGCAATGGTCGCGCCCGGAGGCACTCGACCTCGAGCGGGTAAAGACCTTGGTTGAACGCTGGCAATCCATTACCGTCTCGGGTATCAGCGATTACCAAGGGCCGGAAGACAAGGCCCTGACCTACACCGTGCGGCAGGGCGAGCAAACCCTGATCTACCATCTGCTCGCACACGAGGACAGCTTCCTGATCAAACGCGCCGATCTGGACACCTGGTTCCGGCTGTCAAAATGGCAATACGATGCGTTGACGGAAACCAATCTGGCGTCGACATCTGACAGCGACAACGCCGAACCCACGAACGCTCAGGGCTGATAACGGCCCACAAACACACCGGGCGGTCTTGTACCGCCCGGCTGCATCCGGTTTAACACGCCGGTTTCATTCGTCAGCCTGCCAGCGGCCCCTCACCCCGATCGCGAAACCACTTGGTAATAATCGACTTGTAACCTTTTTCCACCGGCATGCCGTGATGCTCGGTCATGGGGTTGGGCGTGCCATCGTCCAGCAGGTTATTCCAGATGACGGCGGTGCCCTGCGCGGGTAAAAAGTCGCGCTCGATTTTGGTAAAACGGGTGGCACCACCGGCCTCGGTGGTGTTGAGGTAAATCATGAAGGTCCAGGAGCGCTGGCCACGGGCGCCAGCAAATTTTTCGTACTCGGCCGATTGCGGCTGGAAGTAGTCGGTATGGGCTTTGAACTCCTGCCCCACCAGGTATTTCTGGCCCTGGATTTCTTCTGACCACGCCACATTGACCCCCAGGGTACGGGCAATTTTCTGATCGATATCACGGATCAGCGGCGACACCATCCGACCCAGGTCGCAGGTACTGCTGGTGCGGTAGCCGTAGTGCAAATTGCCGGTGGTGACGGTGGATGGGCGCAATTTCGAATCCATCAGCGCCATCACGCCCTCGCACTCGGCGGCAGACAGAAAATCCTTCAAAACAAAAAGCTGCAGTCGCTGGTCGTCCAACGCCTCGGCGCCCACTGATGCCGGGTCGCGTGCCAGCGCACACCGGGCCAAGGCGGGATAATCTATTTCATCGGGCGCGCGGTAATCAGCGGGAAATTTATCCTTCATCACCGCCTTGATGACCTTGGTGCCAAAACCATTGCGCCGCAGTATATCTACCAGTTCAACCGGATTACAGCCGCGGCTGAGGTTGAGCCGGGTCCAATCACGCCATTCTTCATTCATTCCAGTGACTCGCTATTTATTGTTATTCAGCATGGGGCCAATAAAACAAAGGCTGCCATTGGCAGCCTTTGTTTTCAATCCACGGTATCACTTTATCAGGTCAAACTGATCGGCCAGTACCTGGGTGATTTCGGCCTTGGGGTTGTCCGACAACACTATCGGCTGGCCGGTAATTTTCTCCGCCACGCTGGTGTAGGTATTGGACAAATCCATAAAGGACTGCAGCGGCAGGGCGTTGTCACGCGCCAACGCCACGCGTTCCGCAAAGCGATCCTTATTCAGCATGATGTCGGGATCGGGGAAATGGTTGAGCAGGAACTGGCGGAAACCTTCTTTGGAATTCTCCACGATCCGGCCCGCCTGGTATTCGGCTGCATCCCACATACGCGACGAATCGGGTGTGCCCACCTCGTCCATATAAATCAGCTTTTCGGTACCTTTGCTGTCGGTGACATAACCGAACTCAAACTTGGTATCCACGAACAGCTGGCCGGCGCGGGCCAGGGCCTCGCTGATAACCCCGAATCCCTGTTTCAGCAGGGTTTCATAGAGATCCACATCGGTCGCCGAGCGGAAACCGAATACCTTCAGGTTATCCAGCAACTGTTGGCGGGTAACGTTGACATCGTCGGCCTCGGGCACCCCGGCCACGCCGCGGATAACGCCCTTGGTGGAGGGCGTTATCAGTAGCTCGTCGAGTTTCTGGTTGGCGGCCAACCCCTCGGGCAGCTGAATCCCGCAAAAGTCGCGCTCGCCTTTGCTGTAGGCGCGCCACATGGAGCCGGTAATGTAGGCACGACAAATGGCTTCCACCATGACCGGACGGGCTTTTTGCACAATCCACACAAACGGGTGCGGAATATCGAGAATGTGGCTGTCGGCCAGGCCGCGCGCCTTGAACAGACGGAACCAGTGGTTGGAAATGGCATTTAACGCCGCGCCCTTGCCCGGTACGCCACGGACATCGCCCTCGGCCCGCCAGATACAGTCAAAGGCCGATATCCGGTCACTGATCACCATTACCGCCAAAGGGGCGTCCGGCGCCACGTCGTAGCCCTTCTGGGCAATCAGACGCGCGCTGTCCTCGGGCGATAGCCAGTAAACCGAGCGCACCTTGCCGGAGTGGACGGGCAGCTGGGTGCGGATGGGCAGATCGTCATTGACGGCCAAAACCGATTGGGCAACGGACATGGGAGATTCCTGGTGCGAAAGTCAAAGGCGGGATTCTAGCAGAAGCCCCGCCAGGCTCGCATTACTTGACGCGCTCTACCAGCACCATGCCGGTCTTGCCTTCCAGCTTTAACTGATTTGCGCCAAAAGCACCTTTGGAAATGGTAATGCTGTCGCCCACTTTATAGCGGAAGCGGGAGCGCTCTTTTTCCCGCCAAATGTGGCCATTGTCCAGCCACAGAAAGTAGTACTTATGCGCGTTGCGATCCAGTTTTACCACTTTGGCGGTGAGCACCGGCGCGTCTTCGGTTTCGGTGCGACTGCCCGCCACCGGATATGCTTGCTCGATAGTGTCCGCGGGCATCGCGGTGGGCGCCTCGGCAACCGGGCGCGGGCTGGCGGCGGTCAGCGTCTGGGCTGCCGGAGACGCCTCTGCACCGCCGGCCCGGTAACAGGCCAGACGGCCGTCATCGTCCTGAATCACAGCACATTGTGCCAGACGGTCAAAACATGCCAACGCCTCGCTGGGGTTGACGGCATCACATTGCCCAGCCGCCTGGGTAGCAGGGGTAATCAATGCCAAGGAGGCAAGCAGAAAAAGCTGTTTCATCAACGGGATCCTGAATTTGTACCGGTTTGAGCAGAAAAGGCGACTCAATGGCCCTGCGACCCCGCGGGTCGACTACGCCAAAATCCCATAGTCTTATCCACATTGCAAACCGGAGGTTATAAGCACTTACAGTGGCGTATAGATATCGGCTTTTCCATTCGAAAACAATATTGGCTGGTTTTTTTTCTGCTGACTATAGTGTGACTCGTCATTCAGACCTACGGGTCAATTAGTTATGGAGTCGAGTCAATTGAAAAAGATTTTTGCCGCAGCAACCGCCACCCTGTTGTTTTCTGTAAGCGCCATGGCGTGCGACAAGCCCTCTGCCCCTGAACTGCCTGATCCCGCTACCGCGGTAACGCCGCAGATGATCAAGGCAAAGAACGAAGTGAATGCGTATATCGATGCGGCTAAAAAATATTTAGATTGCGTCAGTGGCAGCGCCAGCCGCCACAATGCCATGGTCAAGGAAATGGAAGACGTGGCAGACAAGTTCAACACGGCCGTGCGCGAATACAAAGCGCGTATGTCCAACGCCTGATCCCGGTTAGACCAGTCAGTTTCAGAGCCCCGCAATGCGGGGCTTTTTTATGTCCCACAGTAAGTCGTGGTCCGACACATCGGTGGTCCGACACTTCGGTGGCGTGTTACAGATTACGGCAGCCATGAACCGTGCAGCACCAGAAACTGCGACCAATCCGATATCCTGCCGCCATTTGCACCCCCACCACCACTCCGCTAGCATGGCCTAAAACCCGGAGGGTGCTATGCGCTTAAGGACAATTGCGACGTTGCTTCTCTTGCTGCCCGTTCCGCTGGCGCTGGCTGCGGATCCTCCCCAGGCCCGCGATCTGGTCAAAGCTGCGCTGGACCATTGGCGGGGCGATTCGTCTTACTCAGAAATGACCATGATAATCCACCGCGCCGACTGGCAGCGCTCGCTGTCCATGCGCTCATGGACCCGGGGCAGCAAGCACTCATTGGTACGCATCACCGCCCCCACCAAAGATGCCGGCACCGCCACCCTGTTGATAGACGGCGACATGTGGACCTTTGCACCCAAGGTCAACCGGATTATCAAGGTGCCCTCCTCCATGATGGGCCAGAGCTGGATGGGTTCGGATTTTTCCAATAACGATGTCGCGAAAGCTGACGATATCCTGGCGCAATACAGTCATTCGCTGATCGGCCAAGCCGAACAGGACGGCATGAAAATCTACACCATCGAAGCCCGCCCGCACGAGCACGCCGCGGTGGTCTGGGGCAAGGAAGTTCTCACGGTCCGCGCCGACCACTTGCTGCTGGCGCACGATTTTTACGACCAGAGTGACCTGCTGATCAAGTCGTTGCGCACCACCGAGATCAAATCTCTGGGCGGACGACTCCTGCCTAGCATCCAGCGCATCACCAATGCCGAAGCGCCAGAAGAGTGGACGGAAATCCGGCTGGAGCAGGTGCGTTTCAACGAAGCCATGCCGGACTGGCTGTTCACCCAGTCCAACCTGCGGAACCCCCGGCATTGACCTTGCCGCCGAGCCTGCTGATGGCCTGGCGCAACCTGTGGCGCCATCGCCGGCGCACCTGGCTCACCGCCAGCGCGATGATTTTTGCCAACGCCTTGTTGATATTCGGTATCTGCCTGCAAACAGGCACCTACCAGATGATGATCGACAATGGCCTGCGCCTGCTCACCGGCCACCTACAGGTACAAGCGCAGGGGTATCTGGACGACCCCCGCATGCGCACCACCGTGGCACAGATACAGCCGCTGGCCAGACAACTGCGCGATCAACTCCATCGGCCAGCCGCAGCCCGGGCCCAGGGCTTTGCGCTGCTGTCCTCGGAACAGCGCAGTTTTGGCGTGCAGATTCTCGGCGTCGAGCCGGCCCAGGAGCGGCACATCAGCTTTCTGCCGGCGCAAATCAAACGGGGCAGCTACCTGAGTGAACACGCGCAACGACAACTGGTGTTGGGTTCGGTGGCGGCACGCAACCTGAAAGTCGGTGTGGGGGATGAAATCACCTTGCTCGGGTCCGGATTGGACGGCTCCTTCGCCGCCGCCGTACTGACCGTCACCGGGATTTTTGAAACCGGATTGAACGACCTGGACCGCGGGCTCGCCCAGATGCACCTGGCGGATTTTCAATCCGTATTTTCCATGCAGGGTGCGGGGCACCAGATCGTGCTGCGCTCGGCCTCGCTCGCGGACGTGGCCGCCCTGAAAACAGCGGTGAGCCAGACACTGAACTCAAGGCCGGAATTGACGACACTGGATTGGGACCAGCTACAGCCCGAGTTGCGGCAGGCCATTGCCGCGGACATGGCCAGCAGTTGGTTTATGTACGGCGTGCTGATTATCCTGGTGGCGTTCAGTGTGATGAACACGCAACTCATGGCCGTGCTGGAGCGCATCCGTGAATTCGGTGTCATGCTGGCACTGGGACTACGGCCGGCGCGATTGAGCCTGTTGGTACTGATTGAAACTGCCATGCTGGCGCTGCTCGGTCTTGTATTCGGCCTGCTGGTGGGCGGCAGTCTGGCCGCCTTGCTCAGCCACACCGGCTTTACCTTTCCCGGCATGGAAGAATACGCCGCGCAATTCAACATGGACGCGCGCATCTATCCGCGCCTGACCTTCTGGTCGGTGATGACCGGGCCACTGGTGATTTTCACCGCATCGCTGCTGGCCTCGCTCTACCCCGCGCTGCGCTTACTCGGCCTGCAACCGCTGAATGCCATGAGGTCTGCCACATGAACGGCTCAAGCGCACTGACCGCGCTGGTGGCGATTGGCTGGCGCAACCTGTGGCGCAACAGCCGGCGCACTCTGATCATGCTGGCGGCAATCAGCGTGGGCGTGTGGGCGATGATTTTCATGACAGCGCTGATCCGCGGCATGCTCGACGACATGATCCATGGCGCGGTCAGTAATTTCCTGGATCATGGCCAGATCAGGCACCAGCAATACGCCGACGACCCGAGCATCGATAACCGGCTGCCGGCCCCTGGGCCCGCATTAGCAAGCGCGCTCGATCGCGAAACGCGGCACTGGAGCCAACGCATCCGGGTCCCGGCCGTCATTGCCAGCGAGCGGGAAACCACTGGCGTACAACTGCTGGCCATTGACCCGCAACGCGAAGCACACTTGTCCTTTATCGCCCAGGCGGTAGTGCACGGACGCTATCTCGAAAACGCCGATGACCCTGGCATTATTATCGGCGAGAGCCTGGCCGACCAGCTTGAAACCCGATTGGGACGACGCATCGTGGTGATGACCCAGGGGCCCGACAACCAGGTGGCCGATCGGGGCTTTCGCATTGTGGGCATCTACCGGACTGCGCTGAAAAACCGGGAAAAAATGTGGGCCTTTATCAGCCTCAACACGGCGCAGCAATTTTTAGGTGTGGGCGATGACGTCACCGAAATCGGCTGGCAACTGCCTGATTACAACCAGGCCCCTGCCGTCGCGGCAACCTTGGCGCGCGACGCCGGTAACGCCGATAGCCGCGCCTGGCAGGACATCGACAAATTTCTCAACAGCTCACTCAGCATGATGGACGGCTTTGTGCTGGTGTGGATTTTAATCGTGTTTACTGCGCTTTCCTTCGGCCTGGTCAACACCCTGGCCATGGCGGTGTTTGAGCGCATGCGCGAATTTGGATTGATGAAAGCCCTGGGCCTAAAGCCCAGCGCTATTGTCTTGTTGGTATTGGCGGAATCGCTCAGCCTGATTGCCCTCGGTTTGGCACTCGGAAATGCACTGGCGTGGGTGAGTATCCGCAGCATGGCGGGCGGCATCGATATTTCAGCGGTGGCACAGGGCATGGAAATGATGGGCGCCAGTGCGGTACTGCGACCAGCCCTCTACACCCACGACCTGTGGCTGGCCAACGCGGTGGTGCTCGGCTTAGGTACACTCGCCAGCTGCCTGCCGGCCTGGCGCGCCGCCCGGCTTGACCCCATCGCCGCGCTACGTAAATCCTGAAGGACAGCTTATGAGTCGCGTCATCTGCAAACAATTGTGCAAACGCTTTGAACAAGGTGGTCAGACCATTATCGGTTTGGATCACGTGGATCTGACCGTGGAAAAGGGCGAGTTTGTGTGCCTGTCCGGCCCGTCCGGTTCCGGCAAAACCACCTTGCTCAACGCCATTGGCGGGCTGGACACGCCCGATGAAGGCGACGTCCTGGTGGGCGATATTGCACTCAATAAACTCGATAGCGCAGCACTTGCGGATGCCCGTTTAAACAACATCGGTTTCGTGTTTCAGGCCTACAATCTCATCCCGGTATTATCGGCGCGTGAAAACGTGGAGTTTGTCATGCAAATGCAGGGCAAACCCGCACACGCCCGGCGCGCACTGGCAGAACAGGTGCTGCACGAAGTGGGTTTGGCCGGGCTTGAAGACCGGCGCCCGGCAGACATGTCGGGCGGCCAGCAACAACGGGTGGCGGTGGCACGCGCCATCGTGTCCAGGCCCGCGCTGGTATTGGCCGATGAACCCACGGCCAATCTGGATTCGCACACCGCGGTGCATTTGATGGAATTATTTGTGCGCCTGAATCAGCAACACCAGATCACGTTTATTATCGCCACCCACGATCAACGGGTCATGGCATTGACGCGCCGGTTGATTCGCATGGTGGACGGGCGCATTGTCCAGGACGGGCCCAGCGCCGAGCTGTTGGCGCAATGACGCGCATTACCTGTGCAGCAGTTTGGTTTTACCTTGGCGTCATGCACGCCGCCTGCGCCAACACCGATCTGCGCGGCCACCTGAAATACGATGCAAACCTGCAACGCTACCCCACAAACAGCCTTTACCAGACCGTGTTTGGCAACCAGTCGCTGGATCAGGCCGCCAATGCCCGGCTCAACGTCCGCTGGCAGCAAACCATCTGGTCGCTACAGGCGGATTACCAGCTGGCCGCCGTGGCCGGCGACCGCTATCGCCAGCGCGAGCAATTACCGGGCCCGAGCCCGCAACGCGCATTTCCGGACGACAGTCAGCGCCTGTTCGACCTGACCCATAGCATCAGCGAAGGCCAGGATGCGGCCCTGTTGCACCGACTGGATCGGTTGCACCTGGGCTACGCCGAAGGCGCCTGGGTGGTGCGCGCTGGCCGTCAGGCCATCAGCTGGGGCAATGGCCTGTTGTTCACCCCCATGGATATTTTCAACCCCTTTGATCCGGCGGCGGTGGACAAGGAATACAAGGCAGGGGACGACTTGTTGTACGGGCAATACCTGTACGACAGCGGCGCCGACCTGCAAGCGGTGTGGGTAGGCCGTCGCGATGAACAGGGCGCGGCAACCCAGGCTGTTGCATCGCAAGCGCTCAAATACCATGGCTTTGAAAGCACCTGGGAATACGATCTGCTGGCCGCGCGACACTATGACGAAACCATTCTGGGACTCGGCTTTGCCCGCAATCTGGGCGATTGGTTGTGGGCCGGCGACATCACCCTGGCAGATGCCGAACACGCGGGCTGGGCCGGGTCGCTGGTCACCAGCCTGAGCTTTTCCAGCCAGCGCTATGGGCGGAATCTGAGTGGATTAATCGAATATTTTTACAACGGATTTGGCGTCAGTCAGGCCGGCTACGCCCAACTCAGCGAGGCGCCGGATCTGCTCGCGCGCCTGCGCCGGGGCGAGCTGTTCAATCTGGGGCAACACTACCTGGGCGCCAGTCTCAGTATTGAGATGACCCCGCTGTTGATCGCGTCCCCCAACCTGTTTGCCAATCTGGGGGATGGCTCGGTGCTCGCGCAGTTGGTGCTGAACTGGAACCCAAGCCAGAACACCCAGGTGACCGCGTCGTTCAATTTGCCTCTCGGCCCCGACAACAGCGAGTACGGTGGCATACGGCTGGAGGAGAACTGGCCGCCCGCCCGTATCGAAGCGGGATTGTTCGGGCAGATAGCCTGGTACTTTTAGTGGCGTCCTTGGAGCTAAGGTTTTAGCGTCAGATCCCAAAGTTTTGCCTGCTGGACAAACCGGAAAAAGAACAACCAATAAAAAAGCGGGCAATGCCCGCTTTCCGTTTCGCGTTAAAAGGAGATGCGTAATCCCGCTTCCACATAGCCGAATTTATTGTCGGCCTCGCCGGGATCAAGCTGAACCTGATAATTGCGGTACTTGTAACCCAGGCCTACCGCAATCGCAGGTGAAAAACTCCAGAAACCGTTGATACCGGCCTCGGAAAATTTAATATCACCGGCGTTGCTGAATTCAGCCAGGACTTCAACATCCAGCGCCTCAAGCGGTGAAAAATCCAATGCAATCCCACCCATTGCACCACTGCCATCCACCACACCGGTGCCGTTGATTTCTGCGTTCAGGTAACCCAGGTAAGCCCGGGCGGCAAACATATCACCCAGGGGCAGACGACCACCGCCGGCAACTTTTGCCGTGGTCAGTTCAACTTTCACGCCTTCAACATCGCTGTCGGAGCCATAATCTGCCGAGCCGGACCAGAAAAAATATTTGGTCATCGGCACGTAAAAGCCGCCTTTAAGGCCCTGCAGATTAATGGAGACATCGGGGCCGTCGCCACTGTCGTAACTGACACTGCCCAGATAACTGACATCAATATGTGACTTGTGTTCAGCCATTACAGCTGGCGCCGCCAGTAGCGTGCAACATGCCACGGCCAATAATGATTTTTTCATAATCCCACCCCTAGTTTCAGTCCTGATTGAATACTTGCCGACCGGCACTGATCAGCCGTTTGCGCTGCTCATCTGAAAATCGGCAATATCTGCTTGCGTGACAGTTTAGCAGGGATTAGTTTAACAACAATATGTCTGCTGTCATCATACCGCGGCAATCAATAACGAATATAACGCCATACATTTCGGAGAATGCGCAATGGATCTACCTAAAATCCTCAAACAATACAACGAACTGTGCGAAGATAATGATTGGCAGGTATTTCATACACCCAAGAACCTTGCCTCCGCCATGTGTGTCAGCAGCGCAAAAATTTTGGAACACTATCAATGGATCACCGAGGAAGAGTCATTGTCGCTGGCGAGATTGCCCAATAGCCGCGACAAGATTGAAGCCGGCATTGCCGAAACTTTCTTTCATCTGTTGGCGCTTGCCAACCGGTCTGGTATCGACCTCGAACAGGCCGTGCTGAAAAAAGCGCTCAAGGACGCGGAAGACCATCAAGGTGCCCCTGACGCATAATCATCGATAAATACCTGCATCGCGGCAGACGCCAGTGCATAGGCCTGGCGCATCTGCTCAATCAGCTGATGCAGCTGATCCCAGCCTGCCAGGCCCGCACTCTGTTCCAGCTCACCCGCCAGACAATGCAGCTGGTCCGCCGATATATTTCCTGCCACGCCTTTGATCTGATGTGCCAGTGCCTGCACCTGTTCGCGGTCCTGCCCGTCGAGTGCTTGCGTCAGGGCGTTGAGTCGTTCTGGAGTATCCCGTAAAAACAGCTGAAGCAGGTCCACCAACCGCTCGGGTTTGCCCCGCACTGTGACCAGCGCTCGCGACTGAACCCAGCTCTGATCGCTTTCCACCTTGGCATCCCTCTGCGTTGTTATCGAGTCGGGTGCAGGCGCTTCAGGATTAAGCCAAAGCTGGAGTTTGTGCTCCAGAAGTTCGGGGTGAATAGGCTTGGCCAGGTGATCATTCATACCCGCTGCCAGACAGGTGGCTTTGTCACCGGCTAACGCATTGGCCGTCAGGGCGACCACCGGCAGTTGCTCGTAATAGCCGCCCCAGCTGCGCAATACCCGCGTGGCCTCATAACCATCCATGACCGGCATCCGGCAATCCATCAGCACTAACTCGATATGGCGACCGGCAGTGCGCAGTGCCGCCAGCGCCTGTTCGCCGTTATTCGCCACCGTCACCTCACACCCCAGATCATCCAGCAGGCCCAGTACCACTTGCTGATTCACATCATTATCTTCCACCAACAGCAGTCGACGCCCCCGTAAGGAGCGCACAACATGGGCCGATCTATCGGTTTTTTTTCCGCTATCAGGGCAAAACAAATGCCGCAGCGCTTTTGGCGTAACCGGTTTGCGTACATAGGCCTGACAATAATCGGGCAGGCCCTGATCGTAGGTTACCGGCACAATCATCACCCGCTGGCCCGCCGCAAGCTTGCCGTGCCATTCGGCCTGCGCCAACGCAACATCCAACAATATGCCATCGAAAACCGGCGCTGATGTTTGCGTCGCCAGCGCATCGATCGATGGGTACCACTCAGCCTGACCGCCCCAGGCGGATAGTTGCCTGGCCAAGGCCCTGCCCCATGTCTCCCAAGGCGTAAACACGCCCCATTGGCCGGACAATGTTATGCGGTGCCGATTTGCATCACTTTGCGGGAGCTCCAGTTGCACCGTGAAACTGAACGCACTGCCTTTGCCCGGTTTACTGTCGAGCACAATGGTGCCGCCCATCAACTCCACCAACTGTTTACTGATCACCAGCCCTAACCCGGTCCCGCCGAATCGCCGGGTGGTGGATTCATCCGCTTGTGAAAACGCCGAAAACAACCGCAGCTGCACTTCCGGCTCGATGCCGATACCCGTGTCTTTGACACAGGCACTCAGGCGCAATCCCGACTCGGAAGACGCCAGGGCAAAATGCAGCGTCACCCCGCCCTGATCGGTAAACTTGATCGCATTGGACAACAGATTGGTGAGAATCTGGCGCAACCGGCCCGGATCGCCCCGCACAAAATCCACGGACACCTCACTCATATCCAGCACCAGGCCGATGCCCTTTTCCTCGGCCCGCTGAGCCTGCGACTCAACCACATCACTGATCAGATCGGGCAAATCAAAATCCATGACTTCCAGCGCGAGTTTCCCTGCATCAATTTTGGAAAAATCGAGGATGTCATTGATGATACTCAGCAACGCGCGCGCACTGGAACTGGCCAATTCGTGATAATGCGCCTGCGCCTCGGACAGCGGTTGGCGCCCCAACAGATTCAGCATTCCCAGCACGCCGTTCATGGGCGTGCGTATTTCATGGCTCATATTGGCGAGGAATGCGCTTTTGGCTTTGTTGGCTTTATCGGCTCGTTCAGCCGCCCGCTGGGCCTTTTGATTGGATTTTTCCAACGCCCGGTTTTTGGCCTCCAATGCCAACCGGGCCCGGTGACGCTCGGAAATATCTATGGCAACGCCAAGAAAACCGATCACCTCACCGGCGCTGTCGCGCACCGCCGTTACACTCAACGACACGCGTATGTGCCCGCCATCCCTGCGCACATAGGTCCACTCGCGCTCCTCATGGCTTTCAGGATTGGCACGCGCGCGGGTGACGAACACATCAAAACCCTGCACCTTCTGACCGAGTTCCACACTCAGCTCGAGACCGCGCTCCTTGACCTCGATCGGTAAATGAATGAGAGCCGGTGTTTGCTTACCTACCATTTCATCGGCGCGATAACCCAACAGATTTTCCGCGCCGCGATTGAACACAGTGATGACACCATCGAGATCAGTGGCGATAACAGACACTTGCGAGGCCGCATCGAGTAAGTGTTGGAGCCAATTGGTAACCTGACGCGCCTCGGACTCCGCACGGTTTTTACGTTGATCACCCAACAACTGCGCAACCAGGCTGGCAATCAGGCTGGCAAACGCCTCTTCATCGGGATGCCACTGGCGCACGCCACCCCGATGCTCAAGGCAAATCACCCCAATCAAACGACCTGCGCTGATGATGCCGGCATCCAACATGGCGGTGATGCCCAGAGGCCTGAGGTAGGTTTCTGCGAATTCTGATGTACGCGGGTCGGTACAGGCGTCGGAGGCAAAAATACGGCTGTCGGTTTTCAATGCGCCAAAATAGCGTGGGTAATCTGCCACCCGCAGACGCAAACCCGCGCTGGTTTCGCCTTCTCTGGCATCAAACAAACTGATGCAATCAAATGCTTCACCGTCGTCGGAAAACAACCAGATGCCCGCGCGGGAAACATTGATAACCCGCGACAGAACCTTGGCCAACTGATCGCAGGCCCCGGCAAAATCACCCGACTGAATGGTCTGATCCACCGCGAGCGCCGCAATGGCATTGCGTTGGGTTTCGGCCCGCTGTTGCCCCTGCGCGAACATGGCCTGCATGGTGCGTCGCTCCCGCACCTCGTCACTCAGCGCAGCCCGCGCCGTTTCAGTATCGGCCAACAATTGGCGTGTGTGCCGGAACTGGACCTGCAGCTTGCCTACCATAAGTGCCAGCGCGAGCCCGGCCAAAAAAATCAGCATGGGCGCCAACCACAAATGAAACTCACCGCCCAAGGAGCCGACCCGCACCGCCAGTTCAACTTCACCGTTTTCCAGCCTGGCACTGGCCAACAATATATCGCCACTGGCACCGGTTTCGGTGACCCGCTTGTCGTTGGCCCACACACTGTGTTCACTGCTGTACCCGAGTTCGGCAATCAAACGCGGCTGCACCACCGTGCTCAGCCACGCCTGCAAATCCAGTACACCGGTAATCCAGCCATGAAATTGTTCGCCATCCTCGATGGGCATCACCACCAGCAGGCCCACGCCGCCTTGCACCAGTGTTATTGGCGGCCCTACCCAGGGTTTCAGTTCACGCCGGGCACGATCCAGCAGGGCGCGACGGGAAGGCTCGCGGCCGTTATCCAATCCCTGCACGGATTCGTTGCCCGCCAGAGGCTCAACCCAGCGAACGATTTTGTTTTCATCCACAAAGGCCAGGCTGCGGAAACTGGGATTGGCCTGTATATGGGCCAGTGCATCCGCGCGGAACTCGGATTCAGGCAGACCCTGTCGCGACAACCATCGCCTGGCCAGCAGGATTTCCACATGCCCCATGAGCACCAGCTCATGTTTCACCACCCGGAGCAGGTCGCGCGCCAGCGCTTCACTCACTTTGCGCTGGTGCGCATGGCCTTCCCACCACAACAGAGCAGCCACCAGACCGCTGGCGATCAGAATAATAAGCATCAGTCCCCATTGAAGACGGGGTTTTGCAGGCAGGAGAGGCACTTCAGGGTTGGTCATCCAACAAGTAAAGCACAGTCCGGCAACGCCGCCGTGGGTTTACACGCGCGGCTACCTTTCTGTGGTAGATTGCCCGCTGACATAAGCCTCGGGAATTCACCATGCACTACCGACGCCTTCTCACTGCCGCACTGTTGCTGCTGGCACCTGCGCTGTACGCCGCCGAGCTGGGTGGCCACCTGTCTGCCACATTAGAAGCCGACAACAACCGGGGCAAAGCGCGTGATCTGGCTACCGATTTGCTGATCGACGATTGGATGCTGGGTGTCTACCTGACCCAGCGCGATGTCACCTATGAAGAGCGCAATGGAACGACACAGGTCAATACCCAAAATACCGGCGCGCACCTGAGCTACCAGGGCGAGATATGGGGAGGCGGTCTTGCCTACAACCATTACGATGATGGCGAGCTGGTGCTGACCCGCGAGTGGTCAGCCAAGGCGTCCTGGCGTCACGGTCCACTGAAACTCTCTGTCAATGCCCGCCAACGTCAACACGACCTCGCGCTCACCTTGTCGGATACGGCATTGCGCGATGCCTTTGACAGCACAGGCCTCGGGCTCGGCGTTCGCTGGGCATTCGACAACAGCGCCAGCCTGTACAGCAACTATATCCACTACGACTACTCCAAAGACCAGTTGCTGGAAGACACGCTGCGGCAATTGCGGTGGTTGTACATTTTCAGGCCCGACGACCGACGCCGGATTCTGACTGCCTTGTTCAATATCCGGGGTGCCAATGCTCAGGTGCGCGGCAATCTCATCGCCAACGGTTATTCCGCCGGGCTTGACTACCCCGTGGGTGAGCACTGGCTCAGTCTGAATTACACGCTGAACGAGGCCGAGGTGGATGGCAGCCTGTCCGAAAGCGCCAGTGTGTATTGGAGCCACAATCTGAGCCCGGATTGGGGTCTGGATGTCTATTTCGGGCAAGCGCGTGGTGATCAACTGGCGGACAGTACCTACGCCGGCCTGACCCTGCATTGGTTCATTGCGCCCTGAATCCATGCGGAACCCCGCCCACTAACCGTCTTATGAGCACAATAATCAGCAATGGAGAACCCCATGCGTAAGCACCTTCTGATGGGGGCGCTGGCCGCCGCCGTCGCCCTGACCGCCTGCTCACCCAAACAGGAAGAGCCCAAAGCCCAGGCTGCCGTCGCACCGATGGTTGCCTCCAGCACCGATCGCTTTGGCATCTATGCCGATGTGACCCTGCAAGCAGACCTGTCTCATTTGTCCGACAGTCAGCGCACCATGGTGGCACTGTTGATTGATGCCAGCGAAATTATGGATGACCTGTTCTGGCGTCAGGCCTACGGCGACAAGGCCAGCCTGCTGGACCGCATCCCAGACCCGGCCACCCGCCGTTTTGCCGAAATCAACTACGGCCCCTGGGACCGACTGGCCGGCGATGCGCCCTTCATTCAGGGCGTTGATGCCAAGCCCCTGGGCGCGGCGTTTTACCCTGCCGACATGACCAAGGCCGAATATGAAGCCTGGCGCAGTGAAAACCAGACGCAAATGGACACCACCCGCGACCTGGAGCTCTATTCGCTGATCCGTCGCAACGCCGCCGGCGAATTGCAATTTGTGCCCTACAGCAAAGCCTTCGCGCCCGAATTGCAGAAAGCCGCCTTTCTGTTGCGCGAAGCGGCCAAGTACGCAGAGGACGCCAGCTTCAAACAATACCTGATCATGCGTGCCTCAGCGCTGGAGACCGATGACTACCAGCCCTCCGACATGGCCTGGATGGACATGAAAACCAACCCGGTGGAATTGGTGATTGGCGCCATTGAAACCTACGAAGACATGCTGTTTGGTTACCGCGCCGCCTATGAGTCCTACGTGCTGATCAAAGATCAGGCCTGGAGCGAACGCCTGGCTAAATACGCTGCGTTTCTGCCGGAATTGCAGGCCGGTTTACCGGTGGATGCCGCCTACAAAACCGAAACCCCCGGCACCGACGCCGACCTGAATGCTTATGACGTGGTCTACTACGCGGGCCATTCCAACGCCGGTTCCAAAACCATCGCCATCAACCTGCCTAACGATGAACAAGTGCAGTTGGAAAAAGGCACCCGTCGCCTGCAGCTGAAAAACGCCATGCGCGCCAAATTCGACAAGATTCTGGTGCCCATTGCCGAACAGCTGATCGTGGCCGACCAGCAGCAACACATCACCTTTGATGCCTTCTTCGGCAACACCATGTTCCATGAAGTGGCCCATGGTCTCGGCATCAAAAACACCATCAACGGCAAAGGCCTGGTGCGCACCGCCCTGAAGGAACACGCCTCCAGCATGGAAGAAGGCAAAGCCGATGTGCTGGGCCTGTACATGATTTCCGAACTGTACAAGCGCAACCAGATCGACGACGGCGAACTGATGGATAACTACGTCACCTTCCTCGCTGGTATCTTCCGTTCTGTACGTTTTGGCGCCAGTTCCGCCCACGGCAAAGCCAACATGGTGCGGTTCAATTTCTTCAAAGACGCCGGCGCCTTCAGTACCGATGCAGACGGCCGCTACCGCGTGGATTTCGACAAAATGACCCAGGCGGTGAATGACCTGTCCAACCTGCTGCTGACCCTGCAGGGCAACGGTGACTACGACGGCGTGCACGCACTGGTGGCAGAAAAAGGCGAGATGGGCGCCGATCTGATGGCCGAGCTAGATAAACTCACCCAGGCCAACATTCCGGTGGATATCGTGTTCACCCAAGGCAAAGAGGTTCTGGGGTTAAAATAATCCTTTAATACAGATCGGGGGCAGGCACTTTTCCCGAAGCCGCCAGCCCCCGTGATCTGCATCAATTGCCTCCAGCGGGGCTGTGCCATACTCACTGCTCACGCAAATGAGGTAACCCATGGCACACGCCCTTCCCCCCGCCCCCGATTGGCCTTCATTAATCCGCTCCGGCAATCGCTTGTTTATCGGCTCCAATGCCGCCGTGCCCAACGCACTGGTGGACCACCTGATTGACAACGCCGGCAGTCTGAACGATCTGGAAGTGGTGCACATTCTCACCTTGTCCGATAACCGCTGGGTCGATCCGGAATACGCGCACCTGTTCAAGGTCAATACGCTGTTTATCGGCGGCGATAAAATCCGCAACGCCATTGCCGAAGGCCGGGCCGATTACACGCCAAGTTTTTTAAGTGAAGTGCCGGGCTTATTTGCCAGCGATATCCTGCCGCTGGATGCCGCGCTGATCATGGTCAGCCCACCGGATGAATACGGCTATTGCTCGCTGGGTGTCACCGTCGATGTGGTATTGGCGGCGGCACGGCATGCAAAAAAAGTCATCGCCCAGATCAATCCGTCCATGCCGCGCACCAGCGGCCAGAGTTTTATCCACCTGCGCGATATTGATGCCTGCATTGAATGCGAACAGGCGCTGCCTGAACTGCACACCGGCGAGCTGGATGAAATCACCGAACGCATCGGCCAGTATGTGTCGCTGTTGGTGGAGGATCAGGCAACACTGCAATTGGGTATTGGCAAAATTCCCGATGCCGTGCTGCGCTACCTTGGCAATCACAAAGATCTGGGCGTGCACAGCGAGATGGTGTCCGATGGCATTATCGACTTAATGCAGAAAGGCGTGATCACCAACAAATACAAAACCTTTCATCCGGGCAAAACCGTGACCACTTTCTGCATGGGCAGTAAGCAGTTATATGACTTTGTGCACAACAACCCGCACGTGGAATTCTACCCAAGCGAATACATCAACTCGCCGGTCAACATCAAACGCAATCACAAAATGGTGAGCATCAACAGCGCCATCGAAGTGGACCTGACCGGCCAGGTGGTGGCGGACTCTGTTGGCTATAAATTTTATTCCGGCATTGGCGGCCAGGTGGACTTCATTCGCGGCGCCGCGCTCGCGCCCGGCGGCAAGCCGATCATCGCACTGCCGTCCACCGCCAAGGGCGGTACCGTATCGCGCATCGTGCCGCACATTACCGAGGGTGGCGGCGTGGTCACCTCGCGCGGTCATGTGCACTATGTGGTCACTGAATACGGCGTCGCCTGCCTGAAAGGTAAAAGCATCCGCGAGCGGGCGTTAGAATTGATACGCATCGCCCATCCCAAGTTCCGCAACCAGCTGCTGGAACAGGTGCGCGCGCACTACTGGGTACCCCACTACCAGACCCAGTCGCCCCACACGGTACACGAGCTGGGTGGACTGGGAATGAAAACGCTCGACATCAATGGCGAAGCGTTTGACCTGCGGCCGCTCAATCCGGCCGACGAGCGCAAGCTGCAGGAATTGTTTTATTCGCACACCAAACAAACCCTGCTATTGCGTTACAACCACCATCCGCGTCAGATGAGCCGGGAACAATCCTGTGCGCTGGTGAGCGTAGACCAGACCCGGGATCTGGCCCTGTGCATCGTCAGACAGAAAGGCTCCAGCGTGGAAATTGAGGCAGTGGGCCGTTACTACCTGAATGATAAAGACAATACCTGTGAAGTGGCCTTTGTCACCCGTGAACGCTCGCACGGCAAAGGCATGGCCACGCGCCTGTTACAGGAAATGATGGCTATCGCCCGGCAGCGACAACTGGCCGGCATGCGCGCCTATGTGCGCGCGGCCAATAAACCCATGTTGTCCATATTTGAACAAGCGGGATTTGTGCGACAATCCGGTACCGACCCGGACGAAGTCTTATTATTGTTAGCCCTGGACCCGCAATGAGCCTGATTATCCTGAGCCACCCCAGCTGCGCCCAACACGATATGGGGCCGGCCCACCCCGAGTGCCCCGAACGATTGAGCGCCATCAATGATCAGCTGATTGCATCGGGCCTGGATTTTGTGGTGCCGGCGCGCGACGCGCTGCCAATCCATCGGGACTATGTGTGTCTTGCGCACGACCCAACTTACGTGGACGATTTGCTCGCGCGCGATCTGAGCCAGGGCCCCGTCTGGCTCGATGATGACACCCAGTTAATGGCACACACACGGGACGCCGCCCTGCACGCCGCAGGCGCCGCGACTCAGGCGGTAGACCTGATCATGCAAGGCGAGGCTACGCGGGTATTCTGCGCCGTGCGCCCGCCGGGCCATCACGCCTGCCACAATAAAGCCATGGGCTTTTGCTTTTTTAACAACATTGCCATCGCCGCGCGCTACGCCATTGAACATTATGGACTCACGCGCGTTGCCATCGTGGATTTTGATGTACACCATGGCAATGGCACGGAAGATATTGTGGCCGGCGACGAACGCATTCAGTTTTACTCTTCCTTTCAGCACCCCTTTTATCCGTTCAGTGGTGCCGATGCGACTGAACCCAACCTGCACTTCATGCCACTGACCGCAGGCACCGGCGGCAAAGAATGGCAAACCAAAGTAAAGCAGCAATGGTTGCCGCACCTGGAACAATGGCAGCCGGAATTAATTCTGATTTCAGCCGGCTTTGATGCCCACGTGGAAGACGACATGTCCGGCATCGCGTTTAACGAAGCCGACTACAGCTGGATCACCCAACAATTGAAAGCGATTGCGGATAAAGCCTGCAACGGTCACATCATCAGCTTACTGGAAGGTGGCTATGCGCTCGGCGCGCTGGGGCGCAGTGTGGTGGCGCATTTAAAAGCGTTGCAGTGAACAATCCCGCTGTAGGAGCGGATTCCCATCCGCGAATGATTCTGGCTAGATTTTCAAGCAGTAATAGGAACCGTTTGTCGGCTTTCTGTTTTGCACTGGCTCAGTTAAACGAAAACCGGAGTGATCTGCAGCACGCCGAACCGCCATCCCTGGCGGTCATAAAAAAGCCCGGCAGACTACCGGGCGGTAAAATATCGGTGCGTCCCTGCACCTTACACGATCAGGTCACTCGTCACTGGCGAACACCATGACCATCCGGCGCACAGTGAATTCACCGATCTGCTCATCCCATTGCCCCACCGCATTGATGCGGGCCAGAGATTGACCGGCTGCTACGGTTTCCGCGGCGGCGGCAGACATGGATTCAAAACTGGTGAACATGGCAATATTCTGCTCATTGCGATCGGCAATGGCAAAAACAGAACGGCCATCCTGCGCCGGCACCAGGGTCACTACGGAATCTTCCGTCAGCGGGTTACGGAAGCCGGCGAAAGATACACTCCCCTTGTGGAGCCCTGCCAAGGACAAATGAACTGCATCGGCGCCGGCACTGACAAAGGGCGCGCTGCCATCTTCCCAGTGCAGGTGCAAACCTGCACCCCGGCTATCCACCGCCATATTCACCAGCGTACTGGCGTGAAAATCAAAACTGTTGATTGTCTGATTGTTGGTAAAGTCATAGGCACTGACCCAACCCCGGGCTTTGAGATAATCACCATCGGTCAGGCTGTGTGGCAATCCGGAATCGGCAATCCGGTAATTCGCCGGATCTGCACCCGCAAGCGTCCATTGCAGTGCATCCGGACGCAAACCGTTGAACAAACTGAGTTCGGAGGACACCACGCCATCCTGAGTGGTATTGACGCGGGCGCGCAACTGATTTTTCAGTAGTCCCACATGCGTGGCATGCAACTCACCACCGGTCACCTCATCATAAATGCGCACACGGCTGCCAATAGAGATCCCGTGAGTGCCATGATCCACGCTACGACCAACACGCGACACAGTCGTGTTCTCGTCCAGATTTACGGTAATGTCATTGCCAATCGCAATGCCGTGAGGTGCGCTGGGCGCGAAACGCACGCCGCGCAAGGTGAGCGTTTGTGCATCGCGCGCAATCACAATACCTTTTGCAAATTCACCGTCGGCCCAGGGCACACTGGACCCGGCAAATACCGTATCAACCACAAAGCGCTCTTCACTTTGAACAAAATGACCGGACGCCACCAAAGGCGCATCGGCTGGCAATGCCGCCAACGC
Source organism: Simiduia agarivorans SA1 = DSM 21679 (assembly GCF_000305785.2). Lineage (NCBI taxonomy): Bacteria > Pseudomonadati > Pseudomonadota > Gammaproteobacteria > Cellvibrionales > Cellvibrionaceae > Simiduia > Simiduia agarivorans. Next base: position 3,478,961 of record NC_018868.3, on the reverse strand, counting down.
TGTCAGGCCCGCCTCGCCGTCAAAATCCTGCTGGTCAATTTCATAGTGGGCATCGCTGGCAACGGCCAGTGTCAATTCACCAAAATCGCCAGTACGGTGATGAAACGGACGCACGGCCAGGGTAATCGTAGAAGCCGTTGTATCTGCCGATTGCAGCAAGCCACGGATGCGGTGCTCGCGCTCCGTATCCAGTTCCGGCTCGGCCACCCACACCGGACTCACCTCGGTGGTGGCACTGTCATCACTTACATCATCCGGTGTGCCTGCATCGTCGATAGTCAGCAGATTAGACGCATCAAGATCAAAATCCAGCGTAAAGCGCGCCGCACGGCCTGGGCGCAACCAGAAACCCTGCGCGTTTTCAAAACGCGACACGTCAATTTCAACATCCACTTCACCCAAGGGGTTACCCTCGGCATCCACTGCCGTGGCAGCAATGGCATTGCCGTTTTCATCCTGCGCCACAATCAGGGCACTGGAAAAATCTACCCGCGCCACGGCAGAGCGATAATAGCCCGTGGGCACCTGGGTGATGCCCACCAGTTCCGACACGTCGGTGTACTGCGCAAAATCCACGCGTGTGCTGCCGGGCAGTGCATCAACCACATCACCGCGGGTGTTGGTCAGACGAATGCTTTTGACATCCACTTCGTATTGCAGGAAATCGCCTTCGGCATCGGTCAACGCCAGCGTCAGGCTGGTGAGGCTGACCTCAGAATCCAGCGGCGGTTGTTCAACATCTGAGTTACTGCCGCCACCACAGGCCATTAATGCGGCGCACGCCAGCGACAGTAGCGTTTTTGAATGAGTCATTGTCTGCTCCCGTTATTGTTGAGTCACGGTTATTCCAACGGGGCTGAGGCAGAAGGGTTGACAGGGATGAGCGTTATTTTGTGAGCCCGCTCACATCTTCGGTACCAGGCGCATTGATGCGCCGGAGCAAGGATTGCAACTCGTTGAACAGAGCGGGTTGATTTAATGGCACCAGAATCATGCGGTCGAATTCGGCCTGCGGCTTGTTGGCGATGAAGTAATCGGCCCCAACCTCGCCGCTGCGAATCAGGTAGCGGTACATGGATTCGCTGATAATGCCGAAATCACAGCGCGATTGATCCAGTGAGTCAAATATCACATCTTCTTTTGCCACCGGAAATAAATGCATCTCACCGCTGCGCACCCGTTGGGTAATACCCTCGTAGAAATAGCCCCTGACGTAGCACACGGTTTTTCCCGTCATAAGCTCTTCGCCATACCGAAAAGGGGCATTTCGGTGCGATATCACCAGATCGCGGTCGCGGAAAATGGGGTCCGTCCAGAAATACCGCTGCTGCATCACATCGTTGAACCAAACGGGATTAACACCCAGGATCGCGCCTTTGAGCTTGCCGGTATTCAGGTCGCGGTCCAGTCGGGCTCTGGGCAGAAACCGCAGCACGTAACGATTTTTGCCCGCCACCTCATTGAGTTGACGCACTAAATCAAAATAGTCGCCCTCAGCCCGTTCGGCATTCACCACGTAAGGCGGCTTCTGGTGGTAGTAATACAATGTCTCGGTGTCAGCCTGCGAGACGCCAGTTGCCGCCCGGGCGGCACCTGGCCAGCACAGCAACAGACAAACGGTCAGCCAAGCGACAAGCGACTGCATATTACCCTTCAAAGCGCTCGATCAATTGGAATTGGTGTTGCGCCAGTGAAGCCAGCTCACCGCACATGCTGGCGGTCTGGTTGGTTTGCTCACGCGTGGTGGTGGAAATCTTTTCGATACGCCCGGTAATGGTTTCTATTTTGGTGGCGCTGTCCGACTGGGCGCTGGCGGCGCGCGCAATGGATTGAGTCTGACCATTGATTGCCGCCACCGAGTCTTTGATCGCGCTCAGTGCATCGGACACCAAGGTCATTTCCGATAACGTCACATCGGCCAGTGACGTGCACTCGCCCATATTAGTGGCAGCGTCGCGCGTGGCAGCCGACAATTTGGCAATGATCTGCTGAATGTCTTCGGTGGATTCCTGCGTGCGACTGGCGAGCGTGCGCACCTCGTCGGCCACCACCGCAAAGCCCCGTCCCTGTTCACCTGCACGCGCCGCCTCGATCGCCGCATTCAACGCCAATAAATTGGTCTGTTCGGCAATGCCACGGATCACATCCACCACACTGGAAATGCGGCCACTGTCTTCCGTGAGTCGCTCGGTCACCAGCGCCAGGCTGTCCACTTTATTGGTGAGGTCGTTGATTGCATTATTGGCCGACGCCAGCACCTCATGACTGGCCTGCACCTGCTGCAGGGATTTTCCCGTGGCCTCGGCAGTGGTCGACGCCGACGCGGCGACCTGATGCACCTGTGCAGCAATCTGGTGGATCGCACCGGTAACCTGTTGGGTTTCATCCAGCTGTTGCTGCATCCCCTGATTGGACGCCTCCGCCTGCTGTCGTGCTTTTTCCGCTTGCGAAAACAGCTGACGCGACGCTTCGCCAAACCGCCCAAGCGCGGTTTTCAGGCGCGCCTTGCGCGCCAGTGCGGCCAATTCGATATCGGCCAGCGGTCCGGTTTTACCGGTGTAAATGTAGGCCGCGATGGGGTCGTTGATCTCCTGCCTGGCCAGCCGCACTGCCGGCGCGAGCCCGGCCTCGGTCAGGCGATTCACGCCGTAACCCAGTCCTGCCGCCGCCAGCAGTGCCACCAGCGCCGTAGCGCCGGAAAGGCCGCCCGCCCACCACAGCAAGGCCCAGATCACCAGTGCCACCGGCACCGCCACCAGCAGGCAGGATTTGATCAGTTCAATGGCAAAGGTCATTGCCGCAATGGGCGCCTGACCGCCGCGCAAGCGGGCATACACAGCCTCCGCCCGCGCCACTACCTGGGCATTCACCGGCGAGCGCACGCTTTCGTAACCGGTAATTTCGCCCCTGTCTTTAAGTGGCGTGACATAGGCATCCACCCAATAGTGATCACCGTTTTTACAGCGGTTCACCACCACGCCCATCCAGGGTCGTCCCTGCTTCAGCGTTTGCCAGAGACCGGCAAAGGCCGCCTGAGGCATATCCGGGTGGCGGATAATGTTGTGCGCCTGCCCCAGCAACTCCTCCCGGCTGAAACCCGCGATTTCACAAAAATAGTCGTTGCAATAGGTGATCACGCCCTTGGTGTTGGTGGCGCTGATGATTTCCTGGCCGGCCCGGAAAGGCACCTCCCGGCCGGTGACGGGTCCTGTCTTGCGCACGTGATCCTCCGATAGCATCCGTATCCACTGCCCTTCCAGCATAGACGTTTGCACCGGAAAACGTGCAAAGCATGGGGCCAGACCCCTTGGTACTTTGGTGCGTGCGCTGGCGCCCGCACCAAAGTACCAAGGGGTCTGGCCCCATGCTTTTGACCCTGTCTTTTACTTCATTTTGATCAGCGGGCGGCCGGGCTGGCTCCACTCTACGTGGTATTTTTTGCCACGGGGTTTGTCGGTGCGCTCGAAGGTGTGGGCGCCGAAGTAATCGCGCTGGCCCTGCAGCAGATTGGCCGGCAGGGTTTCGGTGCGGTAGGCATCGTAATAGGCCAGCGCCGAGCTCAGGGCCGATACAGGTACGCCCCAGAGGCTGGCATTGGCCACAGCTCGACGCCAGTTAGCCTGATATTCGGAAATCTGGCCGGCGAAGAATTCGTCCAACAGCAGGTTTTCCAGCTCTTCATTGCGCTCGAAGGCATCGGCAATGGATTGCAGGAACACCGCGCGGATAATGCAGCCAGCGCGCCAGATTTTGGCAATTTCGCCGTAATTGAGCGTCCACTCCTGCTCGCGCGCGGCGGTTTGCATCAGGTCGAAACCCTGCGCATAGGCGCAGATTTTGGCGCAATAGAGCGCATCGTGCAGCTGGTTGATAATAGTTTCGCGCTCGCTGGCCGCAGGCTTGTCAAAGGCGGGGCCAGCCAGCAGCCTGGAGGCTTTCACCCGCTGGTCTTTGAGTGTTGAAATCGAACGGGCGTAAACCGCCTCGGCGATAGTGGGCGCCGGACAACCCAGCTCCAGGCTGGAGACCGCAGTCCACAGGCCCGTGCCTTTCTGGCCGGCTTTATCCAGAATCATCTGCACCAAAGGCTTACCGGTTTCACTGTCGGTGGTGGCCAGTACCTCGGCGGAAATTTCAATCAGGTAGCTGTTCAACAGGCCTTCATTCCAGCGCTTGAACACTGCAGCAATTTCAACATCGGTCATATCCAGCGCATCGCGCATCACCTGATAGGCCTCGCATATGAGCTGCATGTCGGCATACTCGATGCCGTTGTGCACCATCTTCACATAATGGCCAGAGCCGCTCGGGCCGATGTAGGCGGCGCAGGGCTCACCTTTGGCCACCACCTCACCCGGCGCCTTGCGCTCGATGGGTTTGCCGGTATCCGGGTCAACTTTGGCGGCAATTGCTTCCCACAGGGGCTTGATGCGGGTCCATGCGTAGGGGTCGCCGGAAGGCATCAGGGATGGCCCGAAGCGAGCACCCACTTCGCCGCCAGACACCGCGGTTGAGAAGAGGATGAACTGGCCTTCATATTCCTTTTCCCGGCGCTGGGTATCGGTCCACAGGCTGTTGCCGGTATCCACGACGATATCGTCGGCCTTGAGGCCCGCATCCACCAGCTTGTGACACACATCATCCACCGGGCTGCCGGCGGGCACCGACACCACAATCAGGTGCGGCGCCGCCAGGTTGGCCAGCAAATCAGTATAGGAATTACAGGTCAGCACCCGCGCCGGGCCGTCGCCGCGTTCTGCCTCATCCTGCGCCACTAACGCCGCCAGCTTGGCCTGATCCAGGTCGAAGGCAATCACCCGGAAGCCGTTATCCACCAGATTCATAATGAGGTTTTTCCCCATCACGCCGGCGCCTACAAAGCCAATATCGCAGGGTTGATCGGTTACAGGCATGAATAGTCTCTCCTCACGGGTCGGAATGGGCAGGCCGCGCGGCGGCATAAAAAGGCGCGCATGTTACTGTAATTTAGCCCAAGCTGCCGCCTTTTTGACCCAGCAGACAGACTTTCGCCGTGTCAGACGGGTAATCTGACCACTCATGGCGCAATAATTAGGCATTTCAACTAAAATTGTCCAATAAGGCGCAATAAATATCACAAAACCCGTAAGTCCGATCCAAAGATCGGTAGGACTCGCCTATGCGCGGCGTGGTACTTTTTTGAGCCTGTGTCCTTCAGTCCGGCAACTACACTTGCCGGCACCCCAATAACAAGTCTCAAACCAGCCCCACAAGGGCGAGAGGTAACAGATGAGCGGCAACGAGAGCAAAATCACCCACAAGCTCCGGATGATGTCTGGGTTCGAACTCCCCATCGACACCCTGAGCCTGTTAAAGCCCGACGGCAGCCTGCACGATGGCGCCAAAGCCCCCAAGCTCAGCAAAGAAACCGCCCTGCGCATTTACGACACCATGCTGTTTATCCGCGTGCTGGACGAACGCATGGTAGCGGCCCAGCGCCAGGGTCGGCTGAGCTTTTATATGACCTGTATCGGCGAAGAAGCCGCCGTGATCGGTTCGGCCGCCGCCTTTGAAGACCACGATATGATCATGGGCCAGTACCGCGAACACGGCGCCCTGCGCTACCGCGGCTTCCCCACCGAGCAGTTCATGCACCAGATGCTGTCCAACAGCAAAGACCTGGGCAAAGGCCGGCAGATGCCCATTCACTATGGCAGCCGCGCGCTCAATTACATGACCATTTCTTCACCGCTGGCGACCCAGATTCCCCAGGCCGCCGGTTACGCCTACGGCCAGAAACTGGACGGCAAGAAAGCCTGTACCCTGGTGTACTTTGGTGAAGGTGCGGCGTCCGAGGGCGACTTCCACGCCGGCATGAACATGGCCGCCGTGCTCAAATGCCCCACCGTGTTTTTCTGCCGCAACAACGGCTATGCCATCTCCACACCGTCCGAAGAGCAGTACGCCGGCGACGGTATCGCCGCCCGCGGTGTCGGCTACGGCATGCAGACCATCCGCGTAGACGGCAACGACGTCCTGGCGGTGTTCGCCGCCTGCGTGGAAGCGCGCAAAATTGCCGTGGAAAAACAGGAGCCCGTGCTGGTTGAGGCCATGAGTTACCGCTTGGGCGCGCACTCCACCTCGGACGACCCATCTGGCTACCGCTCCAAAGACGAAGAAGAAAAATGGCGCAGTGTGGACCCGGTATTGCGCATGAAGAACTGGCTGATCGCGAAAAAATGGTGGGCCGAGCAACAGGAAAAAGCCGTGCTGGAAACCTACCGCAAAGAAGTGCTGGACACCCTTAAGGCCACCGAAAAAGTGCCGGCACCCGCACTCGAAGAAATCATTACCGACGTGTACGACCAACCGCCAGCACATTTACAACAACAACTGGCTGAGCTGCGCGAGCACATTGCCAAATACCCTGAAAAATATCCCAAAACCGCACAGGGAGTGAAATAACCATGGCAAAAATGAACCTCTTGCAAGCGGTCAACAGCGCGCTTGACCTCGCCATGGCCAAAGACCGCCGGGTGGTGTGTTTTGGTGAAGACATCGGCAAGTTCGGTGGTGTATTCCGCGCCACCTCCAACTTGCAGGAAAAATACGGCCGCGAGCGCTGCTTCAACACCCCGCTCACCGAGCAGGGCATCGCCGGTTTTGCCATCGGCATGGCGGCGCAGGGCCACGTGCCGGTAGCGGAAATGCAGTTCGCCGATTACATTTTCCCTGCATTCGACCAGATCGTGAACGAAGCCGCCAAATTCCGTTACCGCTCGGGCGATCAGTTCAACGTAGCCGGTCTGACGATCCGCACGCCTTACGGTGGCGGCATCGCCGGCGGCCTGTACCACTCGCAATCGCCCGAAGCCTATTTCACCCAGACTCCAGGCCTGAAAGTAGTGGTGCCTTCCACGCCCTATCAGGCCAAAGGGCTGCTGTTGGCATCGATCCGCGACCCCAATCCGGTGGTGTTTTTTGAGCCCAAGCGCCTCTATCGCGCCGCCGTGGGTGAAGTGCCGGAAGAAGAGTTTGAAATCCCGCTCGGCGTCGCCGAAGTGGTCAAAGAGGGCAGTGATATCACCCTGCTGGCCTGGGGCGCGCAGATGGAATACCTGCAAGCGGCGGCCGCCATGGCCGAAGCGGAGGGCATTTCCTGTGAAGTGATCGATCTGCGCACGCTGCTGCCGTGGGATGTGGATACGGTTGCACGTTCGGTGAAGAAAACCGGCCGGTTATTGATTACCCACGAAGCACCGCTCACCGGTGGCTATGCCGGCGAAATCGCCGCCACCATTCAAGAGCATTGCTTCCTGTATCTGGAATCGCCGATCGCGCGCGTGTGCGGCATGGACACGCCCTTCCCGTTAATTCACGAGAAAGAATACATGCCCGACCAGTTCAAGATTTTTGAAGCGATAAAACGCACCATGAATTATTGATATGGCTTGCGAGTGGTGGATTGCGCTTTGCTTAATCCACCCTACGTTGGCCCCGCACCTTGTAGGGTGGATTAAGCGAAGCGCAATCCACCGGTACAGACGAAATACGAAGGTGCAATGCGCTGCGTTTATTGCACCCTACACAAAATTGGCAATTGATTGACCGTCTATGACAACTCAGGAGTTGCGACGTGATTAAAGATTTTATTCTGCCCGACATTGGTGAAGGCATTGTGGAATGTGAACTGGTGGAGTGGCTGGTTAAAGAAGGCGACACCATCACCGAAGACCAGCCCGTAGCCGATGTATCTACCGACAAGGCGCTGGTGCAGATTCCGTCCATGTTTGATGGTCGCGTGGTCAAGCTGTACTACAAAGAAGGCGAGATTGCCAAAGTACACGAACCACTGTTTGCGATTGAATTGGCCGACGAGGTGGGCAGCAACAACGACGCGCACGCCACTAAAGCGGCAGCCACAACAGAGCCAGCAGCAACAACCACCGCGCCGGCGACCGCCGTTGCGACCGTGAAACAGGAAAGCAGCGACCGCCAGATGGAACGCAGCACCTCCAAAGCACTGACCACTCCCGCCGTGCGTCGCATCGCGCGGGAAAATAACGTGGATCTGGCACAGGTGCCGGCAAGCGGTAAAAATGGCCGTATCCTGAAAGAAGACATGCTCAACTTTTTGTCCGGTGATGCGCCGGTTGCCACTGCGCCTGCGGCATCAACCGCAGCACCAGTGGTTGCAGGCGACCGCGTTGAGCCTATCAAGGGCATCAAAGCCGTAATGGCGCGCGCCATGCAGGAATCCGTTTCCACCATCCCGCATTTCACTTACGTGGACGAAATCGACCTGACCGATCTCATCGCCCTGCGACTGAAGCTCAAGGCCCAGTACCCCGATGTGAAAATCACCATGATGCCTCTATTCATGAAGGCACTGTCGCTTGCGATCAGTGAGTTCCCCATCATGAACAGCCGCCCCAACGCCGACTGCACCGAACTCACCTACGTGAGCTCGCACAATATCGGCATGGCCGTGGATTCCAAAGTGGGCCTGTTGGTGCCGAACGTGAAAAACGTTCAGACCATGAACCTGCTGGAAGTAGCTGGCGCCATCGGTCGCCTCACCGAAAGTGCACGCGCGGGTCGCGTGGCACCAGAAGATCTGAAAGGCGGCACCATTACCATTTCCAACGTGGGCGCATTGGGTGGCACAGTGGCCACACCGATTATCAACAAACCGGAAGTGGCCATTGTGGCACTCGGCAAAGTACAGGCGCTGCCACGCTTTAACGAAAAAGGTGAAGTGGAAGCCCGCCAGATCATGACCGTGAGCTGGTCCGGTGATCACCGCATCATCGACGGCGGCACCATCGCCCGTTTCTGCAACCGTTGGAAGCAATTCCTGGAAGACCCCAGCAGTATGCTGGTAACAATGAGATAAGATGCGAATTGCTGGTTTCAGAGGGCGGCCATCCGCTTACTGGCCATGATAGGTTAGAGCCGGCACTTGCCGGCTTTTTCTTTTTTTAGGAGGGTTAGTTTATGGACACCATCAGCTGGGACGATTTTCAGAAAATCGACATTCGCGCCGGCACCATCATTGATGCCCAACCCTTTCCGGAGGCGCGTCGGCCGGCCTACAAACTCACCATTGATTTCGGGCCGGAAATCGGCATCAGGAAATCCAGTGCGCAGATCACCGACTTATACCAGCCGGAAACACTGATCGGCAAACAGGTGCTGGCGGTGGTGAACTTTCCGCGCAAACAAATCGGACCCTTTATGTCGGAGTGCCTCGTCACCGGCCTGCACCAGCCCGACGGTTCAGTGGTTCTGGCCACGACTGACCAGCCACTCGCCAATGGCGCCAAACTGGCCTGAACGACGCATCCGCCAATCCGCAACAGTCAACCTGACTTTATCCTGATCCGGTCTCCTGTGGTAAATTTGGCCCACCCTTCATGCGCCTGCTGCCGATAACATGCCTCCGGCTTTCAGCAACAAGCCATGCCAGTTGTTCCACATGGATGTCAGTCGATCACTATGTTTTTGCGATTCCTTCAATGCATCGTCATCGCCAGTGTGCTGGTTGCAGCGCATGCCCGCGCTGCAGCACTTCCCGCGAGCGAAGGGCCCACTTACGATTTTGCTGCCGCCCAAGCAGCCATTGCGCTCGCCCAACGTTGGCAGGCTGGCCAACCACCCACTGAGCCCCAATGGCAGGCCCTGATCGCCATGGAGGCCTACCAGTTGGTGTTCAGCATTTCTTCATTGACGCCCGATACTTTGAGGCAACGTTTCCGATTGGCGTTTGATCCCGCAGCCACACATGAGTGGAAAAACGTCAGCGAATTCGAGCAACAGGACATTCACCACCTCCGGCGCGCACTGAACGACACCCAGTGGCTGCAAGGCGAAATACGACGCCTGCCACGCGAGCAGGCGCTGGAAAAAAGCATTACTCTGGCCCAGCGCTGGCTGCCTGCCGACAGCACAGGCAAGCCCACCGGTCTTCGCTTTGTGTTCGGACTCTTCGGCCAGAATGCACACGCCAGCGCGCAGGGTGTGGTGATGGATGCCTACCTCAATTACCGTTCGGACCAACACGCCCCCTACGAACTGGGCGCGCATGAACTGCACCACTTTTTCCGTCGCAACATCGCCGTCACCCCCGCGCTTGATCGCGACAGTGTGTTAGATCGACTAGCGGACCACCTGATCCACGAAGGCGTGGCCAACCTCATCGACAAGCAACGTTTCCTGCAACCCGGCTCGCCTTTTTCCCAGGCCATCAAAACCTACTTAAATACTGCAATGACGGCAGCTCCGGACAACATCACTAAACTGAATCAACACCTGGAGACCGCCATCGAAAGTCAACAATTCGACACTTTTTCCGCCGTGCAACAAGACGCTCTGCCTCTATGGGGTCACAGTGTGGGCTGGTACATGACCCAGACAATCGTGCGCGCCGGCCTGGATCAGGCGCTGGCAAACAGCTTGACACAACCACGTGACCTGTTCCGCTTATACAATACCGCTGCGATACAGCTGAATGAAGAGTTGCCGCTGTTTTCCAAAAAAGTACTGCAGGCCTATGCAAAAAGAGCACAGCAATGAATGATTGCTATGTACCGCAAAACGTTTTCATGACACCAAGGTATCATCTGGCGGCCTGTGACACACAGGCTCCCTGTTCATAACCACACTGCAAACCAATGGACATTACACTATGGAGACCATTCTGGCCCTTAGCGGATTGATCGCGTGCATTTGGCTGTGCATTGGTATCGTTATCGCTGCACGGTTTTACCCCGGCTACAGTCACCTGAAACAATTTTGCAGCGAGCTCGGGGCCGATGGTAGTCCGACGCAACGTTTATCACCCATCATCAACAATTATCCATTAGGCGCATTGTTTATCGCCTTTGGCTGTTATGTGCTTGGCAGCCAGCCAGCATACCCGAGCTGGATTATCATCGGCGCCATGATTATTGTGCACGGGGTCGGCACATGGATTGCGGGCTATTTTCCGATGGACAGCGACCCTTATATTAAGCATCCCACACGCATAGGTACTGTGCATGCGACAGCGGGCGCTGTCATGCTGATGTCGCTACTCATTGCTCCATTGGCAGCGATGTTTTCGGACACCGTGCCATTGTGGTTCAGGTGGATTTCCGCGCTGTCTGTGATTGGCTGCATAACATTCACAGTCACTCTCGCGAGCGCTTACCAGAACAAGACCAAACCCGGCCTGCATCAACGCATCAGCTACGGATTTCAATTGGCCTGGCTGGCACTGCTTTCGCTGGAGCTGGCTGTTTAGGGCGCAATCAACACCAATCTTGCCCCGCTAAATTAAGCAATGCCATTCACTTCAACCCGAACCAATGCCTTTTACCCGCAACCCTCGCTCATACGCATGGGCAACTTGTACAATGCCTGATAGCCACCCAATTTCGAGCACAGGCAAAGAACATCATGACACTACAACAATCCGGTGGCGTGGCCGCCATCATCGAAGGCCTTACCTATATTTTCGGCATTGTGCTGTTTCTGATCGTGCTCAATCCCGCCGGCCATGATGGCGCCATGGCTCGTCTGCAGTTCATGACAGAAAACAGTGACCGTTACATTCTGGGTCTGCTCGTGTCCGGGTTTTTATTCAGCTTTGCATTAGTAGTGCTGGTGCAAGCCATACACCAACAACTGGTCGTCGTCGCACCCGATCTCACCCGCTTTGCCACGGTCATCGGTTATTTCTGGGCGGCCGTTGTGTTGGCGTCTGCCATGATCGAGATGGTCAGTATTAACGCACTGGCCGAACTCTTCATTACAGACCCGGATGCCGCGCTGGCCTTACAACGGTCCGCAGGTGTCGTGTCGGGTGGCCTGGGCGGTGATATTGAGCTGATCGGCGCCGTGTGGACCGCGTGTATCAGCGTCATTTGCATCAAGCACAACATCTTCAACCGCTGGTTGAGCTACCTTGGCTTGATGGTTGGCGCGGCCGGGACATTGACGTTACTCAATTTTTTCTCGACCTTTAAAGGCAACCCGGCCGTTGAATGGCTGACGCTCATTTTCGGCCTGGGCCAGATTCCGTGGTTTTTCTGGCTGGGCCTCAGCCTGTATCGACGCTGATTACAAACTGTACATACGCGGCCTTAGTGGGAATAATAACCGTCGGTGCTAACCGACACTACGTCACATCGGCAGTCGATTGCCTCCGACAAAGCGGATTCCGACCGAGCACCCAATTCCCTTGTCGTTTCACTCCTGCCTCAAAGGGGCTAGGATTTTATCAACTGATGATTTACATTGGCGAGATCGGATTCCGGCAACGCCTGACGCGACAACACATCAGCGCTATCCAGTCTTTTCGGTCCATGGTTTTCCCTATGATGCAGGTAAGCGGTCCGCAACACCTTGCACAACCGGAAAAAACGGTCGAAGTTTCCGAGTTAAATAAACAAAAAAATAAGTGTTCAAATTTAACCAAGGTCATTATATGAACGTTAAACACGTGGGTCTTTTATTTCTTGTTCTGGCTAGCGTACTGTCTGGCTGTTCAATCAATCATCCTGTTGCCAAGGACTACCCGGATTATTTAGTAGAACATGGTCAGGTTGGCAACCTGCCAAAAACCTCGCTTGAATCAACCTATGGTATTGACGAGCAGACTGAAAAACACCGGTATGAATTTCGAGCAGCATCCGTCGGATACGCGCATCTTTGGATAGTTGAGTTCGGCAAGATCCTGGAACAGACGCTGAACGCACCCTACGTTCAGGAGTCCTTCGGCAAGTTGGAAAAAGCCTCTGCGACCGACGCAGGAAACGCCATAGAATTCACATTGAATAGTTATGAATTCAAGGACTATCGTGCCTATGTATCTATGAATATCGCCATGTCGAAAAACGGCAAAGAAGTATTGAACAAAAACTACACCAGCGAAGGCTCGTCCAAGGGCGGACAGATGTGGGGGGCTGGGCCGTTTGGCATGAAGAGCGCTACGCTGGATTCGACCCGCTCCGCAATCGATAAAATTTTAACTCAATTTATTAACGATATTCCGCAAGAATAAGCCTCCACTCTAGTAGGCTGGGGCTGTTTGCATCGCGTAAACGCCGCATCGCCTGAAGGCCAGAGATAAATGCACCAGTAATAAAGCCCCGGAAATCCGGGGCTTTATTACTGGCGGAAAGGGGCCAGGTTAATGCCGGCACTCAGTCTGAAGAAGCCCCGGTTCACAAGTCAGCCATTACCTGCAGTAAACCTTCTCGCGATAATGGCTTTGCCAGGTACGAATCCATGCCACTGGCGCTACAGCGGCGCAACTCATCCTCCATCACATGGCCGGTAAGCGCGATTATTTTCGCGGGTCTGAGACCGCGTCTTCGCTCCAGCTCCCGGATCGCGGCGGTGGCCTCATAGCCATCCATCACAGGCATTTCACAGTCCATAAAAATCAGGTCGAATCGGTCCCCTTCAGCCACAGCATCCACCGCCTGGGCGCCGTTGGCCACCATCGTAGGCTGTATCTGATGCCGGGCCAGCAGCCCATTGATCACCATTTGATTAACGGAGTTGCCCTCTGCCACTAACACCCTCAGTTGATTGAGCGCCGGCTGTTCAACCGGGGATTGTGCTTCTGGTCGCGGCCCTTCGGTTGCTTCCAATGGCAGCCACACCGTAAAACAGCTCCCCCGTCCCACCTCGGACGTTACACGGATATTACCCCCCATGGCATCGGCCAGGCCTTTGCAAATAGCCAGACCAAGACCTGTGCCACCGAATTTGCGCGTGACGCTGCTGTCTGCCTGAGTGAAGCGCTCAAATAAACTACTCAAGTGCGCGGCCGGAATGCCTTCGCCGGTATCGGTGACGGAAACCTGCAAACCATCGCGCCAACGGCTGGTGATGGTGACCGAATCCGCGCGTGTGAATTTAAATGCATTGCTCAACAGGTTAACGAGTATCTGCCTGAGCCGCGTGCTGTCCCCCATGATCCATTCGGGCACTGCATCCTCTGTCTCCACATTCAATGCAATGGTGCCAATCTGGTGGCGGAACATCTCCACGACCTGCTGCCCCAACGCCCGCAATTGCACCGGCCGCGATTCCAACTGCAGCATGCCGGCTTCCACCTTTGACCAATCGAGAATGTCGTTAATGACCCCCATCAGATGTTGCCCGCTCTGGTTAATCACACGGGCCAAATGCATTTGCTCAGGCGTTAACGGGGTATCCAATAATAAATCCGCGACACCAAGAACCCCGTTCAGCGGATTGCGGATTTCATGTGACATCTGCGCCAGGAATTGACTCTTGGCCTGATTGGCCGCTTCAGCGCTGGCCTTGGCTTTTTCGAGTTCTACCGTGCGCCTTTGCACCCTTAATTCCAGCATCAGTTGGTGCGCACGCAATTCTTCGTTGGCCTTGGCCAGGGCCTGATTGAGCTCGTGATTCTCGATTTCCGCCGCAATGCGACCGGCGAACAATTCGAACAGTCCACGCACCTGGTCCGGATCACGAATCTCCTGCTTGTACAGCGCCACGATCAACCCCAGGCAGTTGCCGGCACGGTCATACAAAGGCGTCCCGATATAGCCTTCGATGCCCATATCAATCAACAACTGATCCTTGGGGTAGAGTGCGCAAATATTACGCGGGTAGACGCAGATCGTATTGTCCAATACGTCCTGACAAGGCGTGTGCAACAGATCGTATTCCATGTTGTCGGCCAGTTCACCGCCAGCACATAGGGCCAGCGTCTTCACCCGGGTGTCACCCGGCAACAGCCTGCTGATGAAGGTAAAGTCAGAATGGATACTCAACGCCAACTGTTGGGTAATGGCGGCGTAAAAATCTTCGCCGGTACTGTTGGCTATACCGGACATCACCTTGGGGATGGTGTTGCGGTAGTAATCCAGCTCGACAACCGTTGCGGTCATGGCCGCCCTCCGCCTTAGCATTATCTCCTGAGTATAGACAAGCTGACGCAAACACCTGCAGCTGGTACCATAGCGCCCGCCAAGGGGTGTCTGGCCTACCAGACTGAGATCACACCCTTGAACCTGATCCGGCTAGTACCGGCGTAGGAATAGGCACACAGGCTTTCGCCTTTCTGTTTGACCCCCGCGCATGACCGCCGGATCTCACTTCTTAATGAATTGAGGTCCATGTAAATGACTGAATATCGCTTAATAGTATCCGGCCTGGCGCTGGCCATCGCCGGCCAGGTGGCTGCCGCGCCACTGGAAGAAATCACTGTCACCGCCGATTTCCGCGACACCACCTGGCAGGAGGTCCCCAGCTCCATCACGGTGATCGACCAACAAGCCATGCGCGATGAAAGTGCGCGCCACTTTGAGGACGTGCTCAACAGCGTGGCCAACCTGAACTGGTCCGGCGCCACCAGCCGCCCGCGTTACTTCCAGATTCGCGGCGTCGGTGAGCAGGAAGATTACCAAGGCGCCCCAAACAGTTCTGTGGGCTTTATGGTGGATGACGTCGACCTGTCAGGCCTCGGCATGGCCGCCAGCACCTTCGACATCCAGCAGATTGAAGTCTTGCGCGGCCCGCAAAGCACTCGCTTTGGCGCCAACGCCCTGGCCGGCATGATCCGGCTGAAAAGCGAAGACCCCACTGACACCTTTGCCGTGAACGGCCAGGTGACCCTGGGTCAGGATGATCAGCAAGGCCTGGGCCTGAGCGTGTCCGGCCCGGCCGGCGAACAACTGAGCTACCGCCTGGCGGTGGAATCCCAGCAGCAAAATGGATACCGCGACAACGCCTATCTCGGCCGCGATGACACCAACGGCCGGGACGAGCTGACCACGCGCGCCAAACTGCGTTGGGACGCCACTGACAACCTGCGCATCGACCTGAATTACCTCTACGCCAGACTGGACAACGGCTACGACGCCTGGACGCTGGACAACAACGGCTTTGATACGCTCACCGATAAGCCCGGTACCGACAACCAGACCACCCAGGGCGCCAGCCTGAAAATCGAATGGGCGACTGATGAGGTGGCGCTCACCGCGATTACCTCGCTGGCTAATACAGAGCACCAGCACGCCTATGACGGCGACTGGGCCAACCCGGACTACTGGGCCGCAAAAACCTGCACCGCCTACGACGACGATTGGAACCCGGTGGGCACCGAGCCCTGCGTGTACGATTACATATGGGACAAACAAGCCGAACGCGACACCCTGAGCCAGGAGTTCCGTCTTGCCTCCACAGAAGCCAGCCGCCTGTTTAATGGCAGCACCGATTGGCTGCTCGGCATTTACGGTCGCACGCTGGAAGAGGACAACGACCTCTATTCCGAATACAACAGCTGGCCCGATGAAGTACTGGCCTCTGAATATCGCGCCACCAACACCGCGGTCTTTGCCCAGACGGATTCCGACCTGGGCGCGGGCTGGGCACTGTCGGTGGGCCTCCGCTCGGAAACGCGCAATGCCAAATACGAAGACTCTAACAACGACAATTTCTCACCCTCCGAATCCATGTGGGGCGGTCATCTGGCGCTGACGAAAGTGCTGTCCGACAGCCACACCAGCTATGTGCGTCTGGCGCGCGGCTACAAAGCCGGTGGCTTTAACATGACCCTGCCACCGGCACTGGCTGACAAAAAAACCTTTGATGCCGAGACCTTGTACAACGCCGAGTGGGCCCTGAAATCCAACTGGGCCGAAGGCCGTGCGCACACCACCGTGACGCTGTTTTACATGGACCGGCAGGATCAACAGGTGGCGGCGTCGCTGCAGGACCCGGACGATCCGCAGCGCTTCATTCTGTTCACCGAAAATGCCGGCAGCTCCGACAATTACGGCGCAGAGTTTGAAGGCCGCATCAGCGCCACCGAGCAGATCGAATTTTACGGCAGCGTGGGCTACCTGCAGGCGCAGTATGGCGACTATGTGTACCAGGACAAATACGGCAGCCCGGTGGATTTATCGGGCCGCGACCTGGCACACGCGCCGCGCTGGACTTACAGCGCCGGCATGAGTTTCCGCAGCCTCGGCTGGTTTGCCAACCTGAGCCTGAACGGCAAGAGCGCGTTTTATTATTCCGACAGCAACGATTCCCGCTCACAGGCCTACACCCTGTTCAACGCGCGCGTGGGCTATGAAGCGCAATCCTGGGCACTGTATGCCTGGGGTCGCAACCTCACGGACGAGCGCTATGGCGTACGCGGATTTTACTTTGGTAATGATCCGTCGGAAGATTGGGCCGACACCCAATACATCCGCTTTGGCGATCCGCGCCAGATTGGCGTGACCGCACAACTGCACTTTGATTGAGGCAACAGCAAATGCAACTCACCGCGGAAATATCCCTGTATCCACTGCGCGACGACTACATCGAGCCGATCAAATGGTTTATCGGACGGCTCGATCAGTACCCTGGCATCACCCGCGTGACCAATGCCATGGCCACGCAGGTGAGTGGTGATTACGACGCGGTCATGCAGATGCTCGGCGTCGAAATGAAAGCCGCACACGAACGCTTTGGCCGCGCCGTGTTCGTGTGCAAGTTCATCAACGGCGCACTCGACCTTTCCCACAGGCAATAACCGTGGAGTGGATCAACGCCCTGTTGCGCGACGCCAGCGCACTGAGTCAGTGGGAAGCCCTCGCCGTGGTACTGGCATTGGCCTATGTACTGCTGGCCGCCAAAGAAAGTCTTTGGTGCTGGCCGGCGGCACTGTTCAGCACTGCCATTTACACGGTGATTTTCTGGGAAGTGTCGCTGCTGATGGAATCACTGCTGAACGCCTACTACATGGCCATGGCCGTGTACGGCTTTATGGTGTGGCGTCGGGATGACAAGGGCAAGCCCAAAGCCATCCAGAGCTGGCGCTGGCAACGGCACGTGTTGTGGGTCGCATTGATGGCCGCCATTGCCATGGTGGCAGGCTTCGTGATGTCCACTTATACCCACGCCGATTATCCCTGGCTGGATGCCGCCACCACCGTGTTTGCCGTCTTTGCCACCTGGCTGGTCGCGCAGAAGGTGCTGGAAAACTGGCTCTACTGGATCGTAATCGACATAGTGTCGATCTATCTGTACCTGAATAAGGGCTTGCTGCTCACCAGTGCGCTGTTCGTACTGTATGTGGGTATTGCCGCCGCTGGCTACTGGCTCTGGTACCAACGCCTGCACCCGCGCCAGCCACACGTAGCACACCGCCCGGCCTGACATGCTGCCTGAATTTGCCGACCCACTGCTGCACGCCGAACTGGCGGACGCGGGCATCCACGGCCTCAAGCCGGTGGCGCCCCTGTGCATGGGCACCAGTAACCAGAACTTTCTGGCCACAAGCCAGGGCGAGAGCTGGGTGCTGCGGGTCAACAGCCGGCATACCACCGAACTCTGCCCGCGCGAGCGGGAAGTGGCCTGCTGGCGCTTGGCCGCAGCGGCCGGACTGGCGCCGGAACTGCGTTTTGTCAGTGGTGACTACCGCTACTATCTGAGCCGCTATGTGCACACTGAACCGCCCTGGCACAAGCGCTACCCGAACGACCTGAAAACCGTGCGCATGTTGCACGAACTGCTCACCAGCCTGCAGTTTTTACCGAAAACCGCGCGGGTGATCACGCCGGCAACCCAGTGGCAACATTACCGTGACCTGCTCGCGCAATACGCGCCCACGTTCGATGCCCATCAGCGGGAAGCTTTTAACGCCTTGCTGGCACAAGAGGATAAAATTGAAGAGGCCATCGCGGGCTTGCAGGACTCACAACAATTGAGCTTCTGCCATCGCGACCTGAACCCGCACAATTTACTGGTACATCAAGACCGTTTGGTGTGCATCGATTTTGAATACAGCTGTGTGAGTGACCGACGAGTGGATCTGGCCACCTTGCTCGCGTGCCACACGCTCACCAACGATCAGGCCCGGCGTTTGCTGCAACTGCAATCCTATGGTGTCAGCGCGCGCGAACTGGCCTGGGCCCGTCAGGTGTATTGGGCCTATGCCGCCTCCTGGTCATTGATCATGTGGCACAAAGGTGTGGGCAGTCCGAATTGGATCCGCGACGCGCTCTATCAGCTGCACGCCTGATTATTCTGCCTTTTTCAATGCCTCGCGCTCGCGCTGGTAGTCTTCATAGGACTGACTGTTCTGCTGCAGGCATTCATCAACCTGTGATTCCGGCCGCTGGTAGCATTCGCGCTCGTTGTTGTACTGGGCACCGTCGTAGATCTGCTTGTTGGAACAGGCACTCAGGCACAGGGTCAGCGCGAAAAACATAAACAGACGTGGCATTGTTTCATTCCTTGAACGGGTTGGAGCCTTGGACTTCGCAGGCGCGCGTTAGTTCCACCGCGGCATCAGTGTAAATACCGGTAGTGGCCGGTAATGGGGTAATCGAACAGGCGGTCTTCTTCTTTGGGTCCGGCACCGATGTTGTGGATAATCCACGGCCGTTCACCGGTTTTCTTGTCGGACACAATGCCGATGTGCGGTAAGTTGCCAGGCAACATCCAGGTCACCAGATCACCGGGCTGGTAGTCCGATGGCGTGTCCGTAACCGGCAACACCGCGCCCGCATAGCTGAAAAACGCCTGCAAATTAGGCACCCGCCGGTGATCGATATTGCGGTCAGTGCGGGTTAACCCCCACAACCGCTTAGACGGATAGGCATCAAAGCGCTGCTGCATGTCTTCATGCACCAACACCTGCAAATCGATGCCCAAGGCGCGGTAACTGCGGATGACCACATCGGTACACACACCGATGTTTGCCGGCACGTCGCCGCCCGGATAATCAATGGCGAGATAACGGCCGTCGTAGGTCACACTGTGTTGGGTGCGTTCGCGCGCTGCGTCCACCAACTGCGCTGGTGAAATGGCCGCCAATACCGTGGGCCACCCCAAGGCGCAGGCCAACAGGAAAAGGCCGATACGCATCATGACAACCAATCCATTGCCGCGACTTTTGAATCAAAATAATGCAAGGGTACGGAGACAATAGGGATCGCGGTTTGCACGCACCAACGGTGCCAGTCGCCCTCGCCCACAATCGCCACCCGCCGATAGGGGTGCGAGGCCAGGCACATACAAAGCACGCTGAGGGCGGCATTACCGCAGCCGGACACATCCAGGCACAGGTCAATGCGCTCATCATCCACACTCTTGCGGGCGAGCTCCAACAACGGCGCTACCCGGGCGAAATCCTCATCGTCCGGGCGCCCCACCGCCCACAGCTGCACACACAAACCGCGCTCGGTGAGCTCCATTTCGTATTTAAAGCCTTTGCGCGCCATCGGGCACCCGCTTTGCCAGTTACTTCCTAACCTTAGCTGCTGGCTCAACGCTTTGCCCGTTTGGCCAGCCAGCGATCGAGTTGATCGGCAAAGGCTTTGCGATCAGCCTGGCTGAATGGCGGCGGCCCACCGGTCTGCACGCCACTGGCGCGCAGGGTATCCATAAAGTCGCGCATGTTCAGGCGCGCCTTGATGTTGGCCTGGGTATAGCGCTCGCCACGGGGGTTGATGGCATCGGCGCCCTTTTGCAACACTTCATCGGCGAGTGGAATATCCTGGGTTACCACCAGATCGCCGGGGCTCAGGCGCTGGACGATCTCATTGTCGGCCACATCAAAGCCCTGACTCACCTGCAGTGACGTGACCCAACGGCTATTGGGTGTACGCATGGCCTGATTAGCCACCAGCGTCACCATCACCTGCGCGCGCTCGGCGGCGCGGAACAGGATTTCCTTTATCACTTGCGGACAGGCGTCCGCATCCACCCATATGGTCATCAACTGAATCCTGTGAAAGGGGACAAATCAGGCGCCAACACCATCATTGGCAACCAGCCTGCAGAGGCCAGCAGCGGTGAACCCAGAACGACCAACGCAACGCTGAAGCCGCACAACACCAGGAAATTGCGCCGCTCAAACTGGCAGTGACTGGCCAGGATCAGACAAGATTCGTGACAGAATGCCACCCACCGGTCCCAACGCGTCAGCCACTGGGCCCAAAGATCCCGGCCCCAATAAGCCACAAACGCCATGGCCAGCTCAATGCCTATCAGGTCCGCCATGATGATGATCTCAATGGCAAAGGGCGCCAGACACAACAACAGCGCCCAAAGCGCTGCCCGGCGCCAGAAACCCGGGGTCCGGATCCCGGCCTGAAGCGTTTGCATCCATTTCATTTGACACGTCCTTTTATTTTTTTGCACTAAAGTACAATTTAAGTTATGGTGCTTATTCAGCAGCTAAGATGGCGGCGAGACACCCAAAATGCAACTCACCGATAAACAACAGGCCTGGCTGGACGGCAGCCTGGGCCCGGAATTCGCCCAGTGCATGGCGACGCTGGTGCGCTACGGTGAAGCCTTTGGTGCCACCCGGCTGGTGCCCATCGTGAGCGCGCACCTTACCGGCAGTTTTAAAATTGCGTCCTTCAAAGGCTATTACGCCGTGGTGGAAAAGCTGGTAGCCGCCGGACTCAAAGTAAAAGTACCGACCACCGCCAATCCCCGCCCTGGCTACGATTTCAGTCTGCAGAACCGGTTGGTATTGCGTGGCCAACAACAACACGAGCAGAACCTGGAAGCCTTGGGTGTGACACCCAACTATTCCTGCGTGTGTTACCACGAGGCCAATATACCCCGCTTTGGCGATATTCTCGGCTGGGCCGAAAGCTCCGCGATTATTTACGCCAATTCAGTGATCGGTGCGCGCAGCAACCGCAACTCCATTCTGGTGGATATCTGTCAGGCCATTACCGGTCTTACGCCGGAATTCGGTTTTCTGCTGGACCAGAACCGGGCCGGCCAGATCCGCGTCAAGCTCGACATACAGGTGATGGACGCCGCCGCGCTCGGTTTTATTCTGGGCAAACGGTGCGTGGACAAAACCCCGGTACTCGATCACTACCCTTTCTCAGCCACCGAGCTGAAAAACATGGGTGGCGCCATGGCTGCGAGCGGCAGCGTCTCGTTATTCCACGTGCTGGGTCTGACCCCGGAAGCACCCGATGAAGCCACCGCGTTTCGGGGACGCGAACCGGAACAGGTCATCACCATCACCCAGGCCGATTTAACCGCGGTGCGCGCCAATCAGGAAATACAGAACGCATCCAAAATCGTTGCCTTTGGCTGCCCGCAAATGACGCTGGAAGAAGCGCTGGCGACCGGCGAACATTTTGTTGGTAAAAAAGTCAAAAAGCGCACGCTGTTTCATCTTGTGCCAGCCGACCTGCGGCGCTTGGAAAAATTGCCGATGCACCGGGCGCTATTAGAGGCAGGCGTCGAATTGTATGCGCATTGCCCGCTGGCCGGCCTGTCTGTGCGCATCGGGCTCGGCTCGCAACAGGTGCTCACCAATTCCGGCAAGCTTTATTACTATCTCGACGGCACCGAGTACGGCGACCTGTCTGAGTTGCTGGCCGTGTGCGGAGTCCTGTAAATGAACAACCTAATTCAGGGCCGCGTCATTCTCGCGGGCAACGCAAAAGGCCCGGCACTGGTGACCGATCAGCCCATCAACTTCACCGCCGCCCATTGCAAACCGGCGAATTTATTGCCGGGCAAAAAATCACGCATGCATGACCGCCATCACCCGCTTTACCGCGCCGAAAGCCGTGGCAAAATTCTGGTATTTCCTTCCTGTATTGGCAGCACCCACACGGGCCTGGTACTGCTCGACCTGGTGAGCCAGGGCATAGGCCCGGCCGGGCTGATTGTGGGGGAGGCAGATTCACTGCTGGTGTCCGGCGTGACCCTGTCGGCGGTGTGGTTTGAGCGTTCGATTCCGATTATCGCATTGCCCGAGGGGCTGTCGCAGGCCAACTTCACCACCGGCCAAACCATTACTATCGATACCCAGGGCTTACTGACGTTGAGCTGACGAACACTGGCCGTACAACCGCGCAAAAGACAGATCGCGGCCGACAATCAAAACGGTAGCTGCCCCAACTCCACATTACCGCCGCTGAGAATGACCGCCACCCTGCGCCCGGCAAAGCGCGCGGGGTTTTCCAGGATGGCCGCAATGGGCACTGCCGACGAGGGTTCGATAATAAGCTTGGTGCGGGTCCACACCAAGGTCATGGCCTCCACTATGGCGGCTTCACTCACGGTCAGCACCTCATCCACATAGTCGCAGATAATCGGAAAGTTGGCTTCCCCCACCAGAGTGCGCAAGCCATCAGCGATCGTGTTCGGCTTGGCGTCGGTAACGCGCTGTTTGCTGTTAAACCCACGCGCACAATCATCGGCACCCTTGGGCTCTGTGCCTATCACTGTCACGCCGGGCGCCACGGATTTGCTGTACAGGGCGGTGCCGGCCAACAGCCCACCGCCGCCCACGGGCGCGAGTATAAATTCCGGTAACGGCTGCCCCTGTTCAGCCAGTTGCTGATAAAGCTCCAATGCAGCCGTGCCCTGACCGGCAATGATGCGTTCGTCATCATAGGGCGGAATAAATTGCGCACCGGTCGCCTGCACGGTTTTTTCCAAGGTTGATTCGCGCGCGGCGAGTGTGGGTTCACATTCAATGATCTGAGCGCCGTACGCCGCCACTGCATCTTTCTTTACCTGCGGCGCGTTCGCCGGCATCACCACCCAACAGGGGATGCCGCGTTCGCGCGCGGCAAAGGCGAGTGCTGCACCGTGGTTGCCCGAGGAATGGGTCGCCACACCCTTGCTCGCCTCGGCCTCCGTTAGCTGCAATACGGCATTCGCTGCACCGCGCGCTTTGAACGCGCCCACTTTTTGCAGGTTTTCACATTTCAGAATCACTTCACAGCCCAAGCGCTCATTGAGCAGACGGCTATGCATGACTGGCGTTGTGTGAATCTGATGCTGGATGCGGGCATAGGCGTCGATAATGTGTTGTCCGTTCATTGCGCAGGTTCCAGAATGAGTTGGCGAAAAACTGTCCCGTCGACGTTGGCCTCGGCTTCGCCGCGCTGCTGAATCGGATCGGCAGGGCGAACGATCGGTAACAAATCACCCGCCAACCAATGCGGCCATTGATCGGCGTAGTGATCGCTCAACGGATGCCCGGATTGTCCGCCGGGCATCACCGAGGCAGCATGGATGGTTGCGTCCAATTCTGCCACTACCCGCACAGTGGCGCCATTGCGGACCTGAAACGGTCGGTCGTAGCGGTAATTCGCCCGGCCCACCGCTGCCGGCGTGCCGCCCCAAGGGGCAGGTTGCGCGTTCAACACGCCGGCCAGCACCGGTAGCGCTTGCGCCAACTCGTGCGGCGCCTGCGCCCGCTGCAATCGATCCAGTCGCCACTGCGCCACGTTATTGCCCAATTGCTTTTCGAGCATTGCAAGGGCTTGCGCCAACGCCCGATCAATGGTTTGCGCGCGCTGACCCTGCCACCACTGGGCGTGCCGGTCGCTGGCAATCAGCACATCCAGGGCCTGGTTGAGCACATAATTTTGCTTGATCAGGGCATCGTAGTCTTCGCCCAGTCGCGATTTGAAAACCGTTTCGGCCAGGCACAGATACCACTGCTGGAACACCAGAGCTTCCACCGAGTCTGCGGCCGCCACCGGATTTTTCAGCCACTGCGCGAACCGTGTACGCCAGGCCGCGTGCTCCGGTGACAAGGACGGCAACAGGTGTGGCAACAACCACGCCGCCTGGCCGTCGTACCAATCCATTTGCAGCGCGGCCATGCGCGCAGGCGTCATGGCCTCCGCTGCCGCCAGCTGCGACTGAATGCGGGCGATGCGATAGGGCGCGGCGTTATCCGCCGACACCAAGGGCATTTCACCCGCGGCGTGAACCCGAGCATTGGCCGCCGCCACAAAACCCTCGGCGGGATTTTCCAATCGGGGCGTGGCCGACACCGGCACCCAGCCACGCCAGGCGTTCGATCCGTTGCTGCCATCCTGCGGATATAGACCCTGCCCCCTGCCGCGCAGGGGCAGTACACCAGCCGTGCGAAAACCGATGGTGCCGTGCACGTCGGCATAAGTGGCGTTCAGGGTGGGCGCCAACAAGGTGTCGGCCGCGCGATTGAATCCCTGCCAATCGGTGGCGCGATTGATCGCCAATAGTGCCCCTAAACCTTTTTCGCCTGGATGATGACCGGTCCAGGCAAAACTGATAGGCGGATCTTCGCTGATCAGGGGTCCGTGGCGCGACAGCTTGCGCGTGTGCGCTACCCTGGAGCCATCCGCCAAGGTGAGTGTGCGCGTCTGCACCTCCGCGGCAACCCACTCGCCGTCGTATAAAAATGTGTCCTGTTGCTCGGGGTGCCGGGTTTCAATAAACAGATCCTGAGTATCGCCAATATTGGTAAAGCCCCAGGCAATGGCTTCGTTGTAGCCATTGATGACACCGGGCAACCCCGGTACCGACCAGCCGCGGATCTGTTCGCCCCGTCCGAAAAATAAATGCAGCTCGTAAAACAAATTCGGCAGTCCCAGCGCGTCGTGCGAATCAAACGCAAACAGCGGTTTGCCCGTCGCACTTTTTGCCGGCGCCACCACCCAGCCGTTGCTGCCAAAAGCACCCCGGGGCAAGCGCGGATTGCGGGCGGGATCGAGCAAGGCGGTCTGCGCGAACAGGTGCGCGGGCACCTCACCGGGGATTACCTCCCCGTTCTGCTCTGCCGCCCGGCCGGCAGTCGCAATGACAAACGGATAATCCGCGCGATCGGAAAAGTCGTCCAAAAATAACGCAAAGTCATCGTCGCTTAGCTTGTGCCTGAGCGCCAGACGCAATAATTCTTTGGTGTAATTATTGCCACTCTGAAACGCAATGATCGCGCCCACGGCAAACACATCCTCAACAGTCCAGTCTTCCGGCTGGTAACCTAACAGCAGTAATTCGGGCGGCAGCACGGCATAACGGGCGAGTCCGGCGTTAATGCCCTGCACGTAGGCCCGCACCCACTCGAGCACCTCGGGCTCCACGTTGACTGATAATGCCTCAGCTAATTGCGGCACCCCCATGCGCCAGAGCTCGGCATCGGTTGCCAAGCCATCGCGATCAAACAACCTATGCAAGTCTGCACGGCCGGCCAGACGCAATAACTCCATTTGCCACAAACGTTCACTGGCGTGCAACACACCTTGGGCATACAGAGCATCCTTCAGGTTGGCGGCGTGCACAAAGGGTCGGGCGTAGTCATCAAAGCGAATTGCAATGGGGCTGGAAATTCCCCGGACCTGTAAGGTCGACTGACGCGGCAACAGTGACGCCTGCAGCAGCCAGTAAACACAACCGATCAGGATCAGCAAAAGCACCAGGGAAAACGGGACTAACCGCCGGCATAAAAATCGCATTCAGACTCCCGTCACGTCTGGGTGTTCGGACACTTCATTACTCATCACCGGCCAGGCTTGCATTGAACGGTCCTCATTCAAAACCCACAGGTCGCCAAATTGCAGCATCACGGCCTCGCTTTGCGTGGGCCGGAAAAAGACATAGTCATCGGGGCCGCAAGGCGTTTGTGCGGGTAAGGTCATTAACTGTTGATTCGAGCTCAGACCGTACCAGGGTTGGGTCGCCATCGCCTCCGGCCAACAAGGTTTCGCCATCCAGCGCCCACCGTACAAAAACAGGCTGTCGCGACCGCCCAACGGCGACGCCAACCGACCCACAAACGGCAAGGTCACACCCCGCAAGCGTTTTAATACCGGTGCGGCAATCAACAACGCCGGCGTAAACACGGCCAATTGCGGCAGGTCAAAATCGGTGGGTTTAAGCAAACAGGATCCCAGACTGAAATCGTTTGCCACACTGCCTGCTCCATGCAGCGGCAACGTCGGGCTGCCGGCACCGTTGAGCAAACGACGCTGATGCGGCGCCAGCAGCCCGATAAATTCCCTGTAGCGGTCCTGACTCTGGCGGTAGGCGCGCCGACTGCCGCCCCACCACCAAGGCGCTTTTGCAACCTGGGCGTCATAACCCATCAGGCCCTCAAGCTCGAGTGCTTCGGGCCAACGGGCCAGCAGCTGTTGCAGCTCATAAGGTGACCGGACACCGCCCCGGGCCATGCCAACATCCACTTCCACTGCAACCCTGAGCCGCAGGCCATGCGCCCGGGCAAATCCGGCATAGGCGTCTATCCGCTCAGCAGAGTCTACCAACCAACACGCCGACGCCAACCGCTCGGCACCGACGCCGGCCGCCAACAGACGCGTGAGCACCAGCACCGGCATGGGTTTGCCCAGTAGCACATCGGCATCCGGCATAGCCGACAGTAACTGTTGCAGAAAGGGCCAATGAAATACCATGAAACGACGGGTGCCCATGCGCTGACTCAACCAACGCAGCAGCGGCAGGCACGGCAACGACTTCACCACCAGGCGCAGGGGCTGCCCGGGAAACAAGCCGCAGGCCCGATCGGCATTGGCACCCAGGCGCTGCAGGTCCAGCAGCAATCTTGGCCGGCCATCGCCGTGCTGCTGCAACACTTGCCGATAAAGGGTGAAATCATCGTTTGGACTCATAGGTGCGTACACTGTATCAGAACGTCACAAACGAATTATTGCACATTCGTACTATTTAAAGTAGAGTGAAAGCTGAACATTTTTCACCCGATATAAAAACCTGGAGCACCCCATGGCATTGCCGAAAACCGGCCGCAACCCACAGGAACTGTTGAACGAGCTGGAGCGCCGCAAGCAGCACGATCTGGACTGGGCCGACGGCCGGGTATTCGCCTATGTGTACGATGCCGGCGACACCGCCATGAAACTGCTGAAAGACAGTTTTACCGCCTTCATCACCGAAAACGGCCTGGACCCCACCACCTTCCCGTCTGCCATGGAATTGGAAAAAGAAGTGCTGGCCATGGCCATCGACCTGGTCAACGGTGGCCCGGAGGCCCAGGGCAGCTTCACCTCCGGTGGTACCGAAAGCCTGCTGCTGTCTATCAAAACCGCGCGCGACTATATGCGCGAACACAAGCCGGAAATCACCGAACCAGAGCTGCTGTTGCCGGAAACCGCGCACGCGTCTTTCTTCAAGGGCTGTCATTATTTCGATATCAAACCGGTGCGGGTGCCGGTGGACCCGGTCACCTTCAAGGCCGATCCCGCCGCCATGGCCGCGGCCATCACCCCCAATACCATCATGATGGTGGGCTCGGCGCCGGGTTACGCCCACGGCGTGGTGGACCCCATTGCCGAACTGGGCCAACTGGCGCTGAAGCACGACATTCTGTTCCATGTGGATTGCTGCGTGGGCGGCATGTACCTGCCGTTTGCGAAAAAGCTCGGCTACGACATTCCCGACTTTGACCTGGGCGTGCCCGGCGTTACCCAGCTCAGCATGGACTTTCACAAATGGGGCTACGCCGCCAAGGGCGCCTCGGCCATCATTTACAAGCAGGGCGCTAAAATGCGCCGGCACCAGATTTTTGCCTGGTCCGGCTGGACCGGCTACTCGGTGGTGAACCCCACCATCATGTCCACCAAAAGTGCCGGCCCCGTGGCGGCTTGTTGGGCGATCATGAATCACCTGGGTGAGGAAGGGTATCTGAAGCTGGTTGAAGGCACCCAGGCTGCCTCAGTGAAGATCCGCGAGGCCATTGCCGCTATCCCTGAGCTGTACGTGTTGGGCGACCCCAAAGCCAACCTGTTTTCCTTTGCCAGTAAAACACTGGACGTGTTTGCCCTGTCTGAGGTGATGAAAGCCAAGGGCTGGTACATTCAACCCCAGTTCGGCTTTGGCCCCTCCCCTGCGAATATCCACCTGAGCGTGGGCAACGGCAATGTGCCGCGCATCGACGCCTTCCTGCGCGACCTGCAGGACGCGGTCGCGCAACTGCGCGACGCCGCCCAAGGCCCTTCACTAACCGAAATGCCGGAAGAGATCGGCGCCCTGCTGCAAAGCCAGGGCGATGCCGGCCACGCCCTGTTCGATCAGCTTACCGGGCTTCTGGGCTCCGACGGCAGCGCCCTGCCCGGCCGGATGGACGAAATCAACAACCTGCTCAATGTGATGCCACATGAGATTCGCGACAAATTGCTGTCAGAATTTGTCAATCGCCTCTACCGCGCGCAATAATCGCGCGTATGACTCACACTGCTCGCGCATCCACCACCAACGCCCCGGCCACCGGGCGCTGGCGGCTGGCCTGGGTATTGATGGTGAGCCTGTTTATCGGCTATCTGGACCGGCTCAATATCAGTCTGGCCCTGCCCCTGATTGCCGAAGAATTCGCCTGGAGCACGGCCGATAAACAGCACTACGGCAGCCTGCTCATGAGCCTGTTCTACCTGGCCTATGGCGCGGCCAACATCCTGCTCACTCCGTTGGGCGCGCGCTTTGGTGCCAAGCGCAGCCTGCAATTGATTGTGGTGCTCTGGTCGGTATTTACCGCCATGGGCGCCTGGTTCAGCCAGATACTGGTGCTGTTTCTGGCCTCCCGGGTGTTGTTGGGGCTAGCAGAGGGTATTCATTTCCCAATGATGAACACCCTCACCCAGCGCTGGTTTGCACCAGAGGAACGCTCGCGCGCCAATGGCATCTGGATCTCCGGCATTTTCCTCGCCATTCTCACCGCGCCTCTGCTGCTGGTGCCCATCATGGACGCCTGGGGCTGGCGCGCCGGCTTTCACGGCCTGGCGGTGGCCGGCTTATTGATTACCCTGCCGCTGATCAGCCTGTACGTACAGGACGCGCCCCCCGGCCAGACATCCGATCATACCCCACCCAAACTGCTGGACCCGGCGCCCTGGCGCCTGCTGGCACACCCCTCAGTGGCGCTGATGTTGCTGGCCGGCATACTCAACAACATGCTGTCGCTGGGCATTTCCAACTGGCTGCCCACCTACTTCGCCAGCCGGGCCGACGTGGACTACGCCCAGCTGACCTGGATTGCCGCCCTGCCCTACGTGTTCTCACTGTTAGGTCTGGCCCTGTTCAGCTGGCTGGGCGATCGCACCGGCAAGCGCGGCCGCAATGCGGCGTTTGGCTTTGTCGCCGCCGGCCTGTGCGTAACGGGCGCCTTCAGTGCCGATGATTTATGGCTTTCACTGGCGCTCTTCTGCGCCGGAGTGTTTTTCATCACCACCTTCAACGCCTGCGAATTTGCCATGGTTCAGTATCTGTTACCTGAACGAAACATCGCCCAGGGAAGCGGCCTCTACAATGGCCTGTCGGTGATGATTGGCGGCGGGCTTGGCACCTGGTTTGTGGGCCAGTTCATGGCCGACGCCAACCAGATGGGCAGCGTGGCGCCGTTAAGTGGTTTGTTTGTGTGCGCAGCTGCGGTACTCTGGTGGCTGGGGCGACGGACCAACTACTGATCCCCCTGCAGTACCCCTCCGTATCTCAATAACGATAACCTGAGGAGCATGCAGTATGAACCGCTTTTCCGTAGACCACCTTTCCCAGCAAAATCTGCCTGTGGCCGTACAGGTATTTTCATCCGAGGGCGATATTTACACTGCCCGCGTCACCCTGCCCGACGGTGCCGAAGGCATCATCTGCAATGGCCAGGGGGAAAACCTGATGACCCGCAGCTTAGAAGCCATGCGCACGAGCCTGGCCGACGTCACTGTCACCGAGGCCAAACTGGTGCATCACATGGCCTATGACGAGATGATTGGCATGGGCGAAAGTCAGGCGTCGGCCTTACCTCTGCACTGGTAAGCGCCGCACCCCCAACCAGAAAGGCACCAGCGCTACCATCTGAATCAGGTGGTAGACGCCGTTGTGGTCGAACGGCCAGATCAACGTGAAGGTGAATAGTTTTAACGCTTGCACGGCAGCGGCCACAAGCGTAAGCAGTACGCCCAACACCAGCCAGCCGGCGCCGGCGCGCCTCTGCCACGCCTGCCAGCTGAAACCTGCCAGCGCAAACCCCATGGCCAACACCTCATAGACAATAAACGGCAGGAAACTGTCGCCCACAAATGATGTGTACAACCAGAAACCTGCGGCCAGCGCCAACAAAGGCAGGGTGGCACGCCGGACTGCAGCTGGCCCCCACAGGTCTTGGATCACGATCAAGGCGAATTGCGCCACCAGCAACGCCAACGCCGCATAAATCACCAGCCAACAGGCTGTAATGGCTCCCACCGGCAGCGCCAGGCCATGGGCAACCGCCCCAAGACCAGCGCCCAGCGCGAGCAAACCAAATACCCGGCTCCAGTTGCCGTGATGCCGGTAAAACACCGCCAGGGCCAGCGCCATTAACGCCAGCAGCAGATCGGTGGCCGCGGTCGTCAGTTCAGTTAGGGAGTCTACCCACATGCTATTGGTTTCCTGCTAAGTCAATTGTGCCTGCCGTCCGCCAGGGGCTTTGCCACCATTAAAACAGGCAGAAAAACCGGCAGCCCATAGGCAGAATCGGGCCTTCAATTTATAGTGGCGTTCATGGAGCACCGTAACTTACAGCATTTTTACATCAATGAAGAGCAGTCAATTTACCTGCTCAGTCATCGCGATGCCAAAAAACTGAAATCCTGGCTGGGCCTGTGCGAGGCGCAATTGCGCCGGCTGGGCTATACGGGCGTCAGCATGATCGGCAAAGGCGCCTACGGTTTTGTCTTTTCAGCGCGCGACTCCGACAACCGCGACTATGTATTCAAATTTTCCCGCATTACCTTGCCGCAACAAGTTCAGGACCGCCTGGAGGACGAAGGCTATATGTTGTCGCAAGTGGACCTGCCAGGCGTACCGCGGTTTATTGAATTCCAGCGGGTGCACGGTCAATCGATTCTGATGATGGAGCGCGCGCCGGGCGTCAACCTCGACGATTACGCCCGGCGCGTGGGCCGTTTATCGCCGCGCCTGCTGCTGAAAATCGCCAGCCAGCTGGCAGACATCCTGCTCGGGATCCGCCAACAGGCGGCCGAACGGGACCAGGCACCGATTGTCCATGGCGATATCAAACCCTCCAACCTGATGTGGGATGAAAGCACCGAAACCCTGCGCCTGATTGACTGGGGCGCGGCCGTGTATGCGCAACTCGACGCCGATGGTAACTTTGCCATGCAAGCCGGCCTCAATGCCCTGTCCGCCGACCTGCAACAAACCAACGCCAAACTCGGTGATATCTATTTTATTGGCGACGACCAACTCAATGGCGGCTTGTCTTCGCCGCGATTTGATGAACAGGGCGCGGCGGGCACCTTGTATGCGCTCGCGTCGGGGCAATCCAGCCGTTTTGGTACCGAGGCGATTCCGCCCGAGTCCCTCGGTCTGCCCAAAGAATTTGCCCATACCTTGTCCAACATGCTGAGCCCCGATAAAACGTTGCGCGATACCGCAGGCAATTATTTTTTGCGCAACATGCGTCATATGAAGCGTATTGTTACCGGCACGGAAAAGGACCTGTCAAACAATGACGCGCAGGCCCTGCTGCCCATCACCCGTTATCCCAAAACCCACGAAGTCGATACCGTGGTATACAGCTCACGCAAATCCTTTTTGCGCCGGGAAATGGACGAGGAAACCTTCCGCGCCATTGATCCCACTGAGCTGGACAAGTACTACAAAAATTTCCTCGGCGGCATGGGCGATACCGAAAAAGCCTTTGTGCTGTCCGTCAGTCATCTGGGCCGTTACCCGTTGGTGGGCGGCCTCGCCATTCACTGGGACGCTGGTGGTATGCACGTGGATTGCAGTCTCAATCTGTATGACGAGTCTCTGCGCCTGGCGTTCAACAGTGCAGTGAACAACATGGTGCACCTGGGTCGGGCCATTAACAAACAGGGGGTATTCAAAAGCTGTATTTTCGATGCGCGCAAAACCCTGCACGTGGAACGCAAGCACAGCGCCGAACCCTTCCGGGTCAAACCCGGTGCCAGAATTACCTTTGACATTATTGCGAGCGAAGACCAAAGCTCGCGCTCCCACTCCTACTTTGAAGACGGTGACGACCCGGATGAAATGCTCACGCTGCCACCGGAAATCATGGCGCCCATCACCGAGATGAACCAGATTCACCATTCCGGCTGTATTATTTTTGAAAGCCTGGAAAAAGACCTGAAAATCCACAATTACCTGCGCCTGCGCGACCCAGGCAAAGCCGATCAATTTCAGGCCTGTCTTGACAAAATCCTCAGCAATTTGCATCGCATAGAAGGGCTTGGGGTTTCGGGCTTTATGAAGTTGCCCTACCGCGACACTAAATATTTCCCCCGTCAGGAGCGATTGCCCGAGCGCTTCCTGACACCCCCAAGCCTGAGCCAGAAGCCATGAAGTACACAGGCCTGGGCTGCACACTTATGTTGTTGATGCTGCTGGCAATGGCCGGCAATGCCGCGGCGCCTGTTCTGCGTGTGAGTGCGGTGGAATTACCGCCGTTTATCTACCAATCGGATTATGGGCCCACGGGACTGATCGTGGATGCCATGGCCGAGGCCAGCCTGCGCACGCAATTAACTTTCCATATCGAATTCATGCCCTGGACCCGCGCGATGAGCCAGATGGTCACGGGCGATGGCGATGCGATAATCCCCACGCAATTCAAACCCGAGCGCGGCGCCTTACTGTTGTACCCGAACACACCCGCGCACACATTTAAATTTGTGGTGCTGACCCGTCCTGAGCTGGCGAGCGACTATAAGGGCAAAACCGCCAGCTTGTTTACCGGCCGGTTTGTGCAGGTGCGCGGCGCCAGCATCGGCCCGGTGTTCGACAGTCTGGTGGCCTCCGGCCGTATCACGCCACAACTGACCAATAATTTTCTGTCCATCGGCCGGATGATCGCAGCCAACCGCGCCGACTACAGTGTGATGCCTGCCCTGTCGGCGCTGTATTACCAACGTAAGCTGGGGCTCAGCCTGGCCTTATTGGCACCGGCGGTGGATGAGCATCCGGTGTACGTGGCGTTCAGCAAACAGAGTGATTATCCGGAGGAGGCACAACAACGCTGGATGGATGCGTTCGACCAGATGGCAGTGGACGGTACCTTAGCCCGATTGGAAGCCTATTGGGTGGAACGTTTACAATCCACCGAGATCAGGTAAGCTGGCCTTTTGGCGCCACAATCCTCCTGAGCCCGGAACACGGAATCAAGCCATGGCCACCCGCAACACGCTGGACGGCGAACTGCTGCAACTGCTTGCCAACCAGAGTGGCATCTCCATTTATCCCATGTCACTGGCGCTGGGCGCCGTGGCCTACTTCGCCAGCGATAACCTGCCCACCTGGGTATGGATCAGCTGGCTGCTGGTGTCGCTGGGTGCGTTGCAATTCCGTTCCTATCTGGTGCGCATTCTGCCCGATCTCGTGCGCTACTCCGAGCGCAGGCGACTGCAATGGGTGATGGCCTGCACCTGCATTAACGGTATTGTGCATGCCCTGCCGCTGGTCCTGATTGACACCTTTTCAAGTCTGGAGCGCGCCATTGTCACCATGCTGCTGATCGGTGCCAGTGCAATTTCAGTGACCACCACTGCCGGCTACCGACCCATCGCGCTCAGCTACAGCGTGCCCGCTCTGGGAACGGCCGCCATGACCTGGCTGGTGTGCGCCTGGATTCACCCCGACAGCCGCGCACCGGCGATCACCATTGCCGGCATGCTGATGTTGTATTTTCCCATGCTGCTGTATGTATCCGGCAACAGCTTCAGGGTGTTTGCCCGTTCCTTTCGCGAGCGGGTGGCGCAGACCGCGGTTAACACCCAACTGCAACTGATTCTGGAACAGGCAGAAACCGCCTCCAGCGCCAAAACCCGCTTTCTGGCTTCGGCCTCCCACGACCTGCGCCAACCGATTCATGCTCTGACGTTATTTTGTGCCGCACTGGCGCGCAAAAAACTGGATAGCGATGCCGCCGAGATAGTGCAACACATGGATGCGGCCTTATCGGGACTGGCCTCCCAGCTGGACTCGCTGCTCGATATTTCCAAGCTCGATGCCGGCGTGGTGGACATCAATCGCCAGACCTTTAATCTGCTCGACATGGCCGAGCGGCTGCAGGTGGAATTCAGCCCGGCGGCCGAGCAGAAAGGTTTGTCAATCTGGCTCGACTGCTATCTCGATGTGTACGTGGACACGGACCCGGGCCTGTTCGAACGCATTCTACGCAACCTGCTATCCAACGCCATCAAGTACACCGAACAGGGCCGCATTCTCATATCCATCAATGCCGAAGACGATCAGGCCACAGTGTCCATCGTGGATACCGGCCGAGGCATTCCCCGCAATGAACAGCGCCGGGTATTTGAAGAATTTTATCAACTGGAAAATCCCGAGCGCGATCGACGCAAAGGCCTTGGCTTGGGGCTGGCTATTGTCAAACGGCTGGTCAAATTGTTGGACTTGCGCTTCTCGCTCTATTCCGTGCCCGATGACGGCACGCGTATCAGCCTGTGCCTGCCCATCTCCCAGAACGCACCCAGCCAGCATGTTTCCCGTGCGCGCCCCATTACTGACTGGAGCGACATGCGGATTCTGGTGGTGGATGATGAAATGGAGGTCCGGTTAGGTATGCAGGCGCTGCTGCAGACACTGGGCGCCACCGTGGATCTGGCCGACAGCACCCAGGAGGCCCTGACGCTGGCGTTGGCCAATAAACCGTCGGTGCTACTGGCCGATTGGCGCCTGCGTAGCGACGATAACGGCATCGATACCATCCGCACCCTGCGCGGCATCTACCCCACGCTACCGGCCCTGCTGATCAGCGGCGATACCGCACCGGACCGGCTGCGCGAGGCCAATGCCGCCGGCATTACCTTGTTGCACAAGCCGGTGGCGGCAAATCAACTGGAAGAGGCGGTGGCAGCGGCCTGCAATCTCCAAAAGCAGTTGATCCCCGCGGAATAAGCCGCGATTACTTCGGCGTAAAGGTATATTTTTGCCCGGCCAGCGATGCCTCGTACATCAGCCCGCCTTTGGCCACAGTCAACACCGCCAGGCCCTTGGTGTAGCTGGCACCTAATTGCTTGGTGGTCGTACTGTGAGTGCCGGTACTGGCATTGGTACCGGTGGTACTGGTAGAAGCCTGTGCGCTGGCAGTAATGGCGATTGCACTGGCACCTGCGGCAAACTCAAAATTGCCGGAGGTAAAGTCCTCGTAGGCGCGCTTGTCTTCAAAAAATACGATTTGGCTGTAAGCCTGGCCACCCAATTGAAAACCCACGGATAACTGCGTCATGGTGGTGGTTCCCGTCACCACTCCACCCCGGTAAACCTGGCCACGACCATGTGCCGCACCGACGCCAATCCCCCCTTTGCCAATGGTGGGAAATACCGCGTAGCCATAGGCGGAACTGAAAAAAGACTTACCCACATCCGAGCTTCTGAATGTTTTGATGGTTTCCTGATAATCATCGGCCTGCGCTGTGAATGCCAATACGCCGACGACAAATCCCAATATCAATGAAAATCTCATAACTCGCTCCTGAGGTGATAATTGCACACCAAGACTATCCCATCCGTGCCACTTATACCTACTCGCTGCCGCCATAATTCCATCAAACGCATGAATTTGGGTCTAAGCTCAAATAAAGGATCCAATCAGTTAGCCGGATGACCCGAACCCTCACCCTCTCTCTGGGCGTGATTGCCAGTCTGCTGCTGGCCGCAGCAGCGGCCTACTTTACCGCGGCAGAAAACCGGCAGTTGGCCGAAGCCAAACTGCAGCGCGACGCTGCAGCGCTCGCGCGCGAGTTATCGCAGCTGGTGCTGGCGGTAGAACACGGCGTCAGAGGCACCAGAGGTGCTATCATCGCTGCCGGCGAGCGCTTCGACCACACAGTATTCAAGCGCTACATCGAATCCCGCGACATTGCCCGGGAATTTCCGGGCATCCCGGGTTTCGCCTGGATTGAGCGGGTGCCACCGGCGCAACGCGAGGACGTGCTCCGGCGCGCAGCCGAAGAACAACCGGGTTTTACCCTGCGCCAATACATGCCCAACGAGCAGGACCTGTTTCTGCTGCGCTACGTAGAACCGACCCTGTTCGTCCAGTCCGGCCTTGGCCTGGATCTGGCGTCCGAGCCGGGTCGTCGTCAGGCGCTTGTTCATGCACAGACAACCAATAAACTGGTGCTGTCGGCGCCACTGCAACAATCCCAACACCGGCTGCAAAGCACACCGGATTATCTGGCCATTCTGTCGGTGGAGGCTGATGCCGGCCATCGGGGCTGGGTGTTGGCACCCATTTATATGACGCCCTTCCTGCACCAGGTGATGGGCGACGACGCCTCCATCCATCTAGTTCTGACTGACGCCGACGCCAGATTCAGCCTGGGACAGGCTGCCCCAACACGGGCCTGGCTTTATCTCAACGCCTCACCCTTAGGTTCGCAAAAAGACCTGAATTTGTATGGCCGGCAATGGCAGCTGAGCGTGAGCCCCGGGCCGAAATTTTTGTCTACGCTGGCAATCCACGATCCGCGCCTGATCTTTCTGGCCGTGCTGGCCACCGGCCTGTTGATCACCGCCGTGAAGGCACTGCTCGAAACTCAAAGGCAACAGCGTGTGTTGCTGGAACAAAACCAACAGGAGCAATTGGGCCTGCTCATTGATGCAGCACCCTGCGGCATGATGCTGCTGAATGCCAGCTACCAGTTCATTGCGGTCAATAAAAAGCTGTGTGAACAAACGGGATATCAGCGCAATGAATTAGTCGACGCCAGTTTTGCCCTGATCATGGGCGAATCACCGGATGGCCAGAACCTGCAATTCAGCAATGCGGACATGCGCGACAACCCCGGTATAGACATGATGGTGCGCAGAAAAGACGGCCACATATTTCCCGCCGCGCTGGGCCTTTCCACTATCCGGATTAACGATCAAAACCACATCATTGCTACCCTTGATGATGTCACTGAACGACGCAAAATCGAACGGCAAATTGCCGACAGCGAAGCGACCTTCAGAAAGCTCGCCAACGCCATGCCGCAACATGTGTGGATCACCCAACCGGATGGCGAATTGGGCTATGCCAATGAACGCTGCCTCGATTTTTTTAAGCTCAGTTTCGATCAGCTGCGCGAACAATGGTTTGATCAAATTCATCCGGACGACCAGAACCATGCCATTGAACAATGGCTGCACGCCACCAACAGCGGCGAGGATTACAGCTGCCAGTTCCGGCTAAAACCGGCCAACGGCGACTACATCTGGTTTATTTCCCGCGCGATTCCGGTTGAGGATGAGCTTGGTAATGTCGTTGCCTGGTATGGCACCAATACCGACGTGTCAGAATCCATGGCGGCCCAGCAAGCCGTTGAGCAGCAGGCCAAAAATACCCAAGCGATTATCGATGGCGTAATGGACGCCATCATTACCATCAATGAACAAGGCTTAATCAGCCAGTTTAACACCGCCGCTGAGGCGCTGTTTGGCTATAGCGAAAAAGAAGTTCTTGGTAAAAATGTTAACCTGCTGGTACCGGATCCACACCATCATCAGCACGACCAATACATTCAGAATTACCTGAATGGCGGCGAAGCAAAAATCATCGGCAAAGGCGGCGTCGTCGACGGCAAAAAGAGGGACGAAAGCCTGTTTAAAATGGAACTGCGTATTGCCGAAATCTGGCATCAGAACCAACGCCAGTTCATCGGCATGGTGCGCGATATCACCGAGCGCCACAATAACGACAAATTACTCAAGGCTCAGGACCACATTCTGGGCATGATTGCCACAAACACGGAACTGCCCATCACGCTCGACGCCCTGGTCCGGGACATAGAAGAGTTAGCGCCGGATCTGATTGCGTCGGTTCTGCTGCTCGACAGTAGCGGCAGGCGTTTACTGCATGGCGCCGCCCCCTCACTCCCGAGCGAAATCAATGCCGCCATTAACGGGCTGGCGATTGGTCCGAAGGTCGGCGCCTGCGGTACCGCCGTGTATTATCAGAAACAGATTATTTGCTCGGATATCCGCACCGATCCCCACTGGGAGGATTTCCGCGAACTGGCGCTTAAGCATAATCTGCTCGCCTGTTGGTCGACCCCCATTATTTCCATGAACGAAGTACTTGGCAGTTTTGCACTCTACTTCCGGACACCAAGGACACCAACGGAGACTCATCAACGCATCATTAACATGGCGCAACACGTTGCAACACTGGCCATCACCCACGACCGGCGCGAGACCCGTATCAAACAACTGGCGTTTTATGACTCTCTCACCCGTCTGCCCAATCGCGCACTGGGCATGGACCGACTAAGCCGCGCCATCAGTGACGCCCAGCGACGCAGCGAATCCCTGGCGGTAATGTTCATTGATCTGGACGGCTTCAAAACCATTAATGACAGCCTGGGTCATCACGTGGGCGACCGGTTGTTGAAACTAGCGGCTGCCAGATTGGATAAATGCGTGCGCGAAAACGACACCGTGGCCCGCCTCGGTGGCGATGAATTCATCGTGATTTTGCACGGTCCGAAAGACAGCCTGGCGGATGTGGTGGC
The DNA here is from genome assembly GCF_000305785.2 of Simiduia agarivorans SA1 = DSM 21679. Classification (NCBI taxonomy): domain Bacteria; kingdom Pseudomonadati; phylum Pseudomonadota; class Gammaproteobacteria; order Cellvibrionales; family Cellvibrionaceae; genus Simiduia; species Simiduia agarivorans. The sequence continues at coordinate 3,439,689 of NC_018868.3, read as the reverse complement.
ACAAAAAGTCCTGGAAGCCATGACCCGAAAATTTCAGATCGATGAACACGCATTGCACGTGAGCTGCTCCATTGGCGTTGCGCTCTATCCGCGCGACGGCGCCGATGCGCAAAGCCTGTTGCGCAACGCCGACGCCGCTATGTACCGGGCCAAAGAGCTGGGCCGCAACAATGCGCAATACTATACCGAAGAGCTGAACCGGGCAGCCATGGAACGGATTACCCTGGAAAGCGAAATCCGTGCGGCGCTGGAACGGCAGGAGTTTTATCTGCACTACCAACCGCGGGTCAATAACCGCACCGGAAAAATTATCGGTCTGGAAGCCCTGGTACGCTGGCAGCATCCGTCGCGTGGCACGTTGGGACCCAATGTGTTTATCCCGGTGGCAGAACAATCCGGGCTGATCACCGCATTGGGTGAATGGGTACTCAATCACGCTTGCACCCAAGTCAATTTGTGGCTGAATCAGCTCAGCACGCCCTTGTCTATTTCGGTGAATCTGTCTCCCCGGCAGTTCCGCGATCCAGCATTGACCGAAAAAGTCGCCCACATTCTGGCCCAGTCGGCACTGCCACCCGAGCTGCTTGAATTGGAAATCACCGAATCGATGGTCATGGATGACGCCCACGACACCACCGTTCAACTGCACCAACTGAAAAGTCTCGGTATCACCCTGGCCATTGATGACTTTGGCACCGGCTACTCCAACCTCTCGCGTTTGAAGCATTTACCGGTCGACGTACTCAAGATCGACAAGAGCTTTGTGGATGGCATCCCCGACGACACGGACGATACCGCCATTGCCACCACCATCATCGCCATGGGTCATCACCTGAACCTGAAAATCGTGGCGGAAGGTGTGGAAACATTCCAGCAACAGAAGTTCCTCAGTGAAAACCAATGTGATGAGATGCAGGGTTACCTGTTTGGTAAGCCGGTCAGCACCAAGGACATCGAGCACATATTGGGGCTGGCACCCCGTCAAACCCGGCAGCAGTGAAACAGTGTTGACGCCAGGCCTTTATTTTTTTGTTTTCGACAGGTATTTCAGCGCAATCTGCTCGGCCTTGGACGCGCGCAACCATTGCCGGGAACCTTCCACATGGCGATCCATTTTTTCGGCCAATACGCCACGCAGGTGATCGGCCAGAATGGCATCGGCTTCGAACAGCCGGTCGAAATCCAATTCAAACAATTGCAGACAGGCGATGTCTTTGATGTAGTGCAGGCCCAACAGACAACTCAATTTGGCAATCGGCAACACCTGCTGTCCGTGCAACCGGTTGAGGTCCACCAGATCTTCCCACTCGGCCTGAATAAAGCGACTTTCGTTTTCGTCGTACACCGCCAGCTGAGGAAAATCGGTTTCATCGGATGGGTCATAAAACAGGAAGTGATCCGACGGGATCAACCAGGACTCCGGTAATTTGAAACTCATATTGCCGTCGGGATGAATCCTCGGCAACCGTCGTGCACTGCTGGTATCGGACAACTTGTATTCCACAACCAGCCGGCCGGTAGCACCGGTATGAATCGCAAAGCCGCGTTCCATGACCGAGCAAAAGAGCTCAAAGTGCTCGTCCAGGGTTTTCTGAGACAAGTGCGAGGGTTTTCGGGCACGGGAAAACAGCGCCCGCACGCTTTTAGAAAAATCAGCAAGCGCCACAGCCGGGCCCTCGTTGTACACTGCGTTCCATGCGATCCTCACACCAACGGCACCCGATCTGGCACCTCAGGCGTGCATCTTACTCATTCTGGCACGCAGGCTCAATCAGCATCCGACAGGTGAAACAGCAGCCAAAAGTATGATTTCGCCGGCTACAGGTGCGGGGTGGTCCGCTCAACCAGGGCTCATCCGGTATATATCATCCACACCATCGGGCCGGTTAACGGTAACGTCAAGATCCACAATCCGCCCATCCTGCAAACCGTATATCCAACCATGGATGGACAAGGACCGTCCCTGCCGCCAGGCTCGCTGTACGACTTTGGTTTTACTCAGGTTTTCCACCTGAGCCATGACGTTGAGCTCGCACAGACGGTTAACGCGTGCCTCGTCATCGGCAATCGCTACCAGCTCGGCTTTATGCCGGACGAAAATATCCTTGATGTGACGCAGCCAGTTATCCACCAGCCCCATTTCCGTGTGATCCAGCGCTGCACGCACACCCCCGCAACCGTAGTGGCCGCACACAATAATGTGTTTTACTTTCAGATGGTCTAACGCGAACTGCACGACCGACAGGCCGTTGAAATCCGTATGGATCAATTGATTGGCAATGTTGCGGTGCACAAACAGCTCGCCCGGCTCCAGCCCGACAATGTCATTGGCGGGCACCCGGGCGTCAGAACAACCAATCCAGAGGTAGTCGGGCTTTTGTTGCGCCGCCAGGCGCGGAAAAAACGAGGGGTCGCGCTGTTCGTAATCGCGTGCCCACCGATCATTATTATCAAGCAAGTGTTTCAGGCTGCATTTTTCACACACTGTGGCTACTCCCCAACCTTCGTCGCTATTGCAATAACGGTGATTCACTGACGGAAAAATCAAAACCTTCGATGCTGGCGTCGGCAATCAGGGTCTGGATATATTGTGCAATGGCCTTGCGCCGGACTTTTTCATTGAGGTATTCCCGGATCCGATCCTCCACTTGCTCATAGGTCAGTTGCCGGCCTTCGGCCCGTTGATCCACACTCACCACGTGCAGGCCATAGCGGGACTCCAGCGGGCGACGGGCCAGGCCGGGTTGCAGCTTCAGTAACTGACGCTCGAATTCCGGCACCGTCTGACCGCGGGTAATCTGTCCCAGGTTGCCGCCGAGTTTGGCCGATGGGCAGGCCGAATGGGCCTCGGCCAACGCCGCGAACGAAGCCGGTGCTTGGCTGAGTTGGTCAATAATCGCAATGGCTTTATCCGCTGCAGCAATGCGGGCATCGTCATCATCGGGCGCCGCCGCCAGCAGAATATGGCGCACAGCCAAGAGCGGCGTGGTCTGGAATTTATCCAGATTGGCCTGATAATAACGCTCGCAGTCTTCCGCTGTGGCACTGGGGGTTATAGCCTCTTTTGCCAACAGCGCCTCCAGCGCCTCCTCATTGTCGGCGTCCGCCTCCAGCGTGATACCCAAAGCTTGCGCACGCGCCTTGACCAGCTCACCAATGATCAATGCTTCGCTCGCCCTGATCATCGCATCGCGCTGATTTTCCGCCGGATGATATTGCATCTCCGCCAGAATCGCGTTTTCAGATATTTCGGTTTGGTTTACGCGGATCATGATGGAATCCTTGTTTGAATTTGTTGCAGTGTGAAGGTGGGTCTTGAAGGTGGAATGCGCTTCGCTTATTCCACCCTACGGGACCTTGTAGGGTGGAATAAGCGCCAGAGCATTCCACCACCCCGCCTTAACCTTTGGAACGCACCACTTGGTAATTCCGGGAGAAATACTTCACCGGCACCGACCAGATATGCACCAGCCGCGAGAAGGGGAAAAGCACAAACAGTGTCATACCCAATGTAATGTGCGCTTTGAAAATCCAGTGCACATCCACCACCTGCTCAGCCGCATAGGCCCCATCCAGAATCACAATGTGCTGCGCCCAGGCCATCAGCTTCAGCATCTCCTGACCGTCCATATGGCCGGCGGAGACAAAGATAGAGAACAGACCGAGTAGCAGCTGCGCAAAAATGAGCAACAGAATCAGCAAGTCCATATCGGATGTGGTGGCACGCACGCGCGGATTGGTGATTCGTCGATGCAACAGAATCACAATGCCGTACAGGCAGATCAGGCCGAACAAGCCACCCATGCCCATGGCAAAGGCCTGCTTGAAACTGGCGGTCACCCCCAGAAAATCCCACACCTGATGCGGCGTCAGCAGGCCCACAAAGTGGCCAGCGAGAACCGCGATGATACCCACATGAAACGCGGCCGAGCCCTTGCGCAGCTGCTTGGATTCGAGCAACTGGCTGGAGCCGGTTTTCCAGGTGTACTGATCGCGGTCGTAGCGCACCAAGCTACCCAGTACAAATACCACTAACGCAATATAAGGATAAATCCCGAACAGAAAATGATTCATATTCAACTCCTCACGGCCTGATCAGCAGGCACCGCATCAAAACCAACCCAATTCAGTGGCACATCCAGATCGCGGCGTTGCGATTCAGACGGGCGGCGCACGCCGGATTCGCAGGACGATTCCGTTTCAGCACCAAATTTCACTTCTTCCTCTTCCCAGGCCTTGTCGAGCGCTTCGCGTGTGTCATCGCGCTTTTCGCCCGCCACCTGCTCGCGAAGATCGCGCATATCGAGATCTGCATTGGCAAGTGATAAGAGTGCACTGAACAACACCGCGTAGTCGCTTTCGCGCTTTTCCAATCGCACCTGTAACAACGCCAGAATGTGGGACATATCGTCCAGCCAGCCGCGGGCATTGTCATCGCCCTGGGTGGCAAGAAATTCCAGGAACAGCGGAATATAATCCGGCAACTCGTGCTGGCTCAGTTCCAGCCCGGCTTTGCGGTACAGGGCCACCAGATCCACCATGGCCTGGCCACGATCGCGCGACTCGCCGTGCACATGCTCAAACAACCAGAGCCCAAGTGAGCGTCCGCGTTCAAACATGCCGTCGTATTCCGCCTGCCAGTCGAGCAGCGGAAGTGCCGCCCGTCTGGTCACAAACTGCGCAAGCGTTTCGCGCAGTGCGGGTTTCAACGGCGATTCAGCGATCATCTGTTGAATCTCTGCCTGATGCGCCGCCACGTCGGCGGTGGGGTAATCCAGCAGGCGGGAAATGACTCGTAATATCTGCATCATTCGCCCTCCCAGGTGGACACCGCAATCACGTCGCGGTTGGTTTGCTTTTTGCCACCGAAAATATTCAGCTCGCTGTTGCCATCGGAGCAGCCGTTACCGAAGCTGAAGCCGCAGGCGGATTTCATGCTGTAGGCTTCTTCTGCATAGGCCTTGTGGCTGGTGGGAATCACGAAACGATCTTCGTAGTTGGCAATGGCCATGTAGCGGTACATTTCTTCCACCTGCGCCGCAGTCACGCCGGCTTTTTGCAGCACCGCCAGATCTTCCTGACCTTCCACCAGCTGCGAGCGCTTGTAAGCGCGCATGGCGAGCATGCGTTCCAGCGCCGACAGTACCGGAGCCTCATCACCGGCGGTGAGCAGGTTGGCCAGGTAACGCACGGGAATGCGCAGGGATTTCAGATCCGGAATCACTCCATCCATGCCAATGTGACCGGCTTCGGCCGCGTTGGTAATGGGCGACAGTGGCGGTATGTACCACACCATAGGCAAAGTGCGGTATTCCGGGTGCAGCGGCAGCGCCACTTTCCAGTCCATCGCCATTTTGTATACGGGCGATTGTTGGGCGGCTTCCAGCCACGCTTCCGGAATACCTTCGGCGCGGGCGGCGGCTTGTACCTGTGGATCGTTGGGATCGAGGAAAATATCCAGCTGCGCCTGATACAAATCCTTTTCCAGTTCCACACTGGCCGCTTGCTCGATACGGTCTGCGTCGTACAGCAGCACGCCTAAGTAGCGGATGCGGCCCACACAGGTTTCAGAGCAAACAGTCGGCTGACCGGCTTCAATGCGCGGATAGCAGAAAATACATTTTTCGGATTTTCCGGTTTTCCAGTTGTAGTAAATTTTCTTGTAGGGGCAACCCGACACACACATGCGCCAGCCGCGGCACTTGTCCTGATCGATCAGCACAATACCGTCTTCTTCGCGCTTATAGATGGCACCACTGGGGCAGCTGGCCACACACGCGGGGTTCAGGCAGTGCTCACACAAACGGGGCAGGTACATCATGAAGGTCTTTTCAAACTGACCGTAAATGTCTTTCTGCACTACCTCATTGAAGTTCACGTCCTTCTTGCGCTTGTCAAATTCGGTACCGAGGATTTCTTCCCAGTTCGGACCCCAGTTGATTTTTTCCATGCGCTGGCCGGTCACCAGTGAGCGCGGACGCGCCACCGGCTGATGCTTGGACTCGGGCGCCTTGTGCAGGTGCTCGTAGTCGAAGTCGAAGGGCTCGTAGTAGTCGTCAATTTCCGGCAGATCCGGGTTGGCAAAAATATTCGCCAACAACCGCAACTTGCCACCCTGACGCGGGCGCAGTTTGCCGTTTTTCTCGCGCACCCAACCGCCGTTCCACTTGTCCTGGTTTTCCCATTCTTTCGGGAAGCCGATACCGGGTTTGGTTTCCACATTGTTGAACCATGCGTATTCCATACCGTCGCGGCTGGTCCACACGTTTTTACAGGTAATGGAGCAGGTGTGGCAACCAATGCACTTGTCGAGGTTCAACACCATGCCTATCTGAGCACGTACTTTCATTATTTCACCTCCGCGCCGTTTGCACGGCCCTGGTATTGGACGTCGCCTTCGTCGTCCAGCCAATCCACTTTGTCCATCTTGCGCACAATCACGAACTCGTCGCGGTTACAGCCGACGGTGCCGTAGTAGTTAAAGCCGTAAGCCTGTTGCGCGTAGCCACCGATCATGTGGGTGGGTTTCATCACCGCCCGGGTCACCGAGTTGTGAATACCGCCACGGGTTTTGGTGGTTTCCGCACCCGGCACGTTCACGATGCGCTCCTGCGCGTGGTACATCATGCTCATGCCCACCGGCACCCGCTGGGATACCACGGCACGCGCACTGATAGCACCGTTGACGTTGAACACTTCGATCCAGTCGTTGTCTTCAATGCCCGCCTGTTTAGCATCCGGCTCGCTCAGCCACACGATGGGGCCGCCGCGCGACAAGGTCAGCATCAACAGGTTATCTGAGTAGGTGGAGTGAATGCCCCACTTCTGGTGCGGGGTAATCCAGTTCAACACCAGCTCGTGATTGCCGTTGGGCTTTTTGCCCAACAGTGGCTCAACAGTTTTCAGGTTGATGGGCGGCTTGTAGGAGCAGTGCTGCTCGCCGAAGTCACGCATCCACTCGTGATCCTGATAGAACTGCTGGCGGCCGGTGACGGTGCGCCATGGAATCAGCTCGTGCACGTTGGTATAGCCCGCGTTGTAAGACACATGCTCGTCTTCCAGACCCGACCAGGTGGGCGACGAAATGATCTTGCGCGGTTGCGCCTGAATGTCGCGGAAGCGGATTTTTTCCTCTTCTTTTGGTTTCGCCAAGTGCGTGTGATCACGACCGGTAATTTTACCCAGCGCGTCCCAGGCCTTTACCGCCACCTGACCATTGGTTTCCGGCGCCAGTGACAGGATCACTTCGGCCGCATCAATGGCCGATTCAATTTTCGGCCGGCCTTTGTGCGCGCCCTCTTCGGTGTGCACATAGTTGAGCTCGCCCAGGAACTCCACTTCCTTATCGGTATTCCAGGTAATACCCTTGCCGCCGTTGCCGAGTTTTTCCAGCAGTGGGCCGAGCGAAGTGAAGCGCTTGTAAGTGTTGGGGTAATCCCGCTCCACCACAATCATGGCCGGTGCGGTTTTGCCCGGAATCAGATCGCACTCGCCTTTCCACCAGGCTTTCACGCCATTGGGCTGTGCCAGTTCACCGGGGGTGTCGTGCTGCATGGGCAGGGTCACCAGATCTTTTTCCACGCCCAGATGGCCGGGCGCCAGATCGCTGAAGCGCTTGGCAATACCTTTGAAAATATCCCAGTCGGACTTCGATTCCCACACTGGGTCAACGGCTTTCGACAGAGGATGAATAAACGGATGCATGTCCGAGGTATTCATATCGTCTTTTTCGTACCAGGTGGCGGTGGGTAATACGATGTCTGAATAGAGACAGGTGGTGGACATGCGGAAGTCCAGTGTCACCAGCAGATCCAATTTGCCTTCCGGAGCCTCGTCGTGCCACACCACGTCTTCCGGTTTCTTCTCGCCGGATTCGCCCAGGTCTTTACCCATCAGGCCATGCTTAGTGCCCAACAAATGGCGCAGCATGTACTCATGGCCTTTGCCGGAAGAACCCAACAAGTTCGAACGCCAGATGAACATATTACGCGGGAAGTTCTGCGGGTTATCCGGATCTTCACAGGCAAATTTCAGCTCGCCTTCTTTCAGCAATTTGACCGCGTAGTCCTTCGGCTCCATGCCCATGGCTTCGGCGCGCTTGCACAACTCCAGTGGGTTCATACCCAGCTGGGGTGCCGACGGCAGCCAACCCATGCGCTCGGCGCGGGTGTTGTAATCGATAATGGAACCGGTCCACTTCTCTTTGTTCGCAAGCGGGCTCACCACTTCCGCCATGTCCAGCTTTTCGTAACGCCATTGATCGGCGTGGTTGTAGAAGAAGCTGGTGCCGTTCATCTGGCGTGGCGGGCGCTGCCAGTCGAGACCAAAGGCCAGCGGCAACCAACCGCACTGCGGGCGCAGTTTTTCCTGGCCCACATAGTGTGCCCAACCACCACCGGACTGGCCGATACAACCGCACATCATCAGCAGGTTGATCACGCCCCGGTAGTTCATGTCCATGTTGTACCAGTGGTTCATGGCAGCGCCGATAATGATCATTGAGCGGCCGTGGGTTTTGTGCGCGTTATCCGCAAACTCACGGGCAATCTTGATGATCTGTGCGCGCGGCACACCGGTGATTTTTTCCTGCCACGCGGGGGTGTAGGGAATATCTTCGTCAAAGTTTTTGGCGGAATTGGGGCAATCGTAACCGTTATCTACGCCGTAATTGGCGAGCGTCAGGTCGTAAACGGTGGCCACCAGCGCTTCCGAACCGTCGGCCAGCTGTACTTTCTTCACCGGCACTTTGCGCTGCTGAATAGGCGCGTGATCGGTGTGATCAAAGTAGTTGTATTCGTGTTCCTGACCTCCGAAGTAAGGGAAGGCCACCTCGGCAATCTGGTCGGCGTTGTCTTTCAGCGACAACGCCAGTGTGATTTCAGCACCGGACTTACCGTCTTTCTGCTCGATGTTCCACTTGCCGCGCCCTTCTTTGGCTGAGGGCTCTCCCCAGCGGTAGCCAATGGAACCGTTGGGCGATACCAACTCGCCATTGGCTTCATTGATGGCAATGGTTTTCCACTCGGGGTTATTGTCCTGGCCATGGTTGCCGGCGAGATCCGACGCACGCAGGAAGGCACCCTGTGACAGGCCATGTTCGCCCTGCTCCAACTTCACCAGATACGGGAAGTCAGTGGTGGAACGCACATACTGCTTGAAGTAATCCGACGGTTTGTCCACGTGGAATTCACGCAGAATCACATGGCCCATGGACATGGCCACGGCCGCATCGGTGCCTTGCTTGGCGTGCACCCATTCGTCGGTGAGCTTGGCCACTTCGGAATAGTCGGGGGTCACCGAAACGGTCTTGGTGCCCTTGTAGCGCACTTCGGTAAAGAAGTGGGCGTCGGGGGTACGGGTCTGCGGTACGTTGGAGCCCCAGGCAATGATGTAGCCCGAGTTGTACCAGTCTGCCGATTCCGGCACATCGGTCTGCTCGCCCCAGATTTGTGGCGACGCCGGCGGCAGGTCACAGTACCAGTCGTAGAACGACAGACAATTACCACCGATCAGGCTCAGGTAGCGGGCACCCGCGGCGTAAGACACCATTGACATGGCCGGAATCGGCGAGAAACCGGTGACGCGGTCGGGGCCGTATTTTTTCGCGGTGTAGATATTCGCCGCCGCAATGATTTCATTCACTTCCGCCCAGGAAGACCGCACCAGGCCACCCATGCCGCGCTGGGTTTTGTAGCTTTTCGCTTTAGCACTGTCTTCCACAATGGAGGCCCAGGCTTTCACCGGGTCTTTCTGGGTCGCGCGGGCATCGCGCCACAGCTTCAGCAACGCCTTGCGCACTTTCGGGTACTTGAGCCGGTTGGCCGAGTAGATGTACCAGGAGTAGCTGGCACCGCGCGGGCAGCCACGGGGCTCGTGGTTGGGCAGATCCGGCCGGGTGCGCGGGTAGTCGGTTTGCTGGGTTTCCCAGGTCACCAGACCGTCCTTCACATAGATTTTCCAGCTACAGGAGCCGGTGCAGTTCACCCCGTGGGTAGAGCGCACGATCTTATCGTGTTGCCACCGGCGGCGGTAACCCTGCTCCCAGTCCCGGTTTTCATTGGTGGTGACGCCGTGCTCACCGCTGAAAGACTGCTGCTTTTTATCGAAGAAGCGCAGTTTATCCAGAAATTGACTCATTGATTGTTCCTCACCCTTGCTACGAGGTCGTTGGCTACTGGCGGACCAGCTGTAAACGCACTTTAGTGGCCGGAGGCTGGCGCTCAGTTGACATGGATCAACACGCGCGAGGCGGTTTTCGGCGTGTAATAGCCGCTCTATCCCCTTGTGGGTAGATGGCGTCGCGTTCCACCCCAGATAAATCAAGGTTTTCTGTTCTCGCGGGTGCGAAAAAGGCAAGGGCAGGATATTTAGGGGTATCGCGTGGTCGAATCCATCCGCAGGCAGTTCACCCGGTCGGTCACCAGCACCATCACCTGGTCCATCATGGCCATCATGGTAGTGGCCCTGTTATCGATCTTTGTGTCCTACTGGATCACCGAACAGGGTGAGCTGGACGGGCAGGCCATTAACCTCTCCGGCAGCTTGCGCATGCAAACCTACCGCATTGGCCTGGCCAGCCATCAGCAAGATAACCAGGCCCTGCGCACCCACCTGGAAAACCTTGCCGTCACCTGGAATTCATCGCTGTTTGCGCCGCTCGCCCAACGAGGTGACGACACTGAACTAAGCCGCGCCTTCACACTCGCGAACAACCACTGGCAGGAACAGGTAAAGCCATTATTCGAACGGATACTGTCGCTGTCCGGCGATGAAAAACAACAAGCCACCACCACCTTACTGCCACTGCTGGATCGCCAGGTGGTGCTCACCGACAAGCTGGTATACCAATTCCAGCTGCGCGCCGAAAGTCGCAACCAACGGCTGCGCCTGATTCAGGTACTGGGCCTGTTCACGATCGTGTGCGTGGGCAGCCTGGTGTTCTATGTGTTGCGCGAACGCCTGGACCGGCCACTGAAAGAACTGACCCACGCCGCCGACCGTTTCCGTCGCGGGGATCTGAACCAGCGGGTCAATCTTTCGGTCAACGACGAGCTGGGATTGCTGGCCGACATCTTTAACCGCATGGGCGATGCCATCGGCAAAACCTACGAAGAACTCGAGCAGCGGGTGGCCAGCCGCACGCGCGATCTGCAACAGCAAACCAAGGCATTACAGTTTCTGCTGGATACGTCCGGCACCATCATGAGCGCTTACCATACACCGGTGAACTACCGGCAGATTGTGCGCAACCTGGGCCAGTTGATTGAGCACCAGGACATTGAAGTGTGCTTGTTTACCGAAGAAGGCAACCAGCCTTACTACCACCAGAATGCGTTTGGCACCGCCAAAGATTGCAGCCAGCGCGATTGCAACGATTGCCGCAGCACCAGCTGCAATACCACACAGACCGAGATGACCTTTCCGATTACCCGCGACAGCAAACAGTTCGGGCTGCTGACACTGCACACCAAGAACACCGCGTCCGAATGGGAACAGCAACTGATTCAATCGACTGCCGATCAGATTGCGCTGGCGCTGACGCTCACAGAACAAAAGCAGCTGGATCGTAAAGTCGCCACCCTGGACGAACGCAATGTGATTGCGCGCGAATTGCACGATTCATTGGCACAGGCACTTTCTTATCTGAAAATTCAGGTCACACGCCTGCAGAAAACCACTGAAAAAGGCCGCTACGATTTACAGGAACCGATCATCACTGAACTGAAGGAAGGTCTTGCCAGCGCCTACAAACAATTGCGCGAACTGCTCACCACTTTCCGCCTTAAACTGGACGAGACCGGGCTGGAAGGCGCCTTGGTACAGACCACCGACAGCCTGAGTGAGCGTTCGGCGATGAAGGTGACGCTGGATTACCAGCTACAGGATATTCCGCTATCCCCCAGCGAAGAAATCCATTTGCTGCAAATTGTGCGCGAAGCGGGGCAGAACGCCATCAACCATTCAGACGGTTCGCATTTACACATCGAATTCTGCCGCTTGTTGGATGACCAGATCCTGATGGTGATCAGTGACGATGGCGTGGGCATGCCGGATGACCCCACCAAACTTAATCACTACGGCCTGGCCATCATGCAAGAGCGGGCACGCAACCTTAATGGCCGCCTGGACATCACCAGCAAACCGGGTGCCGGCACCACCATCCGATTGAAATTTACGCCGGACGTGATCAGTCTGCGGCGGGCAAGCTGAATATAATCCGCGTACCCTGCTGGAATTGGCGGTCGAGCATAATGATGCCGCTTTGCAATGCCATAAGGTCATAGCAAATAGACAACCCAATGCCCTGCCCCGACTCAGCGCCACTGCCTATCTGGCTGTCCACCGGGCCCTTGAACAAATGATCCCGGATTGTCTCCGGGATAGGCTCGCCGCCATTTTCGACACTGACCCGGACACGGTTGCCTTCCTGTCGGGCGCGTACCTGAATCGCACTGCCCCTGGGCGCGTACTTGGCCGCATTGGTCAACAGATTACGCACCACGGTCTTGGTCAGGGTGGGGTCGGCCATCACCCGCAAGTCGTCTTCCAGATCAAATACCAACTGAATCTTTTTCAGATTGAGCGCGTCCTGAATTAATTCCAGATCGGCATTCAACAATGAATCCAGATCGCACGGACGCAGATGCGCGCGAAAAGCCCCAAGATGACTTTTGGACCACTGCAGTAGTTCATCCAGGCGGGCGTAGACCTTGAGCGCACTGCTGAGAATGGATTCCGCAATATCGGCTATGCGAGCGGGCGTCAGCTTTTCCGCTTTTTCGGTGAGCGAGCGGGAAAAGCCCAGAATGCCATTGAAGGGCCCGCGCAGGTCGTGGGCAATCACAGAAAACAGTTTCTCGCGGTTTTCCACAATCGCTTTCAGACGTCGGTTGCGCAAACGCAACTCGAGCTGACCCACCACCTGATTGGCCAACACTTTCAATGCTCGCTGCTGAGTGGGCGTCAGTTTTTTCGGCTCGCGATCGATCACACATAACGTGCCGATGGGCATGCCGTCTTCTGTGACCAGTGGCGCACCGGCATAGAAACGAATATCGGGCGCACCCGTCACCAGGGGATTATCGGCAAAGCGTTGGTCTTCGAGCGCATTGGGCACCTCGAACACGCCGTCTTCCAGAATCGCATGAGCGCAAAACGCCAATGAACGGGGCGTTTGATCGGCGTCCAGCCCCACGCGGGATTTAAACCACTGGCGTTCGGAGTCCACCAGACTGATGAGCGAAATCGGCGTATCGCAGATTGCGCTGGCGATCTCGGTCAGCTCATCAAAGGTCTTCTCTGCTTCGGTATCGAGAATATCCAGCCTGAGCAGGGCCGATAGCCGCTCCGACTCTCTGGGATGTTCGGGTGCAGATTGCATGAACACGTCCTGTTGTCAGCAGTGCATTACCGGCAGTATAGCAGGCTACTGGCGGTATTCGGCCGGCCAGTGCGCACTTACCCGCCAGTAAGCGAGAATACTCACCAGCAGGCTGAGGCTCATCACCAATGCACCGCTTAACACCAGATCAAACGGCAGGGCTACGGCGGCGCTGCCCAGTAAGGCTCCAAGGGTAAAGCGCTGCGTGGTTTCATAGGCGGTGGCGCTGCCGTAGTACTTATCGAGCAGATTAAGGAATAATGACGTGCCGGAAGGACCGATGGCTGATCCGGTACCGATCGCGGTCATAAACAAAACCAGACACAACCAGAGCGGCACCGATATCAGGGTTGCCGCCAGCAACAAGCTCGCCACCGCAACACTTTGCACCAGCAACCCGGCGCGGAAAATAACCAGCGGGGTGTAGCGCCCCACCATCCATTTGCCAATCCGGTTACCGATCAGGATAGACACCGCAAAACAGCCGAACGCGTAGGGAAACATATCGGCACTTAATTGGTAATAGCCCATCAGCAACGGACTGGACAGGGTCACAAACACCAGGCTCAACAACGCACTGCACGACAGACTGAGCGCTTGCCAGCGCACCATGCGCACGCCGTCCAACTCAAACCGCCAGATGTAGACATACTGCGCCATGCCATCGCGCAACGACAGGCGATTGGTGTACTGGGCAGCGGTTTCCGCCACTTTCCACCAGGCCAGCACCAACATGATCAAAGCGGCGCCAAAACTCAGCAGAAAAATACTGCGCCAGCCCAGCGGCAACATGAGCGAACCCACGATCGGCGCCACAATCGGTGTGAGCATCACCACAAAAACAATCTGGGTGATTTGTGCCGCCAGCTGGTCGGGCGGCGTCACATCCTTGACCATGGCGGTTGATGCCACCATCACCACGCCACCGGCAAAGCCCTGCAGCAGCCGCCAACTATTGGCCGCGAGTAAACTGTCGGCCAGCGACAACGCCAGTGAACTCAACACAAACAGACACAGGCCGGTAAGCAATACCAGCCGCCGCCCTTTCTGATCAGACGCCGCCCCGCCCAGCAATTGACCGGCTGCCAGCCCCAACAGGAAATTGCTGATGGTCCAGCTGAGTGCCGCATCCGATACGCCAAAGTGTGCCGCCAGCAGCGGCATGGCGGGCAAATAACTGTCCATGGCCAACGGCGACAAGGCCACCAGCGCCGCAATAAACGGCGTTAGATAACGGGGGGACATAAAAAACCTCGGCGCCGCCCGGTCTCAGGCGGCGTAAAATAAACAATCAGACAGGGCGATATCCGCGCGTGGCGTCGCCATGAAAACCTGCATGGGTACCCGGTTCTGCAGCACGCCCTTGTCCACTTCAAACAACTGCTCAATGACATCCTGACGCTGGTCATTCACCGCGGACAAAGCATCGGCCAGCGGTGACTGTAACCAACCAAAGCAAGTACCGGGATGGGCGGTAACACAGTTGAGCTGCTCAAGGTCGGAACGCAGAGTAAGTACGGCACCGGGGCAGGCGCTGTCACCATACGCGAGCGACAGTCCCGCGCGCAATTGTACGCGCACAGGGTGTTGATACAAGGTAAGTTGCGACGGCGACGCAGACAGAGCCGGCGAAGCCAGCAATTGGCGCAGCCCCAACACTGCGCAACTATGCGCGGCCGGGTCCGCCGAGCCGCCGCACTCAAGCGTGACCACCGGGCAATTGAAATTCTGTTCCATCAGCGAACCCACGACCAGATGGGTGACGATCAACCGGTCGGTGAAGGGTGCCAACAAACTGGCTATGGCCTGGCTGTTGGCCACGGCCACACCAAAGGCCGGCCCGCGACCCGATGTATTGTGAATATCCAGCACCCAGCGCGGTTGGCGTTCGCGAATGTAGTCCGTCATATCAAAGGCCAGTGCCGTGACCGGATCGTCTATGGGATGCACGCCAAAGCGTCGGTTCAGATCGTACTCGCCGGGCAAATGCCGGTGGGTAAATTCTGGCGCAGTCCGGGCCGCGCGCACCGAGGAAATCACCCAGGCGGTATTCCATGCTGGCTTAAAACCCGCTTTCAATAATTGATGGCAGGCAAAAAAACCAGACGGTTCGTTGCCATGCACCAGTACCGACACCACACACCAGGGCAAGGTATCATCCACCCGATGCTCGATCGCAACAGCGCCCCCGAGCGAGTGCAGAAATTGCCCGGCATCGGCAGGCACCTGCAAGGTCGAGGCATCGATCACCGGCAACATGCGAACGCTCTTACCATGCGTGCACCGGCGCGCCGGTGGCCTGATGCTGACGATAGCGACTGAGCATGGCGGCCAGCGCTTGCCGGCGGGATTGCCCCCCGCAATCGGTGAGCTGTTGTCGCTGCCAGCGGGCGCCGGTGATATTGCGCTCAAGCCGCTCGCTGATCACGCTCAGATAGCGCTGCACCAATGACGCCTCCATGCCCAGGTTCAATAACCCCTGCTCGGCCAGCGGCAGCAATGACGTCAGAATGTCGCCCGCGCGCCGACACCCAAGCCGGTGGCTGGCCGGATCAGGCCAGATCAGTTCCGCATCCAACCCTTGCCGCGCGGCGCGGTACAGATTCTGTTCGGCAAACCGGAACGGCAGACTCGCCAACAAAGGCGCCACCCGGGTTTTCAGCCCTTCGGCCAGACCCGTCGCGAGTGCGGCATTGGCCATCATATCCAGCACCGACGGCCCCGCCGGCAGTGCCCGCATTTCAATGCGCACACTGCCACCATCGCCGGCCTCGTACACCGGCCGGTTCCAATGCCAGGTGGTGCCCATGTGCAACGCCAATTCGGGTAATGCCGGCCATTGCTGGCCGGCCACGGGATCTAAGGGGGAGCGTGGCGACAACACCGGAAACAGCGGCGGATACAAGGCCACTGCTTCGGCAAAAAGCTCCCACGCATCCGTCCGCACCCAGCCATGGCCAAAGGCCACCCGCGCCGGCTCGTGCCAGGCCCGGCGGGCCGGATTGCGGCAATCAATGGACTGTTTGAACAGGGCAATACGGGTTTCATCCCACAACAGGCGCTCCAGAAAACACGGCGAATTGGCGGCTACCGCCAGCACCAACGGCGTGGTGAGCTGGACGGCATTAAAGGTATCGGCAAAGGCCTCGGGCGCCACCATCAGGTGAAACTGGAACGACGTATTGGCGCCTTCCGGGGCCACATGCGAGCATTGGGTGTCGAGACGTTCACTGCCTTCTATGCACAACCGGAAATCCTCGCCCCGCCAGGCCCGAAGCGCATGCGATAAGGCCTGATAACGGGCCATCGCGGTCATGCCCGATTCCAGCAAATTCGCTTCCGTGAGCGTGGGCAAAATACCGATCGCCACCAGACCGCCCCCCTGGCTTTCAGCGATTGCCTCCAGCCGCTGCCAGTGCTGGCTCAGCTGTTGTTCCAGCTGCCAAAACCCCATGTCTGCGGCCAACTGTGGCTCGGCATTGATTTCAAGGTTGTGCCGGTTGAGCTCAACGGTATAGGGATTGTCGGTCGGATACAGGCGTGCGGCCTGATCCAGAATAGCGCGGTTCTCCGGCAACGGCTGCCCGGCAGCATCCACAATGCACAGCTCCAGCTCGGCGCCGATCTTGCGCGCACCGCGACCAAAGGCCGGATCTCGGATCGCCGTGGCCAGTGCATCCAGACACTCGTACAAACGATCCGAGTAAGGTGGAAATTCTTCAGGCGTGTACTCAACCCGGTCAACAGCAAGCCCCATGCCCAACTCCGAACTGGTGAAAGTTTCATAATAGAAGCGATTGCACTAAGCCGAAGCTGACCTAGGTCAATTGAACGTCCTTCACGAAAGTACCAAGGGGCCAGACCCCTTGGTACTTATTGGCGGTCGTCGCCGACTCGCCATCCATGGCTCCTGTCGGCATACAGTCCATCCCTGGACATAAAAAAGGCCCGCGAACGGGCCAAGACTATGGGCTCAGTACAGAGCACACTTAAGGTCTGTTACGGGTTGTAGAACTCACCGCTCTTGCGCAGGTAGAAGGCCCAGTTGATCACCACACATACCGCGTAGAAGATGGCGAAACCCACCAGTGCCACTTCCGGGGTGGCGGCTTTGATCTGTTCACCGATGACCTGCGGGATGTAGAAGGCGCCGTAAGCGGCCACAGCGGAAGTCCAACCCAGTACGGGGCCTGCCTGCTCTTTCGGGAACACCATGGCGATGGTGCGGAAAGTGGAGCCGTTACCGATACCGGAGGAGGCAAACAACACCATGAAGCTGACAAAGAAAGGCACGAAGTACTGCTCGGGCGTGGCCGAGCTGTAGGCCGCTTGCATGTAGTAAGCCGCAGACAGTGCGCCCAATACCATGCCGATAGAGCAGATCTGGGTTACCAGGGCACCACCCCACTTGTCGGAAATCCAGCCACCGAAAGGACGGATAAGCGCACCAATGAACGGACCCATCCAGGCAAACATCAGGGCGCTGGGACCGTTGGGGTTGACGGTATTGTGGGTCATCACGCCGTCCACCAACAGGTGTTGGTAACCAAAGATCACTTTGATCGAGAGCGGGAAGGCCGCCGCAAACCCAATGAAGGAACCGAAGGTCATGGTGTAGATCACACTCATCACCCAGGTGTGTTTGTTGCTGAAAATTTTAAACTGGCGGTTGAGGTTGGTTTTCACCTGACCGGGAATCAGCTTGAGCAAAAACAGGGTGGACGCCAACACAAGCACCAGCACAATTTCTTTGGGCACGCCAAAGCCGGAACCATTGGCCGCTTCGGGCAACAACAACCACAGGCCCACCAACGCGGTCAGCAAACCAATACCCAACATGCCGAGGATGATCGAGAAGGCGACGATCGGATTCGGCAGCGAAGGCGTGGCCTCTTCGGTGTTCAGGTTGTTCATGCCGAACCAACCGGCGAAGGCCAAAGGAATCAGCACCAGCAACCAGACAAAACCGGCATTCTGGATGTAGGTGTCGCTGCCTGCGGCGATTTTACCAATCAGCGTACCGGAAGTTTCTTTCAACACCATGGCGTCGCCGCCCATGGCGCCGAACAAACCAAAGGTCATCACAAGGGGTACCACGATTTGCATGGTGGTCACACCAAAATTGCCCAGACCGGCATTCATGCCCAGCGCCAGGCCCTGACTCTTTTTCGGGAAGAAAAAATTGATGTTGGACATGGAGGAGGCGAAGTTACCGCCACCCAGGCCAGATAAAAACGCCAGCGCCTGGAACACCCACAACGGCGTGTTCATGTCCTGCAGCGCCAGACCGGTACCCAGTGCCGGAATCATCAGCAACGCAGTAGTAAAGAAAATTGTGTAGCGGCCGCCGCATAAGCGGATGAAAAAACTGCTCGGAATCCGCAGCGTTGCGCCTGTTAAACCGGCAATGGCCGTGAGGGTAAACAAATCCGCCTTGGCGATGGGAAAGCCCAGGTTCAACATCTGTACCGTGATGATGCCCCAGTACAGCCAGACGGCAAAACCACACAGCAAACTGGGAATGGAAATCCACAGGTTGCGGTTGGCCACTTTCTTGCCGGTGGCTTCCCAGAAGGCATCGTCTTCCGGATTCCATTGTTTGATATTGTCGCCGGGGCCGTAGCCGCTTTTGGCGGGCGCACCGGATTGGGTGGCACTGGTTGTAGTCATTGCTCTCTCCACATTGATGGCATTACCGCTTCACTATGAAGAGGGGCTTCAGACGGCTCAATGCGCTAGGGGGAGTAGCTCCGGGGTAGAAAACCCTGCGGCGGTTTACCTACAGCGGGGTATCGGCAAACGGGCATCCCACGCGGAATAAGCCCCGGCCCGGGAGGCCGCCAGACACCAAATAGGTAGGCCGGCGACCAGCTAGGTCGATAAAGAGCAACAAAAGCATGACCTACATCAAGCCAAATTCAGTTTGCAGTTGCGACCGGCACACGAATTCGCCATGTTAATGCCTGAAAAAACTTACCCGCATGACGACTATGAACGCAGACCTGACCAGCATCCTGTTAGTAGACGACCACCCCCTGTTGCGCAAAGGCCTGGTGCAGCTGATTGAATTGGAAGACGAACTGGCATTGGTGGGCGAAGCCAGCAATGGCAAAGATGCCCTGCGTCTGGCGGAAGAGACCGACCCAGATCTGATCGTGCTGGATCTGAACATGCAAGGCATGGACGGGCTGGAAACCTTGCGTGCCATGCGCGAAGCCGGCGTCACCTCGCGCATCGTGATGCTCACGGTATCCGACAGCGACGAGGACGTGGTGTGCGCCATCACTTACGGCGCCGATGGTTACCTGTTAAAAGACATGGAGCCGGAAGATATTCTGGAGCAGATCAAGCAGGCCGCCAGCGGCAAGATGGTGATTTCCGACAAACTCACCCACGTACTGGCCAAAGCCATCCGCAAAGGTGAAACCAGCAAAACCAGCCTGCTGGCCAAACTCACCAGCCGCGAACATGAAATTCTCAAACTCATCGCCAAAGGGCTTTCCAACAAGCTCATCGCCCGCGACCTGGACATTTCCGACGGCACCGTCAAAGTCCACGTCAAACATGTACTGAAAAAACTGGGCCTGCGCTCGCGCGTGGAAGCGGCCGTATGGATGGTCAACCAACAGCACTGAGTTTGCGGTATCCTTTACCCTTTATGAGTTAACTGAACCGAGGTCACCATGGGCTGCTGTGACGCCCCCGGGCTGATGCCCCTGGACGAAGCCGAGGCGATGATTTATCGCCAACTCCACGCCATTCGCGAAACGGAAACTCAGGCCCTGCCCACCGCCCTCGACCGCATTCTGGCCGAGGACATTCACGCGCCCATCGACGTGCCCGGCTACGACAACTCCGCCATGGACGGCTACGCCCTGCGTTCGGCCGACCTGAACCAGTTCCCCACCTTCAAGCAGGTCGGCAAGTCCTTTGCCGGCCACGCCTTTGACGGTGACGTGGGCCGTGGCCAGTGCGTGCGCATCATGACCGGTGCCCCCATGCCCAAAGGCACCGACCTGGTGGTGATGCAGGAAGACGTGAATGTAGAAGGCGAACAGATCCGCCTGACCCACCCCCAGAAACTCAAAGTCGGTACCAACGTGCGCCGCCGCGGCGGCGACATCGACAAAGGCAGCCAGATACTGCGCGCTGGTGTTCGCCTGGGCCCGGCCCATATTGGCCTCTTGGCCTCGCTGGGCCTGGCCGAGGTACCGGTATTCCGGCGCCTGCGGGTGGGCCTGTTATCCACCGGAGACGAACTCTGCCCGCCCGGCACGCCCCTGGCCTCGGGCCAGATCTACGACAGCAATCGCTACCTGCTGAGTGCCATCCTCACCCGGCTGAACGTGGAGATCCTGGATTACGGGTTGATTGCCGATGACCCGGCCGCCATCCGCGCGGCATTTGAGCGCGCCCAATCAGAGTGTGACCTGATCCTGAGTTCGGGCGGCGTCTCGGTGGGCGAGGCCGACTACACCCGCGACATACTGGGCGAGCTGGGCGATATCACCTTCTGGAAAATTGCCATGAAGCCCGGCAAACCGCTGGCCTTTGGCCGGCTGGGCAGCGCCTGGTTCTTCGGCTTGCCCGGCAACCCGGTGTCGGCCGCGCTCACCTTTCACCAGATTGCCCTGCCGGCCCTGCAACGGCTGGCCGGCGAATTGCCGGCAACGCCCCTCTGCCTACCAGCCGAACTCGGCGCCACCACCCGTAAACGCCCCGGGCGCACCGATTTTCAGCGCGGCTCACTAACGACGCGGGAAGGCAAATTGGTGGCTACGCCGCAGGATGAACAAAGCTCCGGGGTACTCAGCTCCATGACCCGCGCCGACTGTTACATCAAACTCGGTCAGTTTGCCGGTAACCAGGCCGAAGGGGAAACGGTGGAAGTACTGCCCTTTGACCGTTGGATTCTGTAAACCGGCCCCACCAGTGGGTCAAGCGTGGGGCCAGGTTAACCGAGGCAGTAAAGATCGTCGGCCTTGGCCAGTGCATCCTGCACTTCGGCCAGCAACGCATCGCGCTCCGGCCCCGGGCAATGGCTGTCGACGGTGGGATAAATCATTCTGGCTTCGCGCTGGTTGTGCGGCTCAAGCAGCGCCTTGAGCGCCGTGATTTCCGGTGCAGCGGCCGGGTACTCATAGGCCAGCGCCGCGTCCATCAGTGTTTCCAGGCGCCGGTGATCTGCCGATAAGGGCCCGGTGGGGCTCAGCTGCAAGGAACCCTTGGTTTTTTCATACACCGGGTACAACAGGCTTTCTTCCCATTGGATATGCCGGCGCAAGCCCGTCCGGAACGCCATGAAGAGCTGCTGGCATTGCTCCGCACTCTGCGCCTGGCTGGCGGCCTCCAGTAATACGTTCAGGCGATCCTGATCGCTGACGAAAAACGCGGTAATGTCTCGGGTTCGCTGCATGTCACACCTCCACCTGAAGTGTAAACCCAGATCGGACGAGTACCAGTCCAATACCCCAAATCCGCCAAAGGTTACTCACATTTTACCGGCTATTGATGTAACGCAAGGATAAGAACATAATGACAAAAGATAATGGTTATCATCTTCTGACGCATCGTCTATTCGTATTGAGGGCAACCCCGTGACACTGGACCAGCTGAAAATCCGCCAGACCGCCCGCGTAGTGGCCATCAACAGCAACAGCCAGGTTTTACAAAGCCAGTGCGCGCAGCTGGGTATTGCCCCGGGCGCGCCTATCGAAGTGATGCACAAGGCGCTGGGCCGCGGCCCCATGCAGGCCAAGGTGCAGGGGGCGCTCTACGCCATCCGCCCTGAAGATGCCGCCAACATAGAGGTCGCTCTGGCCTGAACACCCCGCGGGCTCTGACGCCCGCGCTGAATTCCGGGAAACAGCTTGAAACAGATTGCTCTGGTGGGCAGCCCTAACTGCGGCAAAACCACCCTCTTCAACGTCCTCACCAAATCCAACCAACGCACCGGCAACTGGGCCGGCGTCACGGTTGAGCAGAAAATCGGTGAATTCAAAGTTGGCAACGAAAAGGTCGAGCTGATTGACCTGCCCGGTGTGCACATGCTCACTGACTGCCCGCTGTCGATCGATGCCAAGGTCACCAACGACTATCTGCGCACGGCGAGCCCGGACGCCATTATCCTGGTGCTGGACGCCACCCAATTGCGCCGGCAAGCGGAACTGATCCCCCAGCTGGCCGCCACCGGCCGCCCGCTGGTCATTGCGCTGAACATGATGGATGCCCTCGCAGACCACGGCATCCAGCTGGATCTGACCGAACTCAAGGCCCTGCTCGGCAGCCGGCTGGTACAGATTTCCGCCGCCAAACACACTGGCATCAACGACCTGAACCACGCCCTCGAACAGGCCCTGACGGCCTCGCTGGCACCGGCCACCGACGGCAACTGCGATACCGACTGCGGCTGCGGCCCGGTGACACAGCCCCTCAGTCAGGAAGGACTGATCGCCGTGATCGACCGCGCCACCCGCTTTACCGGCGAGGCCACTCTGACGGAGAAAATCGACCGCTGGTTACTGCACCCTGCACTGGCGATTCCCAGCTTCCTGTTCGTGATGTATTTACTGTTCATGATTTCGGTGGAAGTGGGCTCCATTTTTATCGATTTCTTCGATATCTGGCTCGGCAGCTGGATTGTGGAAGGTGCCCGTTGGGCCCTGGCCAGCGCCGGCGCACCGGCGTGGCTGATTGCCTTCCTGGCCGATGGGGTGGGCGCGGGTATCCAGCTGATTGCCACCTTTATCCCGGTCATTGGCGCGCTCTACCTGTGCATGAGCTGGTTGGAAGACTCCGGTTATCTGGCCCGGGCGGCGTTCGTCATCGATGGCGTCATGAGCCGCATCGGTTTGCCCGGCCAGGCGTTCATTCCGTTGATCGTGGGCTTTGGCTGCAACGTGCCCTCCGTGATGGCCGCACGTTCGCTCAATTCCACCTCCGCGCGCCTGACCACTATTTTTATCGCGCCATTTATGTCCTGCAGCGCCCGCCTGTCGGTATACGTGTTTGTGGGCAGTGCATTTTTCCCCGAGCACTCGGGTCTGGCGATTTTTGCGCTTTACCTGCTCGGCATTCTGGTGGCAGTGGGCTCCGCCTGGCTGTTGCGCAAAACCCTGTTTGGTCGCTACCACGAGCCCTCCATTCTGGAGATGCCGTCCTACCGCCGCCCGGTCTGGCGCAATGTATTCACCCAGGCCGGCCATCGTCTGTACAGTTTCATGATGCGCGCCGGCAAGCGCATCATGGCCGTGGTGATCGTATTGTCCTGTCTGGGCGCGGTGAAAACCGACGGCAGCTGGGGCGCACCGGGCAGCTCCGATTCCGCACTCGCCTGGATTGGCAAACAACTCACGCCCGCTCTCACACCCATCGGTATTGGCGAAGATAACTGGCAAGCCACACTCGGTTTGTTTTCAGGCCTGTTTGCCAAGGAAGTGATGGTGGGCACCATCCAGACGCTCTACACCAACGAAGAGGCGGATACCAACGAAGGCCCGGTGGAGATGCCCGACTTCATGGGTGACCTGGCCGGCGCCTTTGGCAGCATTGCCGACAATGGCAAAGCGCTGGTGGGCATTGAGGCCGAGGAAGAAGACGACTCCAGTCTGAGCCTCATTAAAGACAGCCCCATTGCCAGCCTGTTCCCTTCCGCCTGGGCGGCGTTCTGTTTCCTGGCGTTTGTGTTGCTTTACGCCCCCTGCGTCGCCACCTTGGGCGCCATGCAGCGGGAAGCCGGTTCCGGCTGGCTACGCTTCAGCCTGATCTGGAGCCTGATGCTGTCCTACTGGATTGCCTCGAACCTCTGGCAAATGAGTCAGGTGATGAGCCAACCCGTCTACAGCATCAGCTGGCTGGTCATATCCACCGCCATTCTTGCGGGGGTTTATGCACTCATTGTCCGGCGCGTGCGCGACAAGCACCTGGGCGAAATCCAGGTGGTGAACCTGAGCTAGTCCGGTACAATGTGCCGGCAATTAATAGCAACGGATCTTGCCATGAATAAACTACTGCTTCCGCTGGTGCTTGGCGCCGCGCTGACCTCTGCCGTCAGCCATGCCGCACCAGAAGAATTCGTCTACAAAAAACCTGCCCGTGGTGCCGCCTCTGAATCAAAAATGCGCGGCGTCTACGATTTAATTGAGAACCCCACTGGCAGTGCAGCCAAGGCGCGACTTGCGATCCTCACTGGCATGCTGGAAACCAAGGGTGCTGCCTGGGTGTTAGAACAGGAAGGCGACGGCTACGTACTGGCTCGCTGGGATTACAAGGGCCACTCGATTTTCCACCGCATCGAATACACTGCAGACGCCGTTCAAATCAAATATGCTGGCGGATTGGATGCCTACGAGTGCGAAATGCTTGTGGGAGATTATTGCTACAAGACTCACAGCAATTACTACAAATACAATCAGTCACTGGTAAAACAAATCACCCGTGCTTTGGGCCGCCTGTAAGGAGACACGCCATGAACCTGACAAAAGTACTGGCTACCAGTCTGCTCGGCCTCTGCTTGGTCTCGGCACACGAGGTCAACGCCTTTACCAAATACGACGACCCGTTCCAGATTTCCAGCTACGTAACCGAGCCGGCCGCCCCCATCAAAGAGGGCATGAAGCGCTACCACTGGGTAGTTGCAGAAGAGGAGCCAGGCAGAATTCTGGCGGTGTATGCTCATAAAAACCACGAAATCAAACTCAATATTTATTACAACCAGGAAAAAATCTGGTTTGAGCAGGTGTCCGCCCGCAATCTAGGCTGCACCAATTGCGAGGTCAAAGATCGCCATCTGACAAACTGGCGGGTTGGCCTGCGTCGTGGTATCGCTTTTGCGCTGACTCACCTCGCACTTGTCGATGCCAGAAAACAGGCCAAAACGGAATAACACTGCGGCTGCCTCACCATTGGGGCAGCCTTTTTTACAATCCCCGCTAGCTTCATCCCCTACTTGCCAACCGATGCCAACCATCTATATTTAAGGCGTCGCCGTTCGTGTAGACATCTCTATGGAAGTGAGACGCAGGTACATTGCAGGCCAAGGGGTGGCCGCACAACTCGTGCTGGCCGCCGCATGCCTGGTCATGCTTGGTTGGTATTTTCATTGGCCCCGGGTACTTCAGGTCAACCCGGCGTGGGCCCCCATGCAATTCAATACCGCCCTTGGCTTCCTGCTCATCGCCGTGGGCATGCTATTGGAATCCAGGCCACTGCTTCGTCGCGCTGCTGGCGCGCTCCTGATCCTGATGGGCAGCGCCACTCTCTGGCAGTACGCCTTCGCCACCGACCTCGGCATTGACGAGCTGTTTATGCAGCACTATTTGCAAACCCGCACGTCGCACCCCGGGCGCATGGCGCCCAATACCGCGGCCGGGTTTGTGTTGATGGGTATTGCATTCTTGCCGGGTGCATTGAGCCGCTGGCAACGGCTACTGGCCGCGCCCGCCGCCAGCCTGACACTTGGCTTAGCGGCATTGGCACTGGCAGGCTACGCCACCAACATGACCTTTGCCTATGGCTGGCGGGCCATGACCTCCATGGCGGTTCATACGGCAGCCCTGTTTTTACTGACGTCGACGGCCTTGCTCACCACACAGTACCGGCACAGTAAAAAACGACCGGAAACACTGATTCAATGGCAGACCGCAACGATCATACCCGCCGTCGTGTTTGTCCTGCTGGCTCTGCAGTTACCGCACATCCGCGGCCAGGAGCTACTCCAACTGGACGCCGCGCAGGCGGATGCAGAACTGCTGACCAACCGGCTGGAAACCCGCATGAAGCTCTATGGCCTCAGGTTGCCGTTGGACCCGGATGGCAGCCGGCTATTGGCAGATGAAATCCGCTTTTTCACCGACAAAAAAAACTACCACTTCAATCTGCTGCAGGACGGTGTACCGTTAGCAGGAAATTACACAGGCCACTGGACCGCGCTGGCCGAACACCCTGTATACCAGGATACGCATCAGCTGACCGTTCAGCTGTTTAACACCGAAGAACACAACAACCTGTTTATCGGTAACTTTTACTTTTCCCTGGTTGTTTCGGGCTTTATTGCGGCTCTGTGCGTGTGGTTGCTGAGGCTCAATCACACCCGCATGCAGGCGCAAGCCATGCTTGAAGCCAGCCACAATCGCCTGAACGTAATGTTCGAGACCAGCCAGCACGGACTCGCGCTGTTGGATCCGGCACTCAATATCCAAAAGAAAAATCCGGCACTCGACGCCATAAGCCAGGCCCCTGCAGCAACAAACCTCCACGATCTGATTCACCCTGCGCTGGATTCCTTGCAGCTCGACACTTTGCTGCAGGAGCCCCAGTTTACGCTGGCAACGCGCTTGGCCGGCACCAGCGTGGAAATCACGGTCAGTCAATTGGGGTTGGGTGGTGAACGCCTGCTCACCTGCAAAGACCTGAGCATGCGAGAGCAAGCCGAGAAAGCCAGCGAAAAAGACAGCCTTATTGAGCAGACGCTGAACGCCACCGGTAGCTACCTGTGTTTGTGCGATGAAGCGGGTGA
Organism: Simiduia agarivorans SA1 = DSM 21679; assembly: GCF_000305785.2. NCBI lineage: Bacteria > Pseudomonadati > Pseudomonadota > Gammaproteobacteria > Cellvibrionales > Cellvibrionaceae > Simiduia > Simiduia agarivorans. The sequence continues at coordinate 3,412,792 of NC_018868.3, read as the reverse complement.
AATTTTTATCAGCAACAAACCGTTTGACCGGGCTGTGGGTACCGATGTGGCCGACGCGGGCATACGCATCGTGGATTATATCCAGCCGGAGCACAGGGCATCTTTTAATACACAATTCAGGCAGGCGCTGGATATCACCGGCGAGCCGCTATCATTGGACTGTCAATTGCGGATAGATGGACGCTGGATCTGGTGTAGCTGCCGCATTACCGGCAATGCCACCAATAACAGCCAACAAAAACTTGTCACCGTTAACTTCCAGTCGATTGAAGAAAAACGCGCGCTGATCGATCAGCTGGAATCCACCATTGAGCAGCTAAGCAAAGCCAATGCCGATGTGGAACAGTTTGCCTACATTGCTTCCCACGACCTCAAGTCACCACTGGTCGGCATAAAAAACCTGAGCGAATGGCTCATAGAAGACTATCATGACAAACTCGATGAAGACGGTCAGAACAACCTCAACCTGATTCGCAAACGCTGCGATCGCATGACCTTACTGCTGGATGATCTGCTGCTCTATTCGCGCGCCGGTACCCGGCCATTGGAGCCGACTTCATTCAGCGTCAATGAATTAGCCCGCGATTTGTGTCAGCTACATGATTGTGCCGAGTTCACTCATATCACGGGCGACGACGTTACGCTTTATTCAGACCGTCGCGCACTGGATATTGTTTTGCGCAATGTCATTTCCAATGCAATCAAACACAATCCGCGCACCGATAAACAGATCCGGATTCACATCCAGACCGGCGATTTCTGCACCATAGAGGTGGAAGACAATGGCCCGGGCGTTGAACCAGCTTACTACGATACCATTTTCCAACCGTTCAAAACCCTGAAGCCACGGGACCAGGTAGAAGGCAGCGGCATGGGTCTGGCCATTACCGCCAAGGCTATCAAACGTTTGCACGGCCGGGTCAGCGTAAACAAATCGGATCTGGGCGGACTCAAGATCACATTGGATGTCCCCCCCATGACGGAGCAGCAACATGAGCAATGAAGACATCACCTTATTGCTGGTGGAAGATGACGATATTGATGCCATGTCAATTGAGCGCAGCTTCAGAAAAAACCGCATCGCCAACCCCATTTACCGTGCCCACGATGGATTGAGCGCCTTGGAAGCACTGGCAACCGGCGAGGTCAAAAGGCCTTTCGTGATATTACTCGACCTCAACTTGCCACGCATGGGTGGCCTGGAGTTTCTGGAAAAATTACGCGCAGAGCCTGATCACAAAGACGCGGTGGTATTTGTCCTCACCACATCAAAAGACGAGCAGGATCAGATTAAAGCATACGAGCTTAATTCAGCTGGCTATTTTCTGAAAAGCGATTGTGGCACCCAGTTTCTTGACGTGGTACATCTTCTTGATGGCTATTGGAAAATAGTCAAGATACCGGCGATTAGGAAGTAAGCACATGGACATATTGGTTGTAGACGATGACGATCTTGATCAACAGCTGTTTCAGCGCGCACTGAAGAAAAGCCTGGATGCAATCAAGGTGTGTTTTGCGGCAAGTGTTGGCGAGGCACGCAACATGATCAACACCATGAATTTCGACGTCATACTACTGGACCAACACCTTCCGGACGTCGACGGTATCAGCTTTCTCAACGAGCTGAAGCTCAACCAATCAGCCAACAAATGCACGGTGGTCATGGTGAGCAACAGCACCGATGAAAATCTGGCGCTTGAATGCCTGAAGGCTGGAGCGCAGGATTTCGTACTGAAGTCATCCATCAATCCCACCATGCTAAAAACCGTCATCGCCAATGCAAAAACCCGCAAGGAACTGGAAGCCAAACTTCTTGCCAGTCACGAACGCACCCGAATTCTGGCGGAGCGCGACACCCTGACGGGCCTTTGCAACCGGTTCTTTTTTGAGCAAACCGTAACCAATGCACTGGCGTCACGGCGCCAGAAAAAACTGGTCTCCCTGATGTTTATCGACCTCGACAATTTCAAGAAAATCAACGATACCTGGGGGCACAAACACGGCGACGCACTATTAACCCGCGTGGCGCGTCGCATTTCCAGCTGCCTGCGCGGCAGTGAATTATTTGCCCGCTTTGGCGGTGATGAATTCGTTATCTTCCTGCAGGAAGTCCACTCCGCTAACGAAATCACCCGAATCGCCAACCGCATACTGCAGGTATTGCCTGCCCCCTTTGAGTTTGATGGTTTTACTTTTTACACCTCCGCAAGTATTGGCATCAGTACGCAGGCGAGCGAAAACATAGACGCCGACACACTGATCACGCAGGCCGACATTGCCATGCATCGCGCCAAGCAGGACGGCAAAAACCAAGTGTGTTTTTTTGAAGCTGACATGCAAGCGGAATTTTCCCGCCGCGTCATGATCGAAAATGGCCTGAGAAAAGCGCTGACTCACGAAGAATTTGTCCTGCATTTTCAACCCATCGTCGCCATCAGCAATCGCCAGATTCGCGGTTACGAGGCTTTGGTGCGCTGGCAAAGAGAGGGTGTACTGACCCCGCCCAACGACTTTATCCCCATTGCCCAGGAATCCAATCTGATTATGGATATCGGTCACTGGGTCATCCGTGAAGCCATCCGTCAACTTTCAGTGTTAGATGCCGATCATTACGTCACGGTCAACCTGTCGCCGCTGCAACTGCGCGATCCGGAGCTGCCCAGCTTTATTATTGCGCAGGCTGCCAGTTACAACCTGTCACCGGAGCGATTGGTACTGGAGCTGACTGAGACAGCGTTTACCGATCAACGTGCAGATGTTTACCAAGCGGTGAGTGATTTACGAAAGGCCGGTTTCAACGTCGCGCTGGACGATTTCGGCACCGGGTTTTCTTCCTTGTCTCATTTGCGGGATCTGCCTATCAGCACGGTAAAAATTGACAGATCCATGCTGCCCGAGAAGAAAAACCCTCGCCAGGAGAAACTGCTGAAAGGCCTGGTACAAATGATTCAGGCTTTGGAGCTGGACATAGTGATTGAAGGCGTTGAAACCGAAGCACAGCATCAATTGTGCCGAAGCCTCAATATCAGCAACGGACAGGGCTATTTATACGGCAAACCTGCGCCCTTCGCACACCATTAGCCGGCCGCAAAAACCTTTTGCGGCCGGCTGACGGCCATCAGAAAGTGCCGCACACCTGATCGACACCGCATGCCAAGGCGGTCACCTGCGTATAGCCCATACGCAACAACTGTTCGGCCGCCAGCGCAGCACGGCCACCGGTGGCGCAGTGAATATAGATGGGCTGATCGGCGCTCGCGCACAGCTCGCCAATTTTCATCTCCAACACGCCACGGGGAATGTTGATGGCACCCTTGGCGGCCTTCGCCGCCGCTTCGCCCGGCTCTCGCACATCCACCAGAATGCCCTGGTTATTCGCCATTTCCGCCTTGGCGGTGGGCGCATCCACACAACGCACGTTGGCGCGTGCCTCGGCCACTAACTCGGGAACGGTTTTCAATGCCATGGTTTTTCTCCTATGAACAGGCTGTAAAGGAACCTCTGAATAACTCTGGTGCCGCTCTGGCTACCAGCAAATTTCGTGCACTAGGCGCGGCTTCGAAGGCATACCGGGGTCTGTCGAGAAGTCGCAACACCGCGCATGGAATTTGCTGGAAGCCCCGGAGGGCGTGTCCTGTAGCGGCCATCCGCTGCGTTGAGCTTCTTGCTAAGGGCTACGGCCATTAGCTACGAAACTCGCCTTGCGGCTGACCGCTACAGGTCACGCAGAGCGGTACCAGAGTTATTCAGAGGTTCCTTAACCTTTCAAGCCCAGCTTCCGGAACATCCACATGGCCGGGCACCATCGGGTGAATGCCGACTGAAGCAGGTTAGCACCTACAAAGGCGGTGAATGCCAGAAACCAGGGGTTAACCCATACCGCCAGTGCCACAGAGGCCAGCACGGCCACACCGGCCATTAAACGCAACGCTTCATCTACTGTCATTTTCAGATCCTCAATGGTTCAGTATTCATCACCTATCCTCAATGGATGAGGATTGAACAGCTCTATTATATTAGCTATTGCTTAATTAGCAATATTTAATTTAATATGCACACATTCACCCACCCACCGGAAGCCACACAATGAGCCATTGGCTGGACAGAACAGTGGGCAGCACCCTCAAAGGTGGTTTGCCACTGTTTATCTTTATCGCCTCCCTGTTAACCGGCGTACTGGCCCTGCAGTTCACCGCGCGCGAGGAAGAACCCCAGATTGTTGTGCCTATGGTTGACGTGCTGGTACAGGCCCCCGGCCTCAGCGCGCGCCAGACCGAGCGCCAGGTCACCACGCCGCTGGAAAAGCTGCTGGCGCAGATCCCGGGCGTGGAGCACGTTTATTCGGTGTCCCAGACCGGCCAGGCTGCCGTCACCCTGCGCTTCTACGTGGGTCAGGACCGGGAAGAGGCCATTCTCAACACCTACAACAAACTCTACTCCAATCAGGACCGCATCCCGGGCGTGGTGTCCGATTGGTTAGTGCGCCCGGTGGAGGTGGATGATGTGCCTATCATGGTGCTCTCCCTCTGGTCCAGCGACCCCGGCCGCTATACCGATTTTGAGCTGCGCCGTTTCGCCGAGGATATCTCCACCGGCTTGCAGGCCATTCCGCAAACCAGCGAAGTGAAAGTGGTGGGCGGCCGGCCGCGCACCATCACGCTGAAGGTTAAACCCGAAGCCCTGAGTGCGCGCAAAATCACCCCGGCCGAAATCGTCAGTGCGCTGGGGCTGTCCAACCAATTGCAATCCGCCGGCCTCTGGACCTTTAACAATGAAGCCATTCAGCTGGAATCCGGCGACTTTATCCGCACCCGCGCCGAGCTGGAGCAGTTGGTGGTGAGTGTCATTGATGGCGTGCCAGTGTATTTACAAGATCTGGTCACCATCAACGACGGCCCGGAAGAAGCCCGTCACTACACCTGGATTGATTTTGCCCCCGGTCACCCAGAATTCCGCAGCGCCAATGACGGCTACCCGATGGTGGCTATTTCTGTCGCCAAGCAACGCGGTTCCAATGCGGTAACCGTGGCCGACGCGGTGCATCAATTGATTGCAACGCTTGAGCAGGAACTGCTGCCGCCGGAAATTCAGGTGGAAGTGATCCGCGATTACGGCCAGACCGCCAACGAAAAAGTGAACAATCTCACCAGCAGTCTCGGCTTTGCGATTATTACGGTGGTGATTTTTATCGGCGTGTTTCTGGGCTGGCGCCAGGCCTTGGTTGTGGGCCTGGCGGTGCCAATCTGTTACGGCGCCACACTCGGTCTGGACATGGCCTTTGGCTACACCATAAATCGCGTCACCCTGTTTGCGCTGATCCTCTCACTCGGCCTGTTGGTGGACGACCCCATCACCGGCGTGGACAACATTTCGCGCTTTCTGAAAGAAGGCAGCGGCAGCAAAGCCGAGCGCATTGTGGGCGCCATCAGTGAACTCAAAGTCCCGCTGGTCATGTCCACGCTCACCATCGTACTGGCGTTTGTGCCACTGGCGTTCATTACCGGCATGATGGGACCTTACATGGCACCCATGGCCTTTAATGTGCCGGTATCGGTGATTGCCTCCACGCTGGTGGCGTTTCTGGTCACGCCCTGGCTCGCAAGCAAATTCCTCAAAGCCGACGACTATGTGGCCGAACCCAGCGCGAATAACGAGAGCGCCTATGCGCGCATGATCACCCCGTTACTGGACAACCCCCGCCGGGCCAAGGGCGTACTCTGGATCATGCTGGCCTTGTTTATTGGCGCGGCCCTGCTGCCCATGTTCCGCACAGTGCCATTGAAGCTGCTGCCATTCGACAACAAAAACGAAGTGCAGATAGTGGTGGACATGCCCGAATCGGCCTCACTGGAACAGACCGCCGCCATGGCCCGGCGCATTTCCGCGCAAGTGAGCCAGGTGCCGGAAGTGCGCGCCGTGGCCGCCTTTGTGGGCACGCCCTCGCCCATGGATTTCAACGGCATGGTACGCCGCTATTATCAGCGTACCGGCAACCACATGGCCGACCTTCGCTTAACGCTGGTCGACAAGACCGAACGCGAACATCAGTCCCACGGCGTGGTCCTGCGCCTGCGCGCATTACTGGCTCCCTTTAATACTGGCGACATCAACATCAAAGTGGTGGAAGTGCCGCCCGGCCCACCGGTGCTGAGCACGCTGGTGGCAGAAATTTATGGAGAAGGGCTGACCGACTACGCAACCCAAAGGGACGCGGCCAGGGTCCTGATGGATCGGCTCGCGCGCGAAGCGCACGTAACCGAAATCGACTCCACCGTGGAAGCGCACCAGAGCCGCCAGCGCTTTGTGCTCGACAAACAAAAAGCCGCGCTCTCGGGTGTGGCCACGGAAGATGTCAACGCCACGCTGGCCATGGCCAACGGCGGCTACAACGCGGGCTTCCTGCAGGGTTACTTACATGCCGAGCGCGAGAGCGCACCGCTGCCGGTGCAGTTGCGCTTACCTGTAGACGAACGGGCCAGCCTGAATGACTTCCTGAGCCTGCAAGTGAAAGGCCGGCCGGGCATCGCCCAACAAAGCAACCCGCAAGGGTTAGAAACCGCGCCTCAACCACTGGTGTCGCTCGGCGAACTGGGCGGGTTTGTGGCACTCGATGCCGACCGCGCGATCCACCATAAAGACCTGCAACCTGTGGTGTATGTGATGGCCGAACTGAATGGCCGCACACCTGCCGAAATCATTGCCGACGTGAACGCCGATCAGGGCGCTGAGCCGGGTGCGGCGCAAACCGAATGGCAATCACGCAATTTCATCACCAGCTTTTTTGCGGGGCCCGGCGACGGCTGGCAATTACCTGCGGGCACTACACTCAAATGGACCGGGGAAGGCGAATGGCGCATCACCAAAGATGTGTTCCGCGATATGGGCCTGGCGTTTGCATTCGCTCTGGCGGCCATCTTTGTGGTGCTGCGCATGCAAACAGCCTCAACCGCCCTGTCGCTCATCATCATGTCGGCCATTCCGCTCACCATTATCGGCATCATGCCGGGCTTCTGGTTCCTGAACCAATGGGGTGAACGGGTAATCGCAGGTAGCCCAGAGCCAGTGTTGTTCACCGCCACCGCCATGATCGGCATGATTGCTCTGGCCGGCATTGTGGTGCGCAACTCCCTGATACTGGTGGAATTCATTACACAGGCACGCGCCGCCGGCAACAGTATTCGCGATGCACTGATTGCCGCCGGCAGCGTGCGCATGCGGCCGGTATTGCTCACCGCAGGCACCACGTTGCTGGGCAATTTAGTGATTACTCTCGACCCGGTTTTTTCCGGCCTCGCGCTCGCCATTATTTTCGGCATTATCGCCTCAACCTTATTCACCTTGATTGTGGTACCGGTGGTTTACCTGCTGGTCTTTGGCAATTCGGAGCACGCCCATGACTGATACACAGACACCCCAACGCAGCCTGCTGCACGCACTGGCCCTGCCCGCAGCCGCCATTGTGTTTCTGTTGCTAGCCGTGGCCTGGTTGGCGGGCGCCTTCGACAGTAAAATCGCGCCCGGCCTGAACGACGCCTCGGTACCGGCGCCAGCAGATTTGTACACGGTCGCTCACCAGCCGCAGCCGGTCTATGAAGCCGTGCCCGCCTCGGTGGAAGCCAAGCAGGCCACCTTAATTTCATCGCGCATCATGGCGCGCATAGATGCGATCAAAGTGCGCGCTGGCGACCGGGTGAAGCAAGGCGATTTACTGATTGTGCTGGAGCAATCCGATTTGCAATCCAAAGTCCGGCAGGCACAAGAACAAATCAAAGCAGTGACTGCGCGCCTCACCGAAGCGCGCCAAAATCTCGCCCGCGCTGAACAGCTGCAATCGCAAGGGCTGCTCGCGGCCGCCGATCTGGATCGCGCGCGCGCCAATGCCGATGCACTCAGCGCGGAGCTTTCGGGCGCAGAACAAGGGCTTAACGAAGCGCAAACCGCGCTTACCTATGCCCAGATCCGCGCGCCCATCGATGGCTTAGTGGTAGACCGGTTTGCCGAACCCGGCGACACCGCCACCCCTGGCACCCGCCTGTTAAGCGTGTACAACCCCAATTCCCTGCGGGTAGAAGCGCAGGTGCGCGAACAACTGGCCCTGGCCTTGACGCCGGACCAGCCGCTCACGGTTGAGTTGCCATCGCTGAACAAAACCCTCGAAGCCCGACTGGAAGAGCGGGTGCCGGCAGCCGATCCGGGCTCGCGCAGCTTCCTGATCAAAGCCCGCCTGACCGATGCGAGCCAGTTGCAGCCGGGCATGTACGCGCGCTTACAAGTGCCCGCCGGCAGCGCCGAGACACTGATGATTCCGCGCACCTACCTGGTGCAGTTCGGTCAGCTCGACCTGGTGTGGGTGTGGACCGATGGGCAGGCTTACCGGCGCTTTGTGAAGCCCGGCCGGATCGACGGTGAACAGATTGAAGTGCTGGCAGGCCTCGCCGCCGGTGACCAGCTGATGCCGCCACCACACAACGAGCATTAACACCGTCACATTTTGGTAAGTCTACGTTGATTTAGACGCCAGCCATTTTTAGACTGCGCCCCGCTCACCGGTCATAAAACCAAAGCCGCTCCGGTGGGCGCCTACAGGCGCATGCATAAAAAATACTATTCGGTTTTAGGGTTAACAGACGCTGCCTGTGCCAATACGGTAAAACATCAGTTCCGCCGGTTGGCCATGCAGCACCACCCCGATCGCACCGGCGGCCGCCCGAGCGATGAATACCTGCGCCTGTGCGAAGCTTACGAACAACTGAAACCGCATTTAAAACCGGCGCCGGAGACTGCGCTGACCATTCGCAGCCCCGCCCCTGAGCGCCGCCGCGGGCGGCGCGGATCGCCCTCGCAACGGCGCTTCAGCATCATCCTGGAAACCGACTTTCTGGGCACCCGGCTGGATGACTTTGCCTAGCAGGCTGGCTGGCCTCGTCATCAGTTGTCCATGTCATTGAATCATTAAAGTCGCACATCGATTGACTGATCAAAAAGCGCTTATGGACGCAGTTCAGACTGACAAAGATCCACAAAAACCACTGCAACGAATAAGTGCTTTAGACGCGGTTCACTGAGCACAGTGGCCCAACTTTCCCCCGGGGCTCACCCCCGGCAGAAATAGCAGAGTGAGCCCCAATGCAGGTGGTGCATATATGCACCATGCAGGATAAAAAACTCTCCACCCAATCATAAGGTTATATTGTTAGACTCGACCTGAGGATCACCCATAAAACACGACAAATAAAGGATCAAAGATGAAAATCACACAACTGCTGCGCGGGATAATTTTAACGGCCATGCTGCTTCCCCTGTCTGCTAACAGCAGCACCAATGGCCAAACCGCCATAGCGGAAGCCGAGATAAAAAAACTGTTCAGCGGCTACATGGGAAAATACAACCATTACATTGCACAAGGTGTGCTGCCCGAAAATCCTGACCTCTATGCGGACAATCTTGTTGTGATGTCGTCCGCAAGGGACGCAACGAGCGTTACGTCAGATGAAATGTATCGACAAGTCACCGTTTTCTTGGACTCACTCAAGTCTAAAGGAGTAAAATCGGTCACTTGGGAAAGTGTCGACATTACGTTATTAGACAGCAATCTGGCGCTGGCAAGTAACGTCGCGGTTCGTTTCGACGAGAAAGGCGAAACCCTCAGCCGGGTAGGCGCGACTTATTTCCTGAACAAAATAAAAAATGAATGGCGCATTACCGCTTTTGCCGTTCACAACCCCGACTATCGCTGATTTATTTCATAACACGGACGCTCAATGATCAACTGGGATGACTATCGGGTTCTATTGGCAATACAGCGCAGCAACTCTTTACGTACTGCAGCCAAAGCCCTGGGCGTCAACCACTCCACTGTTCAACGCAGGTGCGCTTCGATCAATCAAAAGTCCGCCAGCACCATTGTAGAGCAAGCAGGCAACAATTACCGGCTGTCCGAGTTGGGCGTGGCGCTGGCAAAAACAGCGGAAAAAATTGAGCAGCTGATTGCAGAAGATGAACGCATGTATGCGGTGAACCGCATTGCGCTGGCAGGCGAAATAAAGCTGTCTCTGCCGCCACCCATCCTTCAATTTCTACTGCTCGATGACATCAATGCATTTCGCCGTGCACATCCCGGCATTAAACTGACCATCGAATCGTCGTTCATGCTTGCGGATCTTGACCTGTCGGAGGCCCAGGTGGTCATCAGGGTATCGAATCAACCCGATGACCACCTGATTGGGCACCGGCTGTTTCCCATAGGCGTAAATTACTATGCGAGTAAAGACTACCTTGATGACACGAACCATCGGGACCTGCAGTGGATAACCGCTCAGGCCGGGGTTGAACACAATGCCTGGATTGCAGACTCGCCCTATCCCGATGCACCCTGTCATTTGAGCATCGATGATCTGACCGCCCGACACCAGGCTGCCGCTAACGGCCACGGCATGATCCGGGGTGCAAACTACATTGCAAGCCACTTTCCCAATCTGGCGCCGATAGACAACTCACCCGACATGCCTTTTCAGGATATCTGGGTACTGACCCACCCGGACTTCATTGGCCTCCCTCGCATCAAGCGGCTGATGCAAGCGCTGATTTCTGCACTGAAGAAAAAAAGGGAGATTGTTGTGGGCAACAATAAGTAATTTGAAAAAATTGATAAGGCTCTCCACAAATCGATCGAAGGCATAGCTCAGTGGCGGCGGAACGAGGTTTTATGTTAAGCATAAAGGGAGGGGGGAAATGTATTGTCCTACACGTTGATGACCGAGCTACCCGAGCTTGGCCAACTAAAAAGAAAGGAAATAGCCTCGCTGGTAGGATTAGCCCGCATGAACCGCGACAGCAGAAGCTTTCAGGCCAAACGTAATATTCACAGAAAACGGTACAGGATTCGCACAGAGCACTTCATTTCAATGATGCCTCCGGATCAAAACCAGCAGAAATTGAAATCCATGCTCTACAGTCTGGTAAAAGGTGGAAAGCCAAATAAGTAGCGAGAAATCGCTTCTTTGCAGAATTATTCGGTGTAATGCTGATGTTTTTTGCGTGCCATAAGGACACGTCCATATAGCTTAATATAACTATACAGGGTGTCTACTAATCGTGGGTAACTTGGCCTTCTAACGCCCGCAACAAACGCGAGCGTAGCGAGTCGAGGCCGATAGGCCGGTTTGGTTGCGTTTGTTACATTGACAATTTGGCACGAACTTTTACCAATATTTTTCCTAGCTTATTTAAGCCGGTACCATCTTTTCCTGCGCCCCAATAATAGTCACCTGGAGCATTTTCAACGATATCACTGCTACCGGTGGAAAGAAGTAAGTCTCTTAACCTTTCGTGTGTTTGGAACTTCCTTAATATTGCTTCTTCCATAATGCTGTCTTTGATCTCTTCCCAATCTGACCTGATTGGAACTTTTCGGCTACGACCTAGCTCTGCAGCTTGCTTTGCAGTATGGCTCTCCCGAATTTGGTCCCTATAGGTAGATATCTCAAACTTCTGGGCCTGGAAATAGTGCTCTACTGTTTTCCACCAAACACCATCCATTTCTATTCCATGGCTGGAAAAATTAGAAAAATCTCCATAGTCATCATTCTTGGTATAGAAGTAGATAGTCATTTCACGTCTTCAATGTAACGCCCGAAACAACCGCGCGCGCTGTTTGCGCGTCGGTTTGCTTTTGCTTGTTATTGGCCTTTTGCACTGAATATCCTACAGCGTAGGTTTAACAGCTTATGGCCACCAATGGGACAAGAATACCGCACTTGACCCAGCTTTGTACTTGCTTAGTGGCACACCACACTACTGCGTGCCGTACGACCCGGCTATTGGGCCTAACTACTGGCACCAGGAACGAAACTGCAATGCTGATGACAGCACACTCCTTGATGCTGGCGCGCCGAAATGTGGCACGCATCTGAATCCAATCCTTTCTTGCCAACCCCTAAATTAATAAAGGCTCAATAACGCCCGCAACAAACGCGAGCGTAGCGAGTCGAGGCCGATAGGCCGGTTTGGTTGCGATTGTTATGCATTTTCTCTTCTCGCTTTTATTGCCCATTCATAAAATATTAGCAGGCATATACCAAGACCAAATAGTGCTAAAACAATTCTCCAATCTGCGCCACGCTTCAATACTGAGACCAAATTGAATGGTGCCAAGTAAACAGTAACGGCTTGTCCGTTTTCAAGTGATTGCATATTTAGGTTTACTGGCAAGTAAAACCCTATCATACGTGAGTTATGCTCATTGCCATTTAATATGTATCTGTACTCTACTGAAACCCATGATGCGGTAGGAGATTCATTGCCAGATAAAATCGGACTCTTATAGGTAGAAGAGCCACCACCAGCAGACCCGAACACTTCCTTCGAAACAACAATCTTGCCAGGGACGGCTTCAAAAGTATGGGTAAGCAACCCGAGAGCGAAGAATGCTAGCGATGCAGCGATACTAACTAAACCATAGCTTCTTAGTTTATTCATTCAAATTGCATAACGCCCCAAGCACCCGGCCAAAACGCGCATAGCGTTTTGGGTCGGGTGCCTTGGCTTGTTAAGTTGCGACACGCTTTGCTGCTTTGAAACGCGTTGCGAAGCGCAAGCGGAGCCACAACTTGGTTATGTTGACCGCAAGAATGCCACAATTGGCTGAGCCTGCGGAACCTAAATATTGCGCCGAAAGATGCTACGAACTAGCTGCACCTGGAGGCTGCTTTTTGGCACCGGGAGAAACTGCGATATTGACGCGGCACATTCCCTGATACCGGATACTTCGATTTTACTGCCTTACTTGATGCTGGCAGACAATTTAAAAAAGCCGAGCACACTTAACAGTCTTAATCAGTGACTGAGAGGCGCGATTAAATGCGCCCCAGAGGCACATATCCACCTTGCAGTCATTCCGGAAGTTTTAAAACTTTCCAATAATCAACAAGTTACAGACCTTGGTCAATATTGAGCGTGATTAATCGCGCCCCCAAGGCACATATCTTCCAACTGACACTGAAGTACACACCAAAAATAGCATTAAAAACAATAGGTTAGTTAATTAACGAAGATTTAAACGCCAAGATATATGCCTAGACGCCACATATCCTTGAAATCCCCGCCAGCCCCGCGATACTGTACAAATAAACAGCACCACTAAAAGGTATTTGAAGGTGAAGTCTCCCTTCCTCGCAGAATTACGTCGGGCGATTCAATTGAAGCATTACAGTATGCGCACAGAGCATACCTACCTCTATTGGGCCAACGCGTTTATCCGGTTTCACGCTTACAAGCATAAAGAGGCCATTGGCGATTCGGAAGATATACGAGCATTTTTAAACCATTTGGCGCTTAACAGAACCGTGAGTCCGAACACACAGAAAACCGCATTGAATGCCCTAGTATTTATGTACAAGCAAGTACTTAAGCGCGAGCCGGGAGATTTTTCTGACTTCCATAAAGCCAAGGGCCCAAAGAAACTGCCGGTTGTACTAACCCATATGGAAATTGCGCAGCTGTTTGATACCTTGTCCGGGCCCATGCGGCTGGCCGCAGGGTTAATGTACGGCTCCGGATTGCGTGTTATGGAAGTGGTACGCCTGAGGGTACAAGATGTCGACCTAGACAGGCTGAGCGTTTATGTGCGCGATGGAAAGGGAAGAAAGTCACGCATAACAACCCTGTCGCCAGCGCTTGTTGAACAATTGAAGGCGCAGATAGTAAAAGTCCGCGGATTATTTATGGAGGACAAAGCCAATGAGCAATGGGATGGTGTATTTTTGCCTTATGCTCTTGAGCGCAAGTACCCAAATGCCCCCTTTGAGCTGGGCTGGCAATATCTTTTCCCGGCAGAACGCTGGAGCCAGGACCCACGCTCAGGCAAAAAACGGCGCCATCACATTGTGGAATCTGTACCGCAACGGGCTGTGAAGCAGGCGGTGAGAGCCGCCGGTATCGTCAAACACGCAACCTGCCATAGCCTTCGCCATTCTTTTGCAACCCATCTGTTGGAACGCGGTGCCGACATCCGTACGGTACAAAGCCAGCTTGGACACAGCGATGTAAAGACAACTGAAATTTATACCCACGTAATAAACCGGGGTGGCCAGGGCGTCATTAGCCCTTTAGAAAATTTTTAACGCTGGTGCGAACAAGAAAGCCAACGGCTCACGCCGCTCCGCAGCTTTCCCGCACAATCAATTTCGGCTCCAACAGCGTTGATCCCACCGCTTCGCCGGCCACAATCCGGAGCAGATTCTCTACCAGCATTGCGCCGGCGAGGTTGGTGTCCTGTCGAATTGTGGTGAGCGAGGGAGTGATATAGGCGGCAGACTGTATGTCGTCAAAGCCCACCACGCTGACTGACGCCCCCACTGCCATTCCCCGCTTTTGCAGCGCCCGTATGGCGCCAATGGCAATCAGGTCGCTGGCGGCAAAAATTGCATCAAACGCGACGTTTTTTTCCAACAGTTTTTCTACGGCTTCGTAGCCGAGCGTCTCGATGGTTTCAGCCGCCACCAACAATTCAGGCGAGTGACTTAAACCATGCTCCTGCAGCGCGCGACAAAAGCCACGATAACGCCCGCTGAATTCCGGGCTGTTGTCAGAGGTATCTCCAACGAAGGCGATCCTGCGACGCCCCAAACCAAGCAGGTGCTGACCTGCGAGGTAACCACCGGCTTCATTGTCGCAACCAATGGAGCAACCGGGCTGATTGGAATGCACGGCGCCCCAGGAAATAAAATGCGCACCTTCTTCCAACAGGTGTCGCAAGCGTTCCACATAGGAATCGTATGCGCCGTAACCCAAGAGAATCAGCCCGTCGGCGCGGTGACTGTCTTCAAAATCCCGATGCCAGTCGTCGCTTTGCTGCTGGAACGTAACCAGCAGATCGTAACCACGCGCGGCAGTAGCCCGGGTGATGGAGCCCAGCATGGACAGAAAGAAGGGGTTGATATGCGACTCATCGGTGGTGGGGTCTTCGCGAATCAGCAACGCCAGCGTGCGGCTGGATTTGGCCCGCAGATTACTGGCGGCCTTGTCGACCTTGTAGTTGAGCTCGCGTGCGATGGCTTTGATTTTTTCACGCGTCTCCAGACTCACCAGCGGGCTGTCTCGCAGGGCGCGGGATACGGTAGATTGGGATACGCCCGCCCGGTAGGCTATGTCCAGAGAGGTTGGCCTGCTATCTTTCATCGCTTGAATTCGCTCGTCCGTTTATCGTTTGGCTTCCCGCCGGAGCGGTAGCGTGCCGTCTTCGCAGCATGACTGCAGGTTATAGAAATGACTCCTGCCTGCCAAGGGCAAGCCATTTGCCAACGCACCTATTTCACTGCCTGGGTTATACTCGCGGTTTTTACCCATGAGGTCTCCATGCCCTGGCTGCAGCTTATCATCCACAGTAACCGGGATCAGGCCCCCGCTATCGAAGACGCGCTGATGGATACCGGGGCGGTTTCTGTCACCCTGCAGGACGATGCCGATCAACCCATCCTGGAACCCGCATTGGGCGAGACCCCCTTGTGGGATGCCACGCGCATTACCGGTTTATACGATGCCGACGTGAATACCGATGCCATCAGCCTGATGCTGCTCAGTCAGCTGCCTGCCGCGCCTTTGCAGGTCAAGTGGGAACAACTGGAAGACAAGGACTGGGAGCGCGAATGGATGGATAACTTCCACCCCATCCAATGTGGCGGGCGCCTTTGGATCTGCCCGAGTTGGAAGCAACCGCCCGAGGCCGCGGCCGTAAACCTGATGCTGGATCCCGGCCTGGCCTTTGGCACCGGCACACACCCCACGACCTTTCTGTGCCTGCAGTGGCTGGACGGGCAGCCATTAGCGGGTAAGACCCTGGTGGATTTCGGTTGTGGCTCCGGCATCCTGGGAATTGCCGCGCTGCTGCTGGGCGCCGACCAAGTGGTGGGCGTTGATATCGATCCACAAGCACTGCTGGCAACCCGCGACAACGCCGCCCGAAACCAGTTACTGGCAAATGCCATGCCTGTCTATTTGCCGGCCGATGCACCGGAAACCGAGGTCGACATCATGCTGGCCAACATTCTGGCTGGCCCTTTGGTGGAGCTTGCACCACTGCTGAGCCGCCAGGTGCGCACCGGCGGTCAATTGTGTTTGTCGGGGATTCTCGCCAGCCAGGCCGAAACGGTGATGGCAGCCTACCCGGATTTCCGTTTCGACCCTGTGGCTCAAAAAGAAGAATGGGTGCGGCTGACCGGGTTAAAAATGTGAGCCATTGCCGATTTTACGGCGATAAACCGGCCACCCGCCTGACAGGGGCTGCCCTGCAGGCGGCGCCGTCCGTAAACTAATGGCACGATTTACCTTATTTCCACGAACGACTAAACTCTGCTCACACCAATGCCCGATAGAATAAAGGGCCAACAAGGCCTTGCGCAGGTTGTACCCGGAGCCTAAAAGGAAGCTCAAGCTCATGACCCATCTCGTGACCCGCTGCCCCCAGTGCAGCACGTCATTTCGCATTACCCAGGCACAACTGGATCGTGCCAAGGGTGCTGTGCGCTGCGGCTCCTGCCTGCAGATTTTCCGTGCAACCGATCACCTGGTAAAAGCTGCCCCAAAAGCCGCAGCCACGACCAAACCCGCTGCAGCGCAAGCCAGCGCAACACCGGCAGCTGCGAAACCCGCGCAAGCCAAAGCCGCCGGAGCCCAGACCAAGTCCGCCGCCACAGCGGCGCCCAAGCCAGCAGCACCGGCGAAGCCAGCGGCCAAACCCATAACACAGGCGAAACCGGCGAGCAAAGGCCCCGAGGCGTCCGCCAAAGCCGGCAGCCTGCAATTCAACCAGCAAGCCATTGATGATGAAGCGGAGTGGGACGACGACCAGCTCATTCACGACGACCTGTACGACGAGAAAGATGAAGACCGTACCGGTGAGTTGTCGGAAAGCTTTTTCGACATTTACGAACGCAAGGGTAAGAAAACCCCTGCCACCACGTCGCTGTTTGAACGTAACCTGAAAGAAGAGCCCGAGGACGAACCGGACAATGTGGACGAATCCTGGGCGCTGAATATTCTGGAAGAAGCCGAGGACGATAACCGGGAGGCCCGCTCTGCAGCAGAAAAGCAGGAGTATTCCCGCGCCACCACCGGGACCTTTTCGGCATTAACCGATGAAGATCTCGAAGCCGCCCTCGGCGACACCTTCCGCACCACCGGCCAGCACAAGGCTGTTGAAGAAGAGGAACCAGAGCCGCCCCGCCGCAACCTGTTCAGTCTGGAAGATGACGACGAGCCGGAGCCCACGCGTGAACCCCTGTTTACCGCCATGGAAGAAATCGGCGGTGAAGACGAGCACCAGCGGGAAAAGCGTGAAGCCCTGCGCGCCATCGAACTGGAGCCGCTGGAGCTGGGTTTTCACGTGGAGTCCTCGCCCTGGCCTCAGCGCCTGCTCTGGGGTGGTTTATCGTTTGCAGCGCTGCTTGCCTTCATTGTGCAGCTGGGCGCACACAATATCGACACCTGGGGCCGGGCAGAGGCCACCCGCCCGTATTACCAGGCGTTTTGTCCTCTTCTGGGCTGCGATTTGCCCCCCATGAGCCAGCCAGAAAAGGTGCTGGCCTCCAACCTGGTGGTGCGCTCGCACCCACGCCTGAAAGACGCGCTGCTGATCGATGCGGTGCTGCTGAACAAAGCGGCATTCCAGCAGCCCTTCCCGCGCCTGCAGATCCAGTTTTCCGACCTGCAGGGCAAGCCTGTGGCAAGCCGGCGATTCACACCGCGTGAATACCTGGGTGGCGAACTGGCCGGCCAGACCATCATGCCCAGCAATCAGCCCATTCATATCGAGCTGGAAATTCTCGATCCGGGCCCCGAGGCGGTGAATTACAGCGCCCATATCGTGCCCTGAGCCGGCACCGGCCCCTAGGGCCGGTCGGCAAGCATAAATCCCGGCAAAAAACCAGATCAAAATTTCGCCATTTTGCGCATTTTCTGCTTTTAACCCGCACCCTCGTGCGGGTATCATAGCTGCCCTTTTTCGGGAGGCCCCAAGGCGTAAATATGCCCCGGAGGCCGCTCCAACTCACGCAAGACCAGGGTGTTCACTTGTTTACAATCGGCCATCACATCATCGATAGCCAAGCGGTGCTTGCACCCATGGCCGGTGTGACCGATTTGCCGTTCCGGCGACTGTGTCTGCGTTTTGGTGCAGGGCTCGCCGCCAGCGAGATGGTCACCAGCGACGTGAGCCTGTACCAGTCGCGCAAATCCCGTTTGCGCCTGGTGCACGATGCTGAAGCCAGCCCGCGCGCGGTGCAGATCGCCGGCGGCGACGCTCTGATGCTGGCCGAGGCGGCGCGATTCAACGCCGATCAGGGTGCCGAAATCATCGACATCAACATGGGTTGCCCGGCGAAAAAGGTATGTAAGAAAGCGGCCGGTTCTGCATTGCTTGCCGACGAAGCCCTGGTAGCCGAGATACTGCACGCGGTGGTCAGGGCCGTGGATGTGCCGGTTACCCTGAAAATCCGCACCGGCCCCAGCGTGGACGCGCGCAATGGCACCACCATTGCCCGCATTGCCGAAGATGCGGGCATTGCTGCGCTGGCCGTACACGGTCGCACCCGGGCCTGCGCCTTCAAAGGCCAGGCAGAGTACGACACTATCGCCAGCATTTGTCAGGCGGTACAGATTCCGGTGCTGGCCAATGGGGATATCACCAGCGCGCAGCAAGCCAAACAGGTGCTGGACTACACCGGCGCAGCCGCCGTGATGATTGGCCGCGCGGCGCAAGGCAAGCCTTGGATTTTTGAGGCTATCAACCATTTTTTACAAACCGGTGACACCTTGCGTGAACCCGGTTTGGAGCAGGTGCAAGCAATTTTGTGCGAGCACATGGCTCACCTCCATCAGTTTTATGGGGAAACGATGGGGCCCCGTATCGCCCGCAAACACGTGGGGTGGTACCTGAAAACGTTGCCCGAAGAGGCGGCGTTTCGGAAAACCTTCAACCAGATAGAGTGTGCAAAACAGCAACATGCCAGCGTTCAGAATTTTTTTGAACAGCTGAGATTGAAAGAGGATAAAGCGGCATGAATACACTGGAACCTTTTATGGCAGAGGCACCCGCCAAAGAAACTGTGGTAGACAATTTCTCGGGTATCAGTGCAAATCAATCACTGCGTGATTGCGTAGACCAGGCAATGGAAAATTATTTCCGCAACCTGGATGGGCAGCCCGTCACCAATGTCTACGACATGGTGATGGCTGAGGTAGAAGCGCCCATGCTGGAAGTGGTGTTGAAATATACCCGCCACAACCAGACCAAGGCCGCTCAGGTGCTGGGGCTGAACCGTGGCACCCTGCGCAAGAAACTGAAGCAATACGGCCTGCTGTAATTTACAGCCGGCGCACGAGAAGGGGTGGTTACACCCCTTTTTGTTTTACGGAATTTTGATTTAACGTTTTTAGCTATCAATATTCAGGACAACACCATGAGCTCTGATTTCGTTCAGGTTAAACGCGCACTGATCAGCGTGTCTGACAAAACCGGCATAGTGGAATTCGCGCAGGGGCTGCACGCCCAGGGCGTGGAAATCCTTTCCACTGGCGGCACCTACAAGCTGCTGAAAGACAACCAGATTCCCGCCGTGGAAGTGTCGGATTACACCGGCTTCCCGGAGATGATGGATGGCCGGGTAAAAACCCTGCACCCGAAAGTACACGGCGGCATTCTGGGCCGTCGCGGCACCGACGAGCAGGTGATGAGCGAACACGGCATCAAACCCATCGACATGGTGGTGGTGAACCTCTACCCGTTTGAACAGACAGTGGCCAAAGAAGGCTGTTCACTGGCCGACGCGGTGGAAAATATCGACATCGGTGGTCCCACCATGGTGCGCGCCGCGGCCAAAAACCACGCGCACGTGAACATTGTGGTGAATGCAAGCGACTATGCGCACATTCTGGCGGAAATGGCCGGCAACAATGGCGCCACCAGTCTGAAAACCCGTTTCGACCTGGCCATTAAAGCCTACGAGCACACGGCTGCCTATGATGGCGCCATCGCCAATTACTTCGGTCGTTTGGTCGAGGGTGGCAGCGAGCATTTCCCGCGCACCTTCAACACCCAGTTCAACAAAGTGCAGGAACTGCGCTACGGCGAAAACAGCCACCAGAAAAGTGCCTTCTACGTGGAAAAAAATCCCGCCGCCGGCACCATTGCCACGGCAACGCAATTGCAGGGCAAGGAATTGTCCTACAACAACATTGCCGACACCGACGCTGCACTTGAAACCGTCAAATTGTTTGACGCGCCCACCTGTGTGATTGTGAAGCACGCCAACCCCTGCGGTGTGGCCAGTGCCGATTCTATTCTGGCGGCTTACGAGCGCGCCTTTGCCACCGATCCGGAATCGGCGTTCGGCGGTATTATTGCGTTCAACCGCGAGCTTGACGCCGCCACCGCCAAGGCGATTGTGGACAAGCAATTCGTGGAAGTAATCATCGCGCCCAGCATCGCGGCAGACGCCGTTGAAGCCGTGAGCGCCAAGAAGAACGTGCGCCTGCTGGCCTGTGGCAGCTGGAGCAATGCGCAGGCCAACGGTCTGGCTGCGCTGGACTTCAAACGCGTATCCGGTGGCCTGTTGGTGCAGGACCGCGATGTGGACACCATCACCCAGAGCGATCTGAAAGTGGTCACCAAGCGCGTGCCCACCGAAGAGGAAATGCGAGATCTGTTGTTCACCTGGAAAGTGGCCATGATGGTAAAATCCAATGCCATTGTGTACGGCAAAGCCAATGCTACCGTGGGTGTGGGTGCCGGCCAGATGAGCCGCGTGAACTCCGCCCGTATTGCGGGCATCAAAGCCGAGCACGCCGGTCTGGCAGTGCCCGGCAGCGTGATGGCGTCCGACGCCTTCTTCCCCTTCCGCGACGGCATCGACAATGCCGCAGCGGCGGGTATTGCCGCGGTGATTCAGCCCGGCGGTTCCATGCGCGATGAGGAAGTGATTGCGGCGGCGGATGAGCATGGGTTGGCGATGGTGTTTACCAGCACCCGACATTTCCGCCACTAATTTGGTTAAAAGCGCGCCTTTGCGGCGCTGGCGGCGTCGGCGCTGTGCTCAGTTGGTTGCGTACTCAATGTACGCGCCCGCCTTGTGCGCAGTGCCTCCTGGCCAGCACGAAAAATCCGAGGTTTTTAATTCAAATTAGCTAAACGCTCTAGTAACGAGAAAACAATTATGAATATTTTAGTGATTGGTTCCGGTGGGCGTGAGCATGCGCTGGCCTGGAAGGCGGCGCAGAATCCGGCCGTGGAAAAAGTGTTTGTGGCGCCAGGCAATGCCGGTACCGAGACTGAACCCAAGCTGGAAAACGTGGCCATCGACGTGATGGAATTCCAGAAGCTGGCGACCTTTGCCAAATCCAACAATGTGCAGCTCACCATAGTGGGTCCGGAAGCGCCGCTGGTAGAAGGTGTGGTGGATTATTTTACCGAGCAGGGCTTACGTTGTTTCGGTCCCAGCAAAGGTGCCGCGCAATTGGAAGGCTCCAAAGCCTTTACCAAAGATTTTCTCGCCCGTCACAAAATTCCCACCGCGGAATACCAGAACTTCACCGAAGTGGAACCCGCACTCACCTACCTGCGCGAGAAAGGTGCCCCCATCGTGGTGAAAGCCGATGGCCTGGCTGCGGGCAAAGGCGTGATAGTGGCCGAGACACTGGAGCAGGCAGAAGACGCCGTGCGCGACATGCTCTCCGGCAATGCCTTTGGCGACGCTGGCTGCCGCGTAGTCATTGAAGAATTCCTCACCGGCGAAGAAGCGTCGTTCATTGTGATTGTGGACGGCAAAAACGTGCTGCCCATGGCCACCAGCCAGGACCACAAACGCGTGGGCGACGGCGACACCGGCCCCAACACCGGCGGCATGGGTGCCTACTCTCCCGCACCTGTGGTGACGGCAGACGTGCACAATAAGGTGATGGAGCAAGTGATTTATCCTACCGTGCGCGGCATGGCGGCGGAAGGCAATGACTACACCGGCTTCTTATACGCCGGCCTGATGATCGACGCCGACGGCAACCCCAAAGTGATCGAATACAACTGCCGTTTTGGCGACCCGGAAACACAACCCATCATGCTGCGTTTGCAGTCTGACCTGGTGGCGCTGTGTAACGCCGCCATCGACAAAACCCTCGACAGCGCCGACGCCAACTGGGATGACCGCGCCGCCGTGGGCGTGGTGATTGCCGCTGGCGGTTACCCCGGCAGCTACCGCAAGGGCGACGTGATCAAGGGCCTGAAAGACGCACAGTCCGATAACGGCAAAGTCTTTCACGCTGGCACCAAGGTAGTGGAAGGTCGCGTAGTCACCAACGGCGGCCGCGTACTGTGCGCTACTGCGCTTGGCAACAGCGTGAGCGAAGCCCAACGCGCCGCCTACGACCTCGCCGCAAAAATCGAGTGGGACGGCAGCTTCTACCGCAACGACATCGCTTACCGCGCCATCGCGCGCGAGCAAGGCAAGTAAAACCCGGAGTAAGACTCCCCCACACCAAAGCATGAAGCGCAAGTGCTTCATGCTTTGGTGTGGGGGAGTCTGAACCCGTACACGGGACTCGGTGGGACATGTCCCCTGGCACTTAATCCCCAGACAGTAACTCCATTTAGTCTTTTCCATCTAGCCAGTTCGACCCGAAACCGGTCAACCCCAGCAACTTTTGGCACCCAAATCAACAAACCAGGCAACGCAACACCACTCAGCTCCACATTCCGTAACACAAATCCTCTACAATGGCCCCGATACCCTTAGGATCACGGCAACTATAAGCCCGCGCGGTATCTCCTATCCATGCATTAGAGAGGACGCATAATGCAACGTTCATTGTTACGAAGACTGAATTGGCTTGGCGCCAGCCTGCTGGTTGCTCTGTCTATTTCCTGCACAGCCGCAGAAGAAAGCAACGCCGGCCCCAAACCCAACATTCTGGTGATCTGGGGCGACGATATCGGCACCTGGAACATCAGCCACAACAACCGCGGCATGATGGGTTACCACACCCCCAATATCGATCGCATCGCCAATGAAGGGCTTTCATTTACCGATTATTACGCGCAGCAAAGCTGCACCGCCGGGCGCGCGGCGTTTATCGGCGGCTCGGTACCTGTGCGCAGCGGCATGACCAAAGTGGGCTTGCCGGGCGCCAAAGAAGGCTGGCCCGCATCGGCCGTGACCATGGCCTCGGTAATGAAAGAGCTGGGCTACGCCACCGGTCAGTTCGGCAAAAACCATCAGGGCGACCGCGATGAACACCTGCCCACCATGCATGGGTTTGATGAGTTCTTCGGCAATCTGTATCACCTGAATGCGGAAGAAGAGCCCGAAAACCGCGACTACCCCGGCGACATGGTGCTGGCCAACGGCAAAACCTTCAAACAGCAATTCGGGCCGCGCGGCGTGATGCATTCGTGGGCCGATGGGAAAGGTGGTCAAAAGGTTAAAGACACAGGCCCGCTCACTAAAAAGCGCATGGAGACCATCGATGATGAATCGTCAAAGCGCGCCATGGAATTTATCCGCGAACAACACAAAGCCGGCAAGCCCTGGTTTGTATGGTGGAACGGCACCCGCATGCACTTCCGCACCCACGTGAAAGAAGAACACCGCGGTATTTCCGGGCAGGACGAGTACAGCGATGGCATGGTGGAGCACGACCTGCACATCGGCCAGTTCCTGAAACTGCTGGATGAGCTGAAGATTGCCGACAACACCCTGGTGATGTATTCCACCGATAACGGTCCACACTACAACACCTGGCCCGATGCGGGCACAACACCTTTCCGGGGCGAGAAAAACTCCAACTGGGAAGGCGCCTACCGCGTGCCCACCTTTGTGCGCTGGCCCGGCAAATTCCCGGCCGGTAAAACGTTGAATGGCATTGTCTCGCACGAAGATTGGCTAACCACCTTTGCCGCGGCCGCGGGTGACACCACGGTCAAACAGCGCTTGTTAAAAGGCACCAAGATCAATGGCCGCACGTACAAGGCCCACCTGGACGGTTACAATCAGCTGGATTACCTGACCGGCAAAGTCAAAGAATCCCCCCGCCACGAATTCTGGTACGTAAACGATGATGGCCAGGTGGTGGCGGCACGCTACGACGACTGGAAAGTGGTTTTCCTGGAAAACCGCGGTCAGCGTTTTGGTGTGTGGCGTGAACCCTTTGTGGAATTGCGTGTACCACTGCTGTTCAACTTGCGTCGCGA
The DNA here is from genome assembly GCF_000305785.2 of Simiduia agarivorans SA1 = DSM 21679. NCBI lineage: Bacteria > Pseudomonadati > Pseudomonadota > Gammaproteobacteria > Cellvibrionales > Cellvibrionaceae > Simiduia > Simiduia agarivorans. Next base: position 3,388,560 of record NC_018868.3, on the reverse strand, counting down.
TCCGTTTGAGAAATCGCAACACAATTCAAACACCTACGAAGACTGGTTTCTGGATCGGCCTTACGTGATCGTGCCCATTCAGGGGCTGGCGGCGAAGTTCCTTCAGTCCATGAAAGAATACCCGCCGGCGCAAACGCCCGGTTCATTTAACCTGAGCAAAATTGAAGAGCAGCTGCGTTCCAATATGGGTTCCAACTGATTCGGCACTGCAAACGTTAATCAATAAACAGCCAGCACTGCCTGGCTGTTTTGCTTTTTACAGGAGTCCAGAATGAAAACCAGAATCAGCGCAATGCTTGTGCTATTGGTATTTTTTGTCAGCCTGGGGTGTAAACCGCAAGATCCATTGCCTTCGTGGCATGACGGAAATACCAAACAGGCAATAACCGACTTTGTGACGAAAACAACTCAAAAAGGCGCAGCCACTTACGTACCTGAGAAAGACCGCATTGCCGTATTTGATAACGACGGCACCCTGTGGAGCGAAACCCCGCTGTATTTTCAGGCGTTTTATATTTTTGATCAGATCAGAATCATGGCGCCCCAACACCCTGAGTGGCAAAACCAGGAACCCTTCGCATCAGTGTTGAGAGGTGATTTAGAGTCGGCGCTGGCCGGTGGCGAAAAAGCCCTGATTGAAATGATGATGGCCACCCACAGCGGCATGAGCACCGACGAATTCCGCGCGTCGGTCAGCCAGTGGATCAGTTCAGCCAAGCACCCCGCTACCGGCAAGTTGTACACCGCCATGGTGTTTCAACCCATGTTGGAACTGATGAATTATCTGCGCGCCAACGGATTTACGGTTTACATCGTATCCGGCGGTGGTGTGGACTTCATGCGCGCCTGGACCGAGCGCGTATACGGTGTGGCACCACCGCAGGTGATTGGCAGTCGCATCGCCACACAATTTGTCATGCAAGGGAATACACCAGTGCTCATGCGCGAGCCTGCTCTGGAATTTGTCAACGACAAAGGCGGCAAGCCCGTGGCCATTCACCACATCATCGGCCAACGTCCGCTCATGGCCTTCGGCAATTCTGATGGTGACCTGGCCATGCTGCAGTGGACCAGTGCCGGCAACGGTCCACGCTTCGCCGCTATCGTGCACCACACGGACAACGCACGAGAATCCGCCTACGACCGCAAGTCGCACGTCGGCAAACTGGACCAAGCGCTGGATCTGATCGAACCGAATGGATGGACCCGCATCGATATGAAACAGGATTGGAAGCGCGTGTACCCGGACTAACCAAAGTACCAAGGGGTCTGACTCGGTCGGACCAGACCCCTTGGTGTTCAGTTTAATCCGCCATCACACAGCGCTCTTGTGCCCAGGCGCGCAGGCTGGCGATTTTTTCGGCCATCACCACACTCAGCGGGTTGGTGGAGGCGAGTTCTTTGAGAATTTGTTGCACGCCACAGTCTTCACCCTTGGCGCGGGAGGAGTAAATGGCGGCGACGATGGCTTGTTCAATTTCTGCACCAGAAAAACCCTCCGCCGCCGCGGCCAACAATGGCCCCTGAATCACCAGACGGTCCAGCCCGCGCGACTTCAGGTGAATGGCGAAAATATCTTCGCGCACTTTTTCACTGGGCAAATCCACAAAAAAGATTTCATCCAGACGACCTTTGCGCAACAACTCCGGTGGCAGCGCGGAAATATCATTGGCAGTGGCGACCACAAACACCGGCTGCTTGCGTTCGGCCTGCCAGGTCAACAGGCTGCCCAATAAACGCTTGCTGGTACCGCTGTCGCTGCCATCATTGGCCAAACCTTTTTCGATTTCATCCATCCACAATACACAGGGCGCCATGCGCTCGGCCAGTTGCAGGGACTCGCGTAGGTTGCGCTCCGATTCGCCGTGGTATTTGTTATAGAGAGCGCCAAAATCCAACCGCAATAAAGGTAACCCCCAAAGACCTGCCACGGCTTTTGCCGCCAGGCTTTTACCCGAGCCCTGCACACCTAAAAGCATCACGCCTTTGGGTTTATCTTTGAGGGAATTGTCGGTAAAGGCATCGCGCCGATTAGCCAACCAGTCCTTGAACCGCCCAAGCCCACCCACGTCGGCAAAATTGGCGGTTTCAAATTCAAAACTTACCACGCCTTCCAGATCCAGCAATTCAAATTTAGCTTTATTAACCGCCGGCAAGTCGGATTCGGTAATGGCGTGGTCATCCATAATGGCAGAGCGCACCAGCGCCCGCACGTCCGCATAGGAAAGCCCTTTCAGATTGTGCACCATGCGCGCCAGCGTCTGATTATCGGCCCGTACTTTTCGCCCCTGGGCAGACAAGGCACGCGCTTCTTCGCGGATGATGGTCATGATTTCTTCTTCGCCCGGTAGCGCCAGGCTGACCCGCGCCGACAAGCGCGACAACTCCGCAGGCAGCTTCATGGCGTGGCTGATCAACACCAGCGTGTGCCGTGCCTGACTCTGCGCCAGCGCGATATCCTTGAGCAGGCGTACAATTTTCGGATTGCCTTCCAGGTATGGGTGGAAATCACACAGCGCGACCACCGCCGGCGAGCGCACACTCCGCAGATGGCGAAGCACCTCGTCCGGCTCCTGGTGTGCTTCGTTACCCGGCTCGGGCTCACCAAATCCCGCACGGACCAGCCCATCACTGATGGTCCAGCGGTACAAAGGCCGGCTGCGCACGCGCCCGCGCTCGCTCTGTCCGGTATCTTCCACCGCCCGCTGCAATGCGTCGAGCGCGCGTAGTTCATCATGGGTTTCCAATACAATGAGCGGGGTGCGGGCACGCAAAAGCAGACTGAGATCATGAATATCGGTCATTAATACTGATCATCCTTAATTGCTAGAAAACCGGATAACGGGCAAAGACCAGGCTGGGTCTGTCTCATTACAGGCCGGCCACTGACATTGACAGGTAGATTCCGGACAGCCTGCTAGACTGAAAACCATGGATTTCCGCCATCATAGCGCGCCGGCTGAGCACAGGCCAACCGGAGCCCGGTTTATAGCAGGTTCAGGTGAAGATCAAGCACAAGCTGAGTATGTTGTTCAGTGGACTATTGCTGGTGAGCGTCACAGGGGCTGTGTACGTCTCGCTGCAATGGTCGAGCGCCAGCGCTGAACGCAACGCGCTCCGAAGCGTACAATCGGCTTTGGCACTCAGCGGCCATCGGCTGCACGCCGAATTATTGTCCACCCAACAGCTACTGGATTTGCTGGCAGAGTCCCGCTTGTTCGATGGCATGCAGCCAGAGGTGTTCCTGCCTCCGCTCAAACAACTGATTGCCCGCTATCCCAACCGGTTTGAAAAATTTATTGTCGGGCTACCCGATGGCACTTTCTACAATACGGCAGGCGGCAACCCGCACCAGGGCGGCTTACTCAGCCTGGACGACGCGGATCCGCAGGCACCCTTACACCGCATCAACCAGCGCGACTATTGGCAGGCCACCGTGGCCAATAACCATGGTGCCGAAGCGCGCTTTTACGTTTCACAACCAATGATCTCTTACACCACGGGCGTCCGGCAAATCGTGATCGCCCGCACCCTGCTGGACAACCAGGGCAAGGTTCAGGGGCTGCTGGGCGCATCCACTCAATGGCGTAGTCTTGAACGGTTTATCCACACATTGCAGCAGGATCACTTCAGCGAATTCGATTGGCCCACCCGCATGCTACTGACAGATCGGGACGGCAACTACTGGTACCACTGGAACAGCAGTAAGATCGTCCGCAGAATGCAAGATGAAAACGGCCAGGCCATTACTGGCGCACAAGGTCAGGCGCTATCGCTCATCTCCAATATCCGGGATGAAAATATTCCAGAGTTTGACGCGCTGCCGGATCAGAGCGACAACCCTTTGGTACAGGTAACCCGATTCAGTGTGGGGCAGAGCGATAGCCACTACTACCTGTTACACAAAACCATCCCGAACAGCGGTTACATGTTGGGCGTTGTGGTCAGCCAGGAAGAGTTGCTGTCGCCCCTGCGCCAACTCAAAACCGACTACCTGTGGTTGCTGATCGCGACGCTAACGTTAGGCAGCGCCATGGCCTGGCTCATGACCCGCCAGATTGCCCGCCCCATCGAAGCCCTCAACAACGACGTGCAGGCGATGGGCCAGGGCCGCCCGATTCCGGTTAACCAGCACACCGATTTGTCGGAAGTGCAGGAACTGGCCACCACCTTTGATACTTTGCACCGAAAACTCATGGAGCGGGAGCAGGCACTCGCCCACAGCGAATCGCGTCTGAACTACGCGCTCGAAGGCGCCAATGACGGCCTGTGGGATTGGAACCTGGCCAGCGACGAAGTGTTTTATTCTCCTCGCTGGTTTTCCATGTTGGGCCGGGATCAAACTGAGCACAGTCAGACGGTCAGTAGCTTCCTCGAACTCTTGCACCCCGACGACGTGGACCGGGCCAACAAAGCCATAGAGAACTACCTCGCCGGTAAAGCCAACAGTTATCGCATCACCTTGCGGTTGCGACACAAGGATGGCCACTATGTTCATGTGTTATCCCGAGCGTTTGCCGTGCGCGATCAGCAAGGCAACCCAGTGCGCCTGGTGGGCACGCATGTAGACATATCGGAGCAGGTCGCGTTCGAAGAAAAAATCCAGCAAATGAATGAAGACCTTGAGCGCCGGGTGCGCGATCGGACCGCAGACCTGGAAGCCGCCAAAGAAGCCGCACTGCAGGCTCAGGCCGAAGCGGAACAAAGCAGTATGATCAAGAGCCGGTTTCTGGCGAACATGTCGCATGAATTGCGCACTCCACTGAATGCCATCAACGGCTTTTCAGAGCGTTTGATTGAACGCATCGGCGATCAGCTCGAGCCCCGGCACCGGGACGCACTCAACACCATTGCCCGCAACGGCAAGCACCTGTTGACCATGATCAACGACATTCTGGACACCCAAAAAATTGATTCCGGCGAGGTGCGGTTAAAACGAAGCCAGATTGTGATCCCGGAATTTCTGGACAAACTTGCACGCGAGCACGATGCCGAGCGCAAACCCGGGGTAACCTTCAACTACAGTTGCGACCCCGATATTGAGTTGCGCAGCCTGCACGCCGACCCCAATCGCCTGCGCCAGATCCTGTCCAATCTGCTGAGCAACGCCTTCAAGTTCACCGAGCAAGGCAATGTCACCCTGCGCGCCATCGCCGAAACCCGCCATCGCCGGCGCGGCATGAGCTTTGAAATCATCGATACCGGACCCGGCATTCCCAAAACACTGGTGGATCAATTGTTTCACCCATTCACTCAACTGGATGACTCCCTGACCCGCAGCGCCAAAGGCACCGGCCTCGGTCTCACGTTGGTCAAACTGCTGACCGAGTTACACAACGGCCAGATCAGTGTCGATACCGATCGCGCGGTCGGCACCCGGTTTGTGGTGTGGATTCCCGACGAGAACTGATCACACCTGCGGACACACCAATTACCCGTTACAATAGCGGCATCCTGCAGTTACGTTCTGGATAACTGCACGCTCTGACTGATGGGAACGCCATGAAAACCACCCTGACTGCAATTGACCACCTGATCGTTGAGGCCGACAAAGTACTGCGCACGCTGGCGCCCGGCAAACTCAGCCATCACCGCCCCAATCCCGCCGGAGCGCTGCCGGAAGCGGATATGAATGATACCGAGCGCAAACATGCCGCCGGGCTGATGCGGGTTAACCACAGCGGCGAAGTCTGTGCCCAGGCGCTGTACCAGGGGCAGGCGCTGACCGCCCGTTTACCTGAGGTCCGTGACGAAATGGCGCAAGCCGCCGCGGAAGAAATTGACCACCTGGCCTGGTGCGAACAACGTCTGCATCAATTGGATAGCCGCCCAAGCCTGCTGAATCCGCTGTGGTATGGCCTGTCTTTCGGCATAGGTGCCGGTGCCGGCCTGATCAGCGATAAAGTCAGCCTCGGCTTCGTGGCGGCCACCGAAGACCAGGTCTGCAAACACCTGGACAGCCATCTGGCGTCACTGCCTGAACAGGATGCACGCAGCCGTGCCATCGTCGGCCAGATGCGCGAAGATGAGGCCCGCCATGCCGAAACCGCACTCAATGCCGGTGGCCTGAAATTTCCCGCCCCCGTGAAACGCCTGATGTCGCTGACCTCGCGACTGATGACCGAGGCCAGCTACCGTCTATGAACGCCGCCGATAAAAAAGCCCTTTACCGCGAACTGCACCAGCGCCTGAGCGCACTGACCGACGGCGAAAGCGATGAAATTGCCTTGATGGCAACGTTGGTTTGCGAAGTGCACCACGCACTACCCTACAGCCACTGGACCGGTTTCTACCGGGTCACCGAGCCGGGCATGCTGAAAGTCGGCCCGTATCAGGGTGGTCATGGCTGTCTGCAAATCAGTTTTGATCGGGGCGTGTGCGGACGCGCCGCGCGCGAACGGGCGGTCCAACTCGTTGATGATGTCGAGGCCCTTCCCTACCACATCGCCTGCTCCAGCAGCACCCGCTCGGAGATCGTGCTGCCAGTGCTGGATAAGCGAGGTCAGGTACGGGCGGTATTGGATTTGGATTCCGATGACTATGGCGCTTTCTGCGCCGAAGATGAGCGCGGCTTAACCGCGCTGATCGCCCTTATCAGCCACTGTTTTGACTAGCGGTTGACAGGCAGGCGCAGGCAACGGCGTTGTTCCCCCTGCGCTGCGCCTCCCGGTTAATCCAGTTCGACAACCTCGAAGGAATGACTCAGGTCCACCCCTGCCGCTTCCATCATGACCGAGGCCGAGCAATATTTGGTGGCGGATAATTCCACAGCCCGCTCTACCTGATTGGCCTTGAGCTTGCGCCCGGAGACCACAAATTTCATGTGAATACGGGTAAAGGGGGAAGGCGTGCCGTCGGCGCGGTCGGCATCCAGCTCCACATGGCAGGCCGCCACATCCTGGCGGGATTTTTTCAGAATCGTCACCACATCAAAGGACGCACAGCCACCGATACCCAGCAGAATCATTTCCATGGGGCGCACACCCATATTGCGTCCACCGTGATCGGCAGCGCCATCCATCACCACCGCGTGGCCACTGCCTGACTCACCCAGGAACATGACGCCATCGACCCACTTTACCTTTGCCTGCATAGTTATCGTCCGACCGAAATCTCAAAAGGGCGCCAAGATTAGCATAATTGCGCGCAAAATCGGTTTTCGCGCTGCTTTAATTAAATGCCAGCGCCAGCCCGTAAACCTGACACCTTTTTCGGCAGTACCCGCGCGGTTTTCAGGGTTATGCATCAGTCTAAAGTGCGATCAGTTCACACAAACGCATGTTTTTTTGACTCTCCATGGACCGTCGGTCACCTGTTGACTGGTACAAACTGCTCATTGGCGCCATAATCGGTGCGGGCTCACGAGGCCCATGCCGGTAGGCACCGGATCAGGGAAATACCGGGGGAGTTTCGCCCATGCGCCACCTACTTTTGCGCCCGGCGCCGACGCCCTCACTGACATTGAGTTAAATAATAAGGGGTTCCATTTTGGTAGCCGTCTCGCTAACACCGCACATCCGCAATGTGGATAAATTCCTGGAACATTGCCATCGCCGCCGTTACCCGGCTAAAACCACCATCATTTACGCCGGTGACAAAAGCGACTCGCTTTACTACATCGTGAAAGGATCAGTCACGGTGTTGATTGAAGACGATGACGGCCACGAGATGATTGTTGCCTACCTGAACGACGGTGACTTTTTCGGCGAAATGGGCCTGTTTGAAGATGACGCCGATTCCCGCTCTGCCTGGGTGCGCGCCAAAACCGAGTGCGAAGTGGCGGAAATCAGCTACGCAAAATTTCAGGAGCTGACCGAAAAGCACCCCGAATTCCTGTTTGCCCTCGGCAGCCAGATGGCGCGCCGGCTGCGCAATACCACCCGCAAAGTGGGCGACCTGGCCTTCCTGGACGTAACCGGTCGAGTGGCCCGCACCCTGCTGGATTTGTGTAAAGAACCCGATGCCATGACCCACCCCGACGGCATGCAGATCAAAATCACCCGACAGGAAATCGGCCGCATTGTGGGCTGCTCGCGGGAAATGGTCGGGCGGGTACTGAAAACCCTGGAAGAACAGGGTCTGGTATCGGTCAAAGGCAAAACCATGGTTGTCTACGGCACCCGTTGAACATGCGTTGGATCTGGCTCTGCCTGTGCGGCGCGCTATTCGCGTGCAACGACCCTGCGTCCTCAGGCTTTGCCAGCTTACACGGTGAACTCACGGGCGCAGATGAAGTACCCACAGGCAGCCGCGCCACTGTGATTATCGAGGAAGTCGGGCCGGCGGACCGCGCCGCACTCCGGGTCGCCGAAATCAGCCAGGCGGCCACGCCATCTCCGCAGCAGTTCGAACTCTCCTACCAGCCGGTCCAGTTGGCCAATGGCCACCGCTACAATGCGCGCGCCCGCATCGAGGATGCAAAAGGCCAGTTGTTGTGGACCACCGATCAGGCCTACCCGATCACTGACAACACGCAGTTCCTGAGCCTGACGCTACGTGCAGTCAAAGCAACGACGCCGGCGCGTAAAGCGCTGTTTGACTGCGCTGGCGAATCACTCGAGGTTACGTTTAACAATACTGGCGCGCGGGTGGCTTTCCGCGGCGCACAATGGTCGCTGGAACACCAACCCTCTGCCTCGGGCGCGCACTATCGGGGCGATGGCATGGATTTCTGGACCAAAGGTGACGAGGCCATTTTACGGCTGGACGACAGCGAACTGCGCTGCCAGCGCCCCCGCGCCTAGCGCGGGCTTACGCCGAGGTTGCTTGCCCTGATTGCCCGCCTTCAACGTCGGCTGGCGTGGGTTGGCCGGGTGGCACAACCGGTAACACCAGGGTAAAGCAGCTGCCTTTGCCCGGCTCGGACCTGACCATGATCTCGCCGCCGTGCATCTGGACTATCCCGTAAGACACAGAAAGCCCCAGGCCGGTGCCTTCGCCGACGGTCTTGGTGGTAAAGAATGGGTCGAATATCTTGCCCATCACTTCTTTGCTCATACCGATACCGGTATCTTCCACACTGAGCCATACCTGACCCGCGCCCGGCCCCTGGCCCGAGCGAATGGTGATCTCTCCTTTTTCCGGAATCGCCTGGCTGGCGTTGATTAGCAGGTTCAGTATCACCTGGCTGATTTGCGGCCCGATGCAGTGCACCGGCACCACTTCCCCCAGCGCCAGATTGACGGTGCATTTGTATTTGATTTCGTTGGCCACAATGTTGAGGCTCGACCGCAGCAACTGGTGTAAATCCACCTGTTGCCAGGCCTTTTGCTCCGGGTGTGCAAAGCCCTTGAGGTCGCTCACAATGTGCTTGACCCGCTCGACCCCCTGCATGGATTCGGCAATCAGGTGGTTGGAATCCTCGCGCAGGTATTCCGGGTCTATGCGTTGTTTGAGCTGGCGCAAATCGTCCAACGCTTCCGAATCGGGTAACTGTGACTCCAGTTCCGCATAGCTATCCACCAGACGCCAGACGTCGCCGAGGTAGGCTTTCAGCGTGTCCAGATTGGAATTGATGTAACCCACGGGGTTATTGATTTCGTGCGCCACGCCCGCCGCCAGCTGACCGAGGCTGACCATCTTTTCGGCCTGGATCAATTGGGCCGTGGCCGCCTGCAAGCGCTGATTGGCCTGCTGCAGTTCCGCCGTGCGGGCCTGAACCCGCTCTTCGAGATACTGTTCCCGGTTGTGCAGCGCCAGGTGGGTGCGCACCCGGGCCAGCAGCTCATCGCGATTAAATGGGGTGGACACATAGTCGGCAGCGCCCAGGTGAAAAGCCCGGCTGATGGTATCGGGTTCATTATCGGCGCTCAGCACAATCACCGTAGGCAATCGCTTGAGCGGCAGCGCCGGCAGCTCCTGCAATACATCAAAACCGGATTTTTCCGGCATATTGAGGTCCAGCAACACCAGATCGACCGCCCGGCTCTGGAGCACCGTAAGGCACTCGGCGCCATTGGCGGCTTCGTAGAGCTCGGGAAACTCGTCGGACAGGATGTGCCTGACCAGTTTCCGGTTTATGTCATTGTCATCCACTAACAGAATTGCGTGGGGCATCATCCATTCTCCCAGAGCTGACCCGACCAGTTAAACCCAGCTCAGAGCCATTGACAAGCCACGCGTGCGACTGGCCCGAATTACAGACAAAAAAAAGCCCTCGATACTACTGAGGGCAAGGTCTTAGGGTGTTCGGTCGGCCCGGGACATCTGCAGTACATTGAGTGCCAACACCACGTTGGTCTTACCTGCCTGTAAAGCGCCCGTTGTCGGGCCGTCCTGGCTTAAAACAGGGGGCGACTACACACTTCCACCCCCTTCACATAAGGCCGGGTGAGCCTTCTTAACAACGACTACGGCAAACCCGGTAAAACTGACTAGCTACTGCAAGGGTCATATTCGTTAAGCAACTGCTTCAGGGAACCTCCACCGTGCCGGCGACTAACGCCCTGTACCACTTGAATATGGTTACTATTCTACATTTTCTGTCTAACCTGTCAATTGTGACATTATATTAAATCGTTATGGATAATTGGGAGATTAAGCACATTAGACATTTAAGTCAGGTGAAAAGTTAGCTACTCTTAGAGGGGTTAAATGAACGAGCCTCGCCAGATGACTGAGATCCAGGTACTTACCACGGGTGAAGCCGCAAAATACTGCGGCGTGAACTTCCGCACGGTTATCCGCTGGATAGAGCGAGGACGACTCAAGGCATACAAGCTGCCAGGGCGCGGCGACCACCGCATTCAGACACAGGACTTTGTCAGTTTTCTGCGTGACAACCAGATGCCCGTGCCACCCGAGCTCATGGGTGCCAACAACCGCGTACTGGTGATTGAGGATCAGCCGGAAATGGCGGCGGCAATCAAGCGAGCGCTCAAACGCGCCGGTTACGATGTGGAAATAGCCAAAGACGGCTTTGTCGCTGGCGCGCTGCTACTCAGCCATAACCCCGCGCTGGTGACCCTGGATTTGAAAATGCCGGGCATCGACGGCTACCAGGTACTCACCTTTATCCGCGACCACGAAGAGCACAACCAGGTGAAAGTGCTGGTGATTTCAGCTGAAACCCGCGAAGGCCTCGACAGGGCCATTGCCACCGGCGCCGATGCCGTGCTGCCCAAGCCGTTCGATAACAGCGAGCTGTTAGCCCATGTGTCGGCATTGATTGGCGAAGGCCAGCTTTCCATGGCGAACTCCGCATGACCCTGGCCGCGTGCTTACTGGGTTTCGGCGCATTGAATATCGCCCTGGCGCTCGCACTGGCCCTGGCCGCCGTGTTCGGCCTGTTTTCTCCCCCCGCCAGCGGACTGTGGTTTTACCTGATTCTGCAAATGGTGTTAGGTGCAGCGCTGGCATTCTGCGGCCGGCAAATACGCGCGGGCAAGGATCTCGGACACAAGGCCTTTCCTGCCGTGTGCGTCGCTTACGGACTCTTTCTTCTGATGGTGTGGCGCTGGGTCGACGCCTGAACCCAAGCCAGTACGATTAATCCTGCGATACGTCGGCCACCACCGGTTCCGGGCAAACAAACCGGTCCATTACTTCGTTATCGCGCACAGACTCCAACACCACATCAAAGCCCCACAGCCTGTGCAGGTGCTTTAACACTTCCTGCGTTGAATCACCCGCCAACGGCCGCCGGTTGTGCTGAAAGTGGCGCAGGGTGAGTGTACGATTGCCCCGCACATCCACATCCCACACCTGAATATTGGGTTCGCGGTTACCCAGGTTATAGTCGCCGGCCAGCGATTCCCGCACTTTGTGATAACCCTGTTCATCGTGAATCGCGTCAATCAGGATTTCCGGGTCGCGGTCGTCATCCACCACCGCAAAGAGCTTCAGGTCCCGCATCAATTTGGGCGAGAGGTATTGCAGGATAAAGCTCTCATCCTTGAAGTTACGCATGGCAAAATCCAGCGTCTCGATCCACGGCTTATCCACCAACTCGGGAAACCACTGGCGATCCTCGGGCGTGGGGTTTTCACACATGCGCCGGATGTCAGACATCATGGAAAAACCCAGCGTATAAGGATTGATGCCGGAATAATATTTACTGTCGAAGGGCGGCTGGTAAATCACACTGGTATGGGACTGGAGAAACTCCAGCATAAAGCCTTCTGTCACCATACCGCGATCGTACAAGGTATTGAGCAAGGTATAATGCCAGAAAGTTGCCCAACCTTCGTTCATCACCTGCGTTTGTCGTTGCGGATAAAAATACTGGGCAATTTTGCGTACTATCCGAACAACCTCCCGCTGCCAGGATTCGAGCAATGGCGCGTGTTTCTCAAGAAAATACAGAAGATTTTCCTGGGGTTCTGACGGAAAACGTTTTTTCGACTGCGCCTGCTTTTCGGTTTCATTCACCGGAATCGTGCGCCACAGATCATTGACCTGTTGCTGCAAATGTAACGCCCTCTCCTTCTGACGCTGAATTTCCTCGGCCGCTGAAATCGGATAGGGCCGCTTGTAGCGATCTACACCGTAATTCATTAAGGCGTGGCAGGAATCCAGTATTTTTTCCACCTCATCAATGCCGTAACGATCCTCGCACTCGGCAATATAGTTTTTGGCGAACACCAGATAATCAATGATCGAATCTGCATCGGTCCAGGTTCTGAACAGATAATTGCCTTTGAAAAACGAATTGTGCCCATAGCAGGCGTGAGCGATGACCAATGCCTGCATGGTCATCGTATTCTCTTCCATCAGATAGGCAATACAGGGATTGGAATTAATGACAATCTCATACGCCAACCCCATCTGGCCACGCTTGTAGGAATTTTCCACATTCAGGAATTGCTTGCCGTATGACCAGTGGTTGTAGCCCAGGGGCATACCCACCGAGGCATAAGCATCCATCATCTGCTCGGAGCTGATAATTTCGATCTGATTGGGGTAGGTATCCAGCCCATACTCGCGGGCTACCGCACCAATCGCTTCGTCATATTCACGCACCAGTTCAAAGGTCCACTCTGAACTGGTTGATATCGGCTTACGCGTCATGATGCTTCTTCTGAAAGAGTTCACGGAAAACGGGGTAGATATCGCCCACGGCTTTTATCTGCTGCATGGCAAATGCATCCGACTGACTATCGGCAACCCGCGCGTATTCCTCCCACAGCGCCTGATGCTGACGGGGTGTAATTTCGATGTAAGCAAAGTACTGGGACTTGGGCAGAATTTTCTGCACCATCAGCTCACGGCATACGCTGGAGTCGTCATTCCAATTGTCGCCGTCGCTCGCCTGCGCACCATAAATATTCCACTCAGACGGCGAGTAACGCTCCTCAATCACTTCATCCATAAGTTTGAGAGCGCTGGATACAATGGTGCCACCGGTTTCCCGACTGTAAAAAAAATCCTGCTCATCCACCTCTTTTGCGCTGGTGTGATGTCGGATAAACACAACCTCTGTGCGTTCGTAATTCCGCTGCAGAAACAAGTACAACAAAATGAAAAAGCGTTTGGCCATGTCTTTGGTTTCCTGGGTCATGGACCCGGACACATCCATCAGGCAAAACATCACCGCTTTCGATTTGGGAACAGGGTGTTTAACGAGCAAATTGTACTTGAGATCAAAATCATCCAGCCATGGCACTTTTTTCAAGCGCGCACGCAACTGTGCCGCTTCCTGCTCAAGCACCTCAATTCGCGCATGATCCCGTAGCACTTCATCTTGCGTCATCAACGCGGCCAGCTCGGCTTCAATGGCCGCCAACTGCTTCCGCTTGCCTCCCGTCAGCGCTATCCGACGTGCATTGGCTGCGCGCAAACTGCGCACAATATTGACCCGGCCCGGATTACCTTCGTTGGCGATACCCGCCCGATGCAGCTTGAATTCTTCCGAGCCGGACAACTGGCGCTTGACCAGGTTGGGCAACTCCAGATCTTCGAACATAAAATTGAGGAATTCATCCTGAGTGATCTGGAACACGAAATCATCCATGCCCTCACCCTGATCGCTGGCACCGGAGCCCGCACCACCGCCTCCACCACCACCCTGCGGTCTGGGCACCCGATCTCCGGCATTGAATTCTTTATTGCCCGGATGCACGCGCTCATTGCGCCCGCCCCGACCATGATGAAATACAGGCTCACTGATATCGCGTGTGGGAATACTGATTTTCTCGCCCCGCTCCACATCGGTAATGGAGCGGTTATTGACCGCATCGGAAACCGCTTTCTTGATGTGATCTTTATAGCGGCGTAAAAAACGCTGGCGATTGACCGTACTCTTGTTTTTGGAGTTGAGCCTTCGATCGACTACGTAACTCATCGGCGCTCCTCGTCATTACTGGGATTTACGCACGCGCAGGTACCAGTCAGACAACAACCGCACTTGCTTCTCGGTGTAGCCACGCTCTTTCATCCGAGCAACAAAGTCCTGATGTTTCTTCTGATCGTCGGCGGACGCCTTGGCATTAAATGAAATCACCGGCAACAAGTCCTCGGTATTGGAGAACATCTTCTTCTCGATTACCGTGCGCAGTTTTTCATAGCTGTTCCACGGCGGATTCTTACCTTGATTGTTGGCGCGCGCGCGCAACACGAAGTTGACCACCTCGTTACGGAAGTCTTTGGGATTGGATATACCCGCGGGCTTCTCGATTTTTTCCAGCTCTTCGTTCAAGGACGCCCGATTCAGAATTTCGCCGGTTTCGGGATCTCGGTATTCCTGATCCTGAATCCAGAAGTCGGCATAGAGCACATAGCGATCAAAAATGTTCTGGCCGTACTCTGTATAGGACTCGAGATAAGCGGTCTGAATTTCCTTGCCGATAAAGTCCACATAACGAGGCGCGAGATACTCCTTGATAAAACTCAGATACTTATCGCGCAGCTCGGGCTGAAATTGTTCCTGCTCGATGCGCTGCTCCAGAACATACAGCAGATGTACCGGGTTGGCCGCCACTTCGGTAGGATCAAAATTAAACACTTTGGACAAAATCTTGAAGGCAAAGCGAGTGGAAAGGCCATTCATACCCTCATCCACACCGGCGTTATCCTTGTACTCCTGCATCGACTTCGCCTTCGGATCTGTATCTTTCAGGTTTTCACCATCATAGATCCGCATTTTGGAAAACATGTTGGAGTTTTCCGGCTCTTTCAGGCGAGAAAGTACGGTAAATTTTGCCAGCATATTGAGCGTGTCAGGCGCACACGGTGAGCCCGCCAGCGAACTGTTCTGCAACAGCTTTTCGTAAATCTTCACTTCTTCCGAAACGCGCAGACAATAAGGCACTTTGACAATGTAGACCCGATCGATGAACGCCTCGTTGTTCTTGTTGTTCTTGAATGTTTGCCATTCGGATTCGTTGGAGTGGGCCAACACCACGCCTTCAAAGGGGATAGCGCCTAAGCCTTCTGTGGAGTTGTAGTTGCCCTCCTGTGTTGCCGTCAGCAACGGGTGCAACACTTTGATGGGCGCTTTGAACATTTCCACGAATTCCATCAGACCCTGGTTTGCGCGACACAAACCGCCCGAAAAACTGTAGGCATCGGGGTCATTCTGCGGAAACTCTTCCAACTGCCGAATATCCACCTTACCTACCAGAGAAGAAATATCCTGGTTGTTTTCATCGCCCGGCTCGGTTTTGGTGATGGCAATCTGGTTCAGTATCGACGGGTAGAGTTTGACCACCTTGAACTGACTGATGTCGCCCCGGAATTCCCGCAGGCGTTTGGATGCCCAAGGCGACATGATGGTTTTTATATAACGGCGGGGGATGCCGTAATCCTCTTCGAGGATGGCGCCGTCTTCGTCGGGATTGAACAAGCCCAGCGGCGACTCGAATACCGGCGACCCTTTCAGACAATAGATCGGCTGTTGCTGCATCAGCGCTTTGAGTTTTTCCGCGAGAGACGATTTACCCCCGCCCACCGGCCCCAGCAGGTACAGAATCTGCTTGCGCTCTTCCAACCCCTGCGCTGCATGCTTGAAAAAGGAAACGATCTGCTCAATCGCCTCTTCCATGCCAAAAAAGTCATCAAACACCGGATAGCGCTTGATAATTTTATTGGAGAAAATGCGAGAGAGACGGGAATCTTTGGACGTATCAACCAGTTCAGGCTGACCAATAGCAGCCAGCATCCGCTCGGCGGCAGTGGCGTAAACAGTCGGATCGGATTTGCACAGGTCCAGGTATTCCTGAATGCTTATCTCTTCCTGTTGGGTTGCTTCGAAACGGTCCTGGTAATGGCTGAAAATACTCATTAAAACGCTCCTTTACCTTTAGCCTTGAAAGCTAGCCTTTGTAAGTCTGAATGTATGCGGTGTAAACGTTACTCCGAAAATCCGTTAGGTCGGGCGACAGGCGCAGACGCTGGTGTATTGAGTTAAATTAAGCATAGTCGCTTTGTTAGACACTAAACCAGCGAATTTGTTAAAAATATTTTACCGGGCACGATTTCTGCACATTTTGTACACACACCAACCTGACAGACATATAAAAATCCGGTGAGCCGCTCACTGGGCATTAAAACCGGTTAAAATGGCTGTTTACACATGGATGGGAAACGAATCAAATGACCGTTTTAGTCACTGGTGGCGCCGGGTTTATTGGCAGTCACGTATTGGTTGAATTAATCGAGGCCGGCTACCAACCCGTTGTGGTGGACAACCTGTGCAACAGCCAGCAAACCGCCATCGCCCGGGCGGAACAAATCGCCGGCAAGCCCATTCCCTTCCATCAGGTGGATATACGCGACAAAGCCGGGCTTGGACGGGTATTCGACCAATACCCGGTCAGTCAGGTGATTCACTTTGCCGGCCTGAAAGCCGTTGGTGAGTCCTCACAAATTCCGCTGAGTTATTACGACAACAATATTGCGGGCACACTGGTTCTGCTTGACGTGATGCAAGCGCACGGCGTGTGGGATTTGGTATTCAGCTCTTCCGCGACCGTCTATTCACCCGAAGCCACTGTGCCACTGACCGAGTCTTCGCCGCTGGGCGCCATCAACCCCTACGGACGCACCAAACTGATGCTGGAGCAAGTACTCGCTGACGTGGCAGCCAGCGATTCCCGCTGGCGTTTCTGGCTCCTGCGCTACTTCAACCCGATTGGTGCCCACCCCTCCGGACTTATTGGTGAAGACCCCAACGGCATCCCTAACAACCTGGTGCCCTATGTGGCAAAGGTAGCCACCGGCGCATTGCCCGTACTGCCCGTGTTCGGCGACGACTACCCGACCCCGGACGGCACTGGTGTGCGGGACTATATCCACGTGGTCGACCTCGCACGCGGTCACCTGCAAGCGCTCCGGCACATGGCCAGCGGTTGCCGGGCGGTCAACCTGGGCACCGGTAAAGGTTACAGCGTCATGGATGTGGTCAAGGCCTACCGGGCCGTCAGCGGCCAGCCCATACCCGTAGACATTAAGCCCCGGCGCGCCGGCGATCAGGCCACCTGCTATGCCGACCCCAGCGCCGCCAAAGCCCTGATCGATTGGTCGGCCGAATACTCGCTGGACGACATGATCGCGCACAGCTGGCACTGGGCATCAAAGAATCCGAATGGGTATCGAACAAACGACTAAAAATTAGTGGCTAGTGGCTAGTGGCTAGTGGCTAGTGGCTAGTGGCTAGTGGCTAGTGGCTAGGAATCAGAACATGAGAACCCGCGGAAATCTCGCACCATCCTGATTGACCGAGACCTGCTTGCGCTTTGCAAAGGCCAGGGATGGCCTGCGAGCGAATCAATACACTGACGTATTGTTGAGCGGCAAAGCGCAAGCAGGGCTCGGGCCAGCGCGCCGATGGTGGGGCGCTCCGATTGCGCGAAATCAGATCGAGCCCCCACATTCCACACTGAACCGCACCTGATCCTCCAACCGGAGCGCGGTCAGACAACCACCCCAGACACACCCGGTATCCAGCGCGAAAATACCGGGCTCGGCGGTGTTGCCCTCAAGCGCGGCCCAGTGACCGAAGACAATGGACTTGCCACGGGTTTTACGATTTTCCAGTGCAAACCAGGGCGCATAACCTTCTGTCACCGCCATCGGGCCCGATTTATTGGTCAGATCCAAGGTGCCATCCGGGCTGCAAAACCGCATGCGGGTAAAATAGTTAGTGATGACTCGCAAACGCTTCATTCCGCGCAAACCCTTGCGCCAACCCGGGGGGTGGTTGCCGTACATGGCTTTCAGGAAACGCCGGTAATCGCCACTCTGCAGACAATCCTCCACTTCGCGCGCACGGCGCCGGGCTTTTTTAAGGCCCCACATGGGCGGAATACCCGCGTGAACCATGCTATAGCCCAGCGCCTTATCGCGATGCATCAGAGGCAGCTGGCGTAGCCAGGCGGTAATGTCGGGCAGGTCGGGCGCGGCCAGTAATGTGTCCAGAGTATCGGAGCGCGATGGCGGGCGGACACCTTCGGCCACGGCCAGAAAGTGCAGGTCATGGTTGCCCAGTACCGCGACCGCGCGATCCCCCAGGGAACGGATAAACCGAACCGTCGCCAGAGAGTCCGGCCCACGGTTAATCAGGTCGCCGGCAAACCAGAGTGTGTCGGCGGTCGGGTCAAAACCGATCCGCTCCAGCAATCGCTGCAGGGCACCATAACAGCCTTGCACATCGCCGATGGCATAGGTTGCCATCAGTGCAGGGCACCCGGCATGGTGAGCGCAAACAAAGGAATAGGCACATCAAACAAGCGGCCATCATCCGTGCGGAACTGATAGGCCCCCTCCATGGTGCCGAACGGGGTTTTGATCACCGCACCACTGGAATAGGTAAAATTGCCACCGGGCAATAAGCGGGGTTGTTCCCCGATAACACCCTCGCCGCGCACCTCTTCTACCTTGTTGCGGCCATCGGTGATCTGCCAGTAACGCGACAGCAGCTTGGCAGGCTCTTTGCCCCGGTTGGTAATCGAAATGGTATAGGCAAACACATAGCGCTTGGCCTTGGGATCGGATTGCCCGGGAATATACAGACTCTTGACCTCAATCAGGATGTCATCCCCGGCACTCACCCTTGCACCCCCATGGCTTTGAGTTGATTAGCCAGCGCCACAAATTCCCACACCCCGATGGTTTCAGGCCGGCGACTGGTGTCAATTTCGACCTGCGCCAACTGATCGGCATCCAGCATTTGCTTTAGACTGTTACGCAACGTTTTACGGCGCAGGGAAAAAGCCGTGGTCACGAGTTTTTGCAACAGTGCCAGATCCTCAGCGTGTACTGCCGGCGCACGCGGGACCAACCGCACAATGGCGGAGTCCACTTTCGGCGCCGGATCAAAGCACTCGGGCGGCACGGTGAACAAATACTCCACATCACACCAATACTGCACCATCACACTCAGACGCCCATAGGCTTTGGTGCCGGGCTCTGCGCCCAGGCGCAACACCACTTCCTTCTGCAACATGAAGTGCATGTCGCGCACCTGGTCGGCAAAGGTCAGCAGATGAAAAATCAGCGGCGTGGAAATGTTGTAGGGCAGATTACCCACAATGCGCAACGGTTTGCCGCCGGCCAAGGCGCCAAAATCCACCGTCAGCGCGTCGGCAGAGATCACCTCAAAATCGGGGTATCGCTCAAACTTCACTTTCAGCCAGGGAATCAGGTCGCGATCCAGCTCCACCACTTTCAGGTGCGGGCAACCATCGATCATCAGCTCGGTAATAGCCCCCTTGCCAGGCCCGATTTCAACCAGCTGTTCGCTGGCACCCGGATTCACCGCGCGCGCGATGCGCCGGATGATGCCCTGATCAATCAGGAAATTCTGGCCAAAACGCTTGCGCGCCTTGTGGTAAAAATCACTCACGTGCGGTTCCTGCTGGTTGCCATCCGGGTGGCGTAGTCAATTGCGGTTAATAAACTGCCGGGGTTGGCCTGGCCGGTACCCGCCAGATCCAGCGCCGTGCCATGGTCTACCGAGGTACGGATATAGGGCAGACCCAGGGTGATATTCACCGCACCGCCAAAGCCCTTGTATTTGAGCACCGGCAAGCCCTGGTCATGGTACATGGCCAGGACCGCGTCGGCACGTGCCAGATACTTGGGCTGGAACAGGGTATCCGCCGGCAGCGGGCCTTCAAGCAGCATACCCTCGGCGCGCAGCCGTGCCAGCACCGGCTCCATGACCTCAATTTCTTCCCGGCCCATGTGCCCGCCTTCACCCGCGTGGGGATTCAGGCCACACACCAGAATACGCGGTTGGTCCAGACCGAACTGTCCGCGCAGGTCTGAGTCCAGGATGCGCAATACCTGCTCCAGCAACGGTTGTGTCAGCGCATCCGGCACCGCGCGAAGGGGTAAATGGGTGGTCGCCAGCGCCACCCTGAGCCCTTCGGTGGCCAGCATCATCACCACCGGCCGGCCGGCGCGATCGGCCAGGTATTCGGTGTGGCCGGTAAAGGCGATGCCGGCATCATTGATCACGCTTTTTTGCACCGCACCGGTCACCAGTGCCTGAACCTGACCTTGCTCACAGGCGTCGATCGCCAGATCCAGACAGCGCAAAACATAGTGCGCATTGGCAGCATCCAACCGGCCCGCCTGCACGGGCACTGCGGTGGCGACATCAATCAATGCCAGCTCACCGGGCGCTTGTGAGCGCCGGGTCGACGCCGGATCGAAAGGGTATAGCGAGAGAGGGAGTTTGAGGCTGGCTGCGCGCGCGCGCAGCAGGTCGCCACTGGCCACCACCACCCATTCCGCCTGGCGGGCAGTCTGGGCAGCTTGTATCAGCACATCTGGTCCGATGCCCGCCGGCTCACCGGGCGTGACAATCAAGCGCATATCAGTGCTGCAACCAGACGCATATCAAAGTTTAAGCTCGACGTAGGCCTCATCGCGGATTTCCTGTAACCACACCTGCAGCTCTTCTTCAAAGCGGCGGCTGCGCAATAAGTTCGCGGCCTGGTTCTTGATCATGGCATCGCTCATATCCTGGTCGCGACGCTCCAGCACCTGCATCAGGTGCCAACCGAACTGACTGCGGAACGGCATGCTGATCTCATTGATATCGAGTTTGTTCATGGTTTCTTCAAAGGCAGGCACAAACTGACCCGGGCTGGCCCAGCCCAGATCGCCACCCTGCAGTGCCGAACCCAGATCTTCAGAGTGCTCTTTGGCCAATTCCGCGAAGTCCGCACCGGCGAGGATTTTCTCCCGCAATGCGTTGAGTTTGTCAAAGGCATCGGTGTCGTTCACCACCTCATTGGTTTTCACCAGAATGTGGCGGGCGTGGGTTTGTTTGACCAGAACCTCGCCACCGCCGCGCTGCTCGTACAGCTTAATCAGGTGAAAACCGGCACCGCTGCGGAAAGGTTCTGTGACATCGCCGGGTTTGAGTCCGGATACCTTGTCGGCGAACAAACCCGGCAGCTGGGCCACTTTACGCCAGCCCAGGTCACCGCCATCAAGGGCATTCTGACCGGCGGAGTTGGCCACCGCCAGTCGACGGAAATCTGCGCCGCCCAGTGCTTCTGCACGGATCGCAACCGCCTTGGCCTCAAGTTCCGCAATGTCTTTTTCACTGCTGCCCGAGGGCACCGCGATCAGGATATGCCCCAACAGATAGTCGGGCGAAGTCCAGAACTTGCCTTCGGTAGAGTTCAGGAAATTTTCAATTTCGCTTTCGGTCACCTGAATACGGCGGTTCACACTGCCCTGCTGCACTTGTCGCACCAGCATCTCGCGCCGGATATCCTCGCGCAGCGCTGAAAGGCTCAGCCCCTCCAAAGCCAACTGCTGGGCAAATTGCTCCTCGCTCAGGTTATTGGAGCTGCGGATACGCGCAACCATGGCGTCCAGCTCCTGAGCCGGGATATCCGCGCCGGCGCGTCTGGCCATTTGCAGCTGGATCTGCTCACTCACCAGATGATCCAGCACCTGCGCACGCAACACATCTTCGGGCGGCAGCTCGGTGTTGTTTGCGCGAAGCTTGCCCACGATCGCGCGCAGCTTGGCATTGAGTTCGCTCTCCATCACCACGCCTTCATCGACAATGGCGACCACTCGATCAAGCGTTTTCACTTCAGCGTGCACAGCGGGCATAGCCACCAACAGCACAGCGAAAAAGCCCAGGATTTTTGTTGTTATGTACTTCATTGAATGTCCGTTAAGGTTCGTATTGCGGGCGACGATCAAAACCGGTTATCCCCTCTCTGAGCGTCCGGTCCAGGTTGCGACCCAGTGTGCCCAGTCCCTTCAGCTGAAACTCGAAGAAGATACCACGATCCAGCTCAAGGTTTGAGGGGCCAACCACGCGCAGGTCGCGACTGTCAGTCCACTGCCGCGCCAGAAAGCGCATGCGGTAACAACAGCTGTTGTATTCCACGCCGGCAAAGGTCTCCAGCTCGCGCTTCAGGGTCAGGTCATAAAAACTGCGTGCAAACAGGTTCCACTTGTCATTGAGCGGGTGTACCACCCCCAGGTCTGTTTGACTGATGGTCAGGTCATAAAGTTCCCCGGTTTCCGGGTCAGTGGCCATGCCTTTGCGCTCGTAGCGGTAAGCCATATTCACTACCGTGCCGCTGTCGCCCACATGGCGCAAGCTGGTGGAGCCCCGGGTCCATTGCTGCCCGTCTTCGGCATAGGCCAGGTCCAGGTTGTACGTCCAGTTGTCGCCAATCTGGGCGGCCAACTGACCGGCGATTTCGGAGCGCGGGGTTTCGTCCGGGGTGCCGGTGAGTGACACCAGCCGGTCGGAAAAGTAAAAAATCTGCCCGATACTGGCGCGCAGGCGTTCCACGCCGTTGCCCGCCTGTAAGAAGCGCGTGGTCAGACCAACAGACAACTGGTCGGCGTCATCGATCCGGTCACCACCACTGAAGCGGCTTTCACGGAACAGGGATTCGTAGCTGAAACGCAAATCGGCGGTGTCAAACAGCACGTCGCGGTTGGTTACCGACGCATCGTACAGATCGCTGTGATCCTGCTCGGGGCTGTTGAAATAAAACAATCGCGGCTCGAAGGTTTGCACATAGTCATGGGCAAAGATGTCCCCCTCGCGCTCAAACAGTAAACCGCCATCCAGGCTGGCCTGGGCACCGGTAATACTGGGGGTCGCATTGGCATCGGCATTCAGCGTGTCGGGGTCCAGGTCATACTGCAGGTGCTTGAGCAACAATGCTGGCCTCAGAAAGCCCCAGGTCCAGCGCTGATCCCAACCCAGGCGGTAGTCTGTTCGCAGGCGACTGCCCAGAATCCTGGCATCGTCCGGTGCGTCATCCTCCTGGTCCCAGTAAGCGTAGCGATGACCAAACTGGGTGTACTGGTGGTTCAGCTGCAGTGAGCCATAGTCGGCAAAGCGATAGCGCCCGTCAAAACGCACCTCGGGCAGCATCCGGTAGGGCTCGTCGCGATCGGCCACCACGGACTGATAAGCCTGTGCCTTCACGCCGAATTGCCAGTGTTCAAACCGGTAGCCGGCGCCCACCATCTGGCTCAGGTGCGACTGGGTGGCGCTGTCGAGGGAATTGCTGTCGAGATCGCGCAGGTAGTCAACATCACTGACTTCGTTGTAATCAATGGTGGTGTACCAGGGCTGGCCGGCACCCCCGCGTTGATCCAGGGCAACCATCCAGCGGTTCTCGCCCTTGTAGGGCTGCACCTCATCCTGGCTGATTTCACCCGCATCCGCCTGCTCCTGCAGGGATTTGTTCTCGCCGCCCTTGTCGTTGCCAAGATAGGCACCCGCGAGCGTGGTCTCGAAATACCGGTTCAGGTGCCGCGCCTCGGCACCCACGCTCACACCCCGGTGCTGGAGGTAGCGGGGGATGAGGGTCAAATCGTAATTGGGGGCCAGGTTGAAATAGATGGGCTGCTCGTAATCCAGGCCATTGCGCGAACCATAGCCAACGGCCGGAAACAACAGGCCGGTCATGCGCTGATCACTGGCAGGGAAGCGGAAATAGGGGGCGTAAAACACCGGTACCTCATTGATTTCCAGCTTCATGTGCCGGGCCACGCCCTGCCCGGCCTGACCGTCAATCTCGATGCTTTCACCGACAATAGCCCAGGTCTCGTTGCCCGGCTCACACATGGTCAGCCGGCTGTCCTCAAGGGTAAACAGGTCGCGCTCACCCGCCCCACCCTGATCGTGGGACAAACGCCCGGCTTCGCCGCGCAAGTGCGCGCCGTGCATCACAAAGCGGGCCGACTCCATACTGGCCGTGCCCGCGGATTCATCCACGAGTAACCGGTCGGAAATCACCAGAAGGCCGGGTTCTCGCAATACCACGTGACCGCTGATCTCAGCCTGGCGGTCGGCTTGTTTGACCCGCGCCTGATCGGCACTCAGGGTGCGCCAGCCCTGGATAATCTCCACGTTTCCGGTCAGCAGCGCATGGTCATCCTGAATCCATCGGCTTTCGTCAGCGCTGGCGCGCACCGGCGCGCGATCGGGGCGCAGGGAAGCGTCTGGATGCGCAACGTCCGGCTCTACATAGGCGCCGTCACAGCCAAGCTTACAACGGGACTGCTGTGCTTCGGTCATCTCGCTGCGCGGAACCCAATCGAGCTTATCCAGGCCTTTGCGGTGGCGCTGCTCGCTGCTGAACATATCGCCATCAGGCCCCGTGACATAGGGCTCCTGCGCCCACAGAGGGCCGGACGATGCCAGCGCCAGGGCCAGAACCAGGGGTTTCTTATTGTACGGTTTGAACATCTCGGGTCCGAAGTTTTCAGCGCACGGCCGGAACAAAGGCGGGGATTTTACATGGTGTGGCGCACAAAGGGTAATGCGTTGATGCTTGCAGTGAAGGGCCGGTTTCGGGATCATGTGGCCTTTTGCGCCGGAACCACCAACTTGCAAGCTAACGCCGCCTTACACCACTGGGTCAATGAGCAGTTACCCAGCCTGAATATCTCCTGCTGTGGTCCGCTGACGCTGACGCCGCTGGCCGGTGATGCCGGCTTTCGCAATTATTACCGCCTCAATACCGAGCCCTCGCTGATCGCCGTGGACGCGCCGCCCACCACGGAGAAAAACGAGGTCTTTGTCAGTCTCGCCAGCCTGTTGCGCGAACACGGTGTCCACGCCCCCTCGGTGCTGGCCACCGACTATGACCGGGGCTTTTTACTGCAGGAAGATCTGGGCGATCAGCAACTGCTGGGGCTGCTCAACACCGACAGCGTCGATGCCCTCTACGGCGAGGTGCTTACTGACTTGCTGCGCATCCAGCAGATCAACACCAAAACGCTCGACCTGCCACATTACGATCAGCCGTTATTACGCCAGGAAATGGACCTGTTCAGCGATTGGTTCGTACCCCAGTTGCTGGGCCATACCCTGACCGAGCCTGAAATCGCGCTGATTGAGCACACCTTCGCGCAGCTGGAAGCCCTCGCGGCCGAACAGCCCAAGGTATTGGTGCACCGTGATTTCCACTCCCGCAACCTGATGATCCGCGACGGACTCGCACCCGGCATTGTCGACTTCCAGGATGGCGTCGTGGGGCCGCTGACTTACGACCTGGTGTCTTTGCTGCGCGATTGCTACATCCGCTGGCCGCAGGAACGTGTGGAACGCTGGGCGCTCGCCTATGGCAACATGGCGGTCGAAGTGGGCCTGATGCGGCCGGTCACGCGCGAGACTTTCTTGCGCTGGTTCGACTGGATGGGTCTGCAACGTCACATCAAGGTGCTGGGTATTTTTTCGCGCCTGCACCTGCGCGATGGCAAAGACGGTTACCTGCAGGACTTACCGCTGGTGCTGCGCTACACCCTGGAAATTGCCAGCAGCTACTCCGAGCTTCTGCCGTTCGCCGACTGGATCAAAACCACGTTGGTGCCGCTGGCCAAACAACAGGACTGGTACCGCGATTACCGCTCCGCAGGCAACTGAATGCAGGCGCTGATCTTCGCCGCGGGCAAAGGCGAACGCATGCGCCCGCTCACCGACCACACGCCCAAGCCCCTGTTACAGGTCAACGGCAGGGCACTGATCGATTACCACCTGGAAAAACTGGCCGAAGCGGGCTTTACCCGGGTCCTGATCAATCTGGCCTATCTGGCCGACACCATTGAGCAGCACTGCGGCACCGGCAGCCGTTACGGCCTGCACATTGACTATTCCCACGAAGGGCCGGAGCCATTCGAGACCGGCGGCGCGATTCATCATGCCCTGCCGTGGTTTCAGGACAAAGCCTTCGCGGCCATATCCGCCGATGTATTCACCGACCTGCCATTCGCCCAACTCACACAGGCCCTGACGGCATTCACGCAAAGTGATGCGCTGGCACACCTCTGGCTGGTGAACAACCCGGCACATCACCCGGCCGGCGACTTTCATCTGCAGCACACGCTGCTCGATCGCAGCCATCAACCTCGCCTGACCTATTCCGGCATCAGCCTGTTGAAACCCCAGCTGGTTGAGCGATTTCCAGACCGGCGCGAGCGCTTCCCACTGCGCGATGCGCTGTTCTGGGCAATGCAACACCAGCGGCTAACCGGACAGCACTGGCCCGGGATGTGGAGTGACGTGGGCACGCCGGAGCGACTGGCGCGCTGTCAAACACTCCACACCGGCGCCAACCATTAAAACGCGCCCTGCCAAAGACATCACATGGACAATAAACAATGAGGAAAGTCAGCCTGCTTCTGATTATTCTTGGCTTATTAAACGCCTGCGCCAACCACAACACAGTGCGCCAGCATGCCGACGCGGCACACCTGGCCCAAAGCATCGCAAGCATTGTAATTCTACCCGCCGACATGGAGATCAACAGATACGAATTAAGTGGTGAAAGTAAACCACTGTCCGACGCTGAAACACGGATTCAAAAACAGATCTATCAGCTGGCAAAGAACCGCCTTGAGCAAGAAGGGCTCATCGTTATTGAGTTCGATTTACAACAAGAAGCGGCGCGCGACCCCCTCTTCGCCCAATCGGTGGCGCGCTGCAAAGCCGCCTGGAACGACGTCAAGCGAGACATCTACTCTGCCGATACCAAACAGAGAAAAAACACGCGGTCTTTTCAAGCCAGTTTGGGTCCAGTGACCCAAGAGATTTATCACAAAACTGGCGCCGACGCTGTATTGTTGATGCATTACAGAGGCACCAAACGATCCACAGATTCAAAAATATTCACGACTGCACTCTCAGCCGGTACGGGACTGCCCATCAATCTGATGCAAAAAAGCGAAGGGGCAACGCTCGACATTGCCCTCGTTGCGACCACCAGCGGCCAGGTCATTTGGGCCAATCGTAAAAACTACGGCATTATCGATGGTAATCCAGCTGTCATGGCACTGGATGAACTGCCCGATGTGGATTGGCAAAGTGAGATAGATGCGGGTACATCAGTAACCCAATAACACATGCTGCCAATCGATAAACCCCGGACACCAGAGGTAGCTGCGGATCGGTGTTTCATGGCGATCGCACCACCTCTGCATTATCCACCTTCACCCCGCGTGCGTGTTTTTCCATAAAACCACGCACGCGTTTGTACAAGCGCTGCTGGCCCGGCTCGTAGGCTGGCAGCGTTAACGGCTGATAGATTTCCAATCCGGCGCGGCGCGCGCTGTGATTGCGGGCCTGGCTTTCAATCGGGTCCGCCTGGTGCGCGTTGGCCCAGACATCCAGCACCGGCACATTGCTCTCGCGCATCATTGCCAACACATCGCCAGTCTCGCCAGCTAACCGGTTGCGCGCATCCAGTAGCACCAAAGCACGGAAGCCATCGTATTTCATTGCCTCGGCCAACCGGGCCGCACGCACCGCGCCCGCACCTTCGGCCAACAACACAATATTGAACTGGCCCCGGTCGTGCAGAGCGTCCACCGCTTGCGCCAACCGCTCATCGGCCAGGCGCGCAGCGGGAATCACCGGTTCCGGGGGCGGCTCGGGCGCCGCCGGCTCCTGCTGCATATCCGCCACATCGGCCACGTCGCCTGCGCTGTCATCAAACACTTCTTCCGTTTCCGGACGCGCTTCGTCCGCGCCGGCATCTTGCGCGTCGCCGGATTCTGCTTCTGTTGAATCGCCACCAGTTACCGGCGCAACCGGCTCGGCAGGACGGGCGGGGATTGGCAGAGGGTCGGGAAGGGGCAGGCTGACCAGCAGCGTGGACCACCCAAATTCGGGCAGGTAGCGGCGCAAACCATCCAGCCGTTGCGGCCATTGGCTGTGCAGATCCTGATCCTGCACCAGCAACACCGCGCCCACAGGTTCTGCCGAAATGGCCGGAATATAGAGCGCCAACACCTCGCCTTCCTGACCATTGACCCACAATACCTGATCATCCGGCAGGCTCTGCGCCAGCAGGCTCATATCCCGATGCTCGCGATTACGGTAGGGCGCAGGTTCAGGTGCAGGCGCCGCAGGTTCAACGGCCGGTTCAGTTTCCGCCGCAGCTTCAGTGGCCGGGTCGGACACAGGCGCCTGCGCCGATACCGAGGCCGCAAAGAGCCACAAAACAACACTCAATCTGATCACTAGATCCCCCTGTTCTCCCCAAAGTGTAGTCGCAGCGGGTTACGGCGCCGCGTCGAATGCGTAAAATAGCGGCCTGAACCCACTGACCGGACCGACACCATGCAGGATTTCCTGATCGCCCCTTCCATTCTTTCTGCCGACCTGGCCCGACTGGGCGAGGACGTGACCAAGGTCTTGGCCGATGGCGCCGACGTGGTGCATTTTGACGTGATGGACAATCACTATGTGCCCAACCTGACCTTCGGCCCGATGGTGTGCAAGGCGCTGCGCAAATATGGCATCACTGCCCCCATCGACGTGCACCTGATGGTTGAACCGGTAGACGATCTGATCGTGCAGTTTGCCGATGCCGGCGCCACCTACATTACCTTTCACCCGGAAGCGTCAAAACACGTGGACCGCTCACTGCAACTGATTGCCGACAAGGGCTGCAAACCCGGTCTGGTACTGAACCCGGCCACGCCGGTCAGCCTGATCGAGCCGGTATTGCACAAGCTCGACATGTTGTTACTGATGAGCGTTAACCCGGGCTTTGGCGGCCAGAAATTCATTCCCTATACACTCGACAAATTGCGTGAAGCCCGTGCACTGATCGATCAGAAAGGGCTGAACACCCGGCTCGAAATTGACGGCGGTGTGACCCCGGCCAATATCGCCGACATCGCCCGCGCCGGTGCCGATACCTTTGTAGCCGGATCAGCCATTTTCGGCGCCGACAGCTACGCCAGTGCAATCAACAAAATGCGCGACGCGCTTGCAGGTGTGCGCGGGTGAGTGCACTGCGCGGCTTGTTTGCTGGCGAACTGCCGCAACTGGTGATGTTTGACCTGGACGGCACCCTGGTGGACTCGGTGCCGGATATTGCCACTGCCACCGACACCATGCTCACCTCACTGGGTGTGAGCGCGGCGGGCGAAGCCAAGGTGCGCGGCTGGGTAGGCAATGGTGCCGCCACCCTGGTCGCACGCGCGCTGAAAGACGCCGGACTCGACGCCGACAACCAGACCACGGCCATGACACTTTGGCGCGCGGCCTACACCCTGTGCTGCACCCGTCAGACCCGGCTCTACCCGGGCGCGTCCGAATTACTGGCCGCGCTGCAAAACGCCGGTTGCCGGCTGGCGCTCACCACCAATAAACCGATCCAGTTTGCCCGCCCATTGCTCGAACATCTGGGCATCAACGCACGCTTTGATTGGGTACTGGGGGGCGAATGCGTACCCGAGAAAAAACCCGCGCCGCACATGCTGCTGGAGGTCATGCGGGACGCCGGTATTGGTGCTGACGCCAGCCTGATGGTTGGCGACTCCTCCGCCGATATCGGCGCTGCCCGCGCCGCTGGCGTGAAAGTGGCGGCGGTGACGTTTGGTTACGACAATGGCAACCCGGTGGCGGGATTGAATCCGGATTTATTGGTTGATGGGTTGGTTGAGTTGTTGCCCTAGGGGAATAATTCAACCCTCTTAGCCGTATTCGCTTCGACAGAAAAGCGTTAGTCCGCACGCTGGGTGGCGGTTCGTCTGGGACATTTGCCGCTCAACGATACATCCCCTGTATCGATTCGCTAGCGCCACATCCCTGTGGCTTGCAAATGCCCCAGACGAACCGCCAAACCAAGTTCAGAAGTTGATTCAGACAGATTAGATTCTTTGACCCTTTTTCCAATAGTAAGCGATCGTTTTATCTATCATTTGAATTTCGCGGCAAAAGGCACATTGGTGGAAAGGACTGTAAGGCGACAGCTTCGCAAACCCCAGGGATGGGGTGAGAGCGCATCAAAACAGGACGTTTTGCTAAGCGGTGAAGCTGTCGCCTTACAGGCCCATGGGCACAAAAGTCACCACATCCACTGTTTTCGCGGATGCAATATTGCTATGAGCGCAGACTTTAACCGTTAAAGATATCCGTACTTCAAATGATCTTAATGGCCGGTAGCAGAATCTACTTCCTCCGGCGCATTAATGACATCGTCCCAAAGATTCCAGCGCCGCTCCGCCTGTTTGTGCAGCGGCAAACCGCGTATCCAATAATCCGTCAGCTTTTGCAGCGTGCCATTGGTGCGCTTGATGCTGAGCCACTGCCGGGTGTAGAGCACGAAGGCAAGATCGTTGCTGGCCAGTGGCATGGCCATGGGCACGGGCGGCAGCGCCGGTTGGGGCACCACCACGCCGTATTCCGGGTACAACAAGGTCCAGGCCGAAGCACCGGCAGCGCCGAACACAATGGCATCCAGTTCCGGCCGGTTGCCTTTGACAAATTCGCGCGGCGAGGCGATTTCTTCCACCTGCCAGTTCGGCAGCGTGGCGCGCAGCGAACTGGCCAGGTAATACGCATTGGGCACGCCCAAGTGCCATTTTTTACTGCCCTCAATGGCCGACCAATCGCGCAGCTCGGCGCGCTTGTCTTTGTGCACCAACAACGCCAGGGTTTCGCTGATATGGCTTTCGCCCAGCGTGAACTGGCTGATGGCCGCCGGCGTCAGTGCCACACCCGCCGCCATATCCAGATAGCCGCTATCCAACAGCCGCGCCACATCTTTTCGGTAAACCCGCACGAACTCCACCGCCACACCCAGATCGCGTGCCAACTGGTGCGCCAACTCCACATCCAGTCCGACCAACTCACCTTGTTGGTTGTGGAATGCGTAGGGTAACCAATCGCGGTAATAACCAAACCGCAGCAGCTTGCGCGCGGCGATGCGCTCCAGGGTATTACCGGCCGGCTCCACCGGCAGGTGCGCTGGCAATTCCAATCGATTGACGGAACGCGCCGCGGGTAACAACAAGGGCCGCTCAATGAATTCGTTATAGGCGGTGTAATCGTGACCCACGGCCTTGTACAAAAACCGCAGCGAGTAAGACATGGCCAAAACCACCGTCAACACGATCAACGCAAACCGCAGCATGGCCTTTGGCTGCCAACGCCACTTTTTTGTCACCCCGGTGGCGATGAGAATAGCCAGGGTGACAATAAACATGACCGAGGTCATGGCACCCAAGCGATTGGAAAAAATATTCTCCGAGATCAGAAACAAATCGAAAATTTCCGCCGGAATTTTGTAGCTGTGCAGAATCGCCGGGACGGCGGAAAAACTGGACGCAAACAGGTTGAACAACCCACTGATCAATAACCCAGGGTAATCCGCCAGGGGCACCGGCTCGCCGGTAAACCAACCGGCGAACAAGACAAACAGCAGCGCAAACAACTTGCCAGCCACCGGCAAAGAAAATGCCGCCGGCACCACTACTTCCACCAGGTTGGCGGCGTCGGAGGTTTTTTCGTAGGAGCGCAGGAACAGTTGACGGGTGTTTTCCACAATCAGCGGCAACACAATAAACAGGTTGCCGGTGGCAAACGCGGTAATCAGGGCATCGCGGCTCACGCTCAGCACTTCGCTGTAACGCACGTTGGTCAGGGTCTTGACCAGCATGGGGAATACCCAGAAGGTCAGCAACGCGGTGATAACCGTCAGCGTCGTCAGATACACATACAAGCCTTTCAGCGCCTCATAGTTGAGGCTGCCCGCCGCACTGGCAGCGATGGCAAATACCCCCACCGGCGCGGTGCGCATCACCAGCCCGGCCATCTCGGCAATGGCATTCTGGATTTCATTGACCACCTTGAGCAGGTGGTCGCGCTCGGCTAAACGCAGTACACCCACCCCCAGCACCACCGAGAACACCACCACCGCCGGTACCGCGCCAGCGCCCAGCGAATAGAAGATGTTGATCGGCAGGAACGTGGACATGAAGTCAAAGCCCTGGGCGGGCTCAAGCATGGAGGGGCTGAAGTAGGATGCCGATTGCCATTGGGGAAACGCCAGGGTCGCCAGCGCAATCAAGGTCAACGTCAGGCCCCACAGAACGGCCAGCACCACCGCCGCGTAACGGGCCAGGGTTTTGGCCTGGGCTTTTTTCAGTACACCCACGGCCGAGATCAGTGACACAATGATGTAGGGCAGTACCGTCATCTGCAGCAGGCCAAGGAAAACATCACCCACCCAGGCCACCACTTCCATGCGTTCACCCAATGCCACACCGGCAATCAGGCCGAACAACAATCCAAGCAGTATCCGATTCGACAGCAACATGCAGAAGATCCCCGGTAATAAATATTGCGGCATTATCGCCCAAAGGCCCGCCTGCCGGTACAGCCGCACCGGCAAAACGCCCAACAGTAGGCAAATGTGGCGTTTTTCAGTAGACTAGCGGCCGTTCTTACAAGCAAGTCCCAGATATCTGGATCAGCACATGGTATTGGCAACTTCCACACACCAGGCCCACAGCCTGCGATGGCGTCACTGAAGCACATTCAGTATTACGTACCGGTAAAGCCGGCACCGAGCCTCTGCGCACGCGCCCAGAGCGCACAAGACCCAACGATAGGAACCCGATGCCCATGCCTCTCACACAAGACGCATACCTCACACTTTGCCAACAGGGCTACAACCGCATCCCGCTCACCCGCGAGCTATTGGCCGACATGGACACGCCCCTGTCCAGCTACCTGAAATTTGCCAAAGGCCCCTACTCCTATCTGCTGGAGTCGGTGCAAGGCGGCGAGAAATGGGGCCGTTACTCCATTATCGGTCTGCCGGCGCGTCAACTGTTGCGGGTGACCGGCGAGCAGATCCAGGTTGAACTGGACGGGCAGGTTACCGAGCGCCATGAAAGCGCCGACCCGCTCGCGTTTGTGGACGAATTCAAAGCCCGCTTCAAGGCCCCGGAGCTGGAGGGCCTGCCCCGCTTTAACGGCGGTCTGGTGGGTTACTTCGGCTACGACTGCGTGCGCTATGTGGAACCCAAACTCAAGGCCAGCCAACCCGCCGATGTGATCGGCACCCCGGACATTTTATTGATGGTGTCCGATGAGCTGCTGGTTTTCGACAATCTGGCCGGCAAGCTGATTCTAATTGTGCACGCCGATGGCAAGCCCGAGGGTTTCGCCACCGCCGAAAAAAGACTGGACCAACTGCAGGCCAAGCTTGAAGCGCCGGCGCCCGCCACGCCGCCCATGCGCCTGCAGGGCCAGGCCGCACGCGAGGCGGATTTTACCTCCAGCTTCGGCGAGCAGAATTTTCACCAGGCGGTGGACAAAATCAAAGACTATGTACTGGCCGGCGACACCATGCAGGTGGTGGTCTCGCAGCGCCTGTCGATTCCGTTCAGCGCCGAACCGCTCAATCTGTACCGCGCCTTGCGGGTGCTGAATCCGTCGCCCTACATGTATTTTCTCGATCTCGGCGACCATCAGGTGGTGGGCTCCAGCCCGGAAATCCTGGCCCGGTTTGAGCACGGCGAAGTCACCGTCCGGCCCATTGCCGGCACCCGCCGGCGCGGCCACACCGAAGAAGAAGATCGCGCGCTGGAACAGGATCTGGTGAACGATCCCAAAGAAATTGCCGAGCACCTGATGCTCATCGACCTGGGCCGCAACGACGTGGGCCGGGTAGCCGAAACCGGCAGTGTGCAACTTACCGACAAAATGGTGGTGGAGCGCTACAGCCACGTGATGCACATCACCAGCAACGTCACCGGCAAAGTGAAGCCGGGTCTGACCGCCATGGACGTACTGCGCGCTGCGCTACCGGCGGGCACGCTTTCTGGCGCACCGAAAATCCGCGCCATGGAAATTATCGACGAGCTGGAAAGCGAAAAACGCGGCATTTACGGTGGCGCCGTGGGCTATCTGGACTGGAATGGCGCCATGGACACCGCCATCGCCATCCGCACCGCGGTGATAAAAAACGGCACTCTGTACATTCAGGCCGGTGCCGGCGTGGTGGCCGACTCCCAGCCCGCACTGGAATGGAAAGAAACCATGAACAAAGCCCGCGCCATGTTCCGCGCGGTCGATATGGTTCTGTAAGGGAAGGAGAAAAAAAATGCTGTTAATGATCGACAATTACGACTCCTTTACCTACAACGTGGTGCAGTACCTGAGCGAATTGGGTGCAGACGTAAACGTCGTGCGCAACGATGAAATCGCCGTCAGCGATATCGAATCGCTCGCACCCGAGCGCATCGTGGTATCGCCCGGCCCCTGCACGCCCAACGAAGCCGGCATTTCCATGGACACCATCCGCACCTACGCCGGCAAGCTACCTCTACTGGGTGTTTGCCTGGGCCATCAATCCATCGGCCAGGTGTTCGGCGGCAAGATTGTGCGCGCGCGCCAGGTGATGCACGGCAAAACCTCGCCCGTCTATCACAACAACACCGGCGTGTTCAAAGGCCTGAAAAATCCGCTCATCTGCACCCGCTACCATTCGCTGGTAATTGAAAAAGACAGCCTGCCGGATTGCCTCGAAATTACTGCCTGGACCCAGACCGAGGACGGCCAGATCGACGAAATCATGGGCGTGCGCCACAAAACCCTGAACGTGGAAGGCGTGCAGTTTCACCCGGAATCCATTTTGTCGGAACAGGGCCACGACCTGTTCAACAATTTCCTGAAATCCTGACGGGGCCATCACATGGAATTGAAAACCGCACTCAGCCAGATTGCCGCCGGGCACTCACTGTCGCAGGACGAGATGACCGAGGTAATGCGCGCAGTGATGACAGGCCAAGCCACCGACGCGCAAATCGGCGCCCTGCTCATGGGCCTGCGCATGAAGGGCGAAAGCGTGGATGAAATCACCGGCGCCGCCAGCGTCATGCGCGAGCTGGCCGCCAAAGTGGAGATCGACCAGACCCATTTAGTCGACACCTGCGGCACCGGCGGCGACGGCGCCAACCTGTTCAACGTGTCCACGGCAGCTGCTTTTGTGGTGGCTGCTGCCGGCGGCCGCGTGGCCAAGCACGGCAACCGTTCCGTCTCCAGCTCCACCGGCAGTGCCGATGTGCTGGAAGCCGCCGGCGTGCACCTGAATCTCCAACCGGAACAGGTGAAAAAGTGTATCGAATCCCTGGGCGTGGGTTTTATGTTTGCGCCCGCGCACCACAGCGCCATGAAGCACGCCATTGGCCCGCGCCGCGACATGGGCATGCGCACCATCTTCAATATGCTGGGCCCCATGACCAACCCGGCCATGGTCAAACGCCAGGTCATCGGTGTATTCAATGCTGACTTGTGTCAGGTCATGGCAGAAGTGCTGGGCCGGCTCGGCAGTGAACATGTACTGGTGGTACACGCCGCTGATGGGCTGGACGAAATTTCCATCGCCGCCGACACCACGGTGGCGGAACTGAAAAACGGCAGCGTCACCCGCTATACCATCAAGCCGGAAGATTTCGGTATCGCCCGTCAGCCCCTGGACGGCCTGGGCGTGAACACCGCGGAAGAATCTTTGACATTGATTAAAAATGCGCTCGGCAAACGCGACAGCAACGCGGCGGAAAAAGCCGCCGACCTCATCGCGCTCAATGCCGGCGCCGCCATTTACGTGGCCGGCATTGCCAGCTCGCTGGCGGAGGGCGTCGCCATGGCGCAGGACGCAGTAGGCTCCGGCCTGGCGCGGGAAAAAATTCAGGAACTGGCGGCATTTACCGAATGCCTGATTTCGGTGTAAGCCAGTTAAAACCGATATGAGATACATTGCATGACCGATACACCCACGGTTTTAAAAAAAATCCTGGCAAGAAAACGCGAAGAGATCGCCGAACGCAGCCAGAACACCAGCATTCAGTCCCTGCTCGATAGCGCACGCCACCAGTCGGCGCCACGCGGGTTCGTCGCTGCTATTGAACGCAAACTGGAACAGCAACTGGCGGCGGTAATTGCCGAAGTGAAAAAAGCCTCGCCTTCCAAAGGCGTGATCCGGGAAAACTTTGTGCCCACGGAAATTGCCAAGAGCTACGAAAAAGGCGGCGCTGCCTGCTTATCGGTGCTGACCGACCGGGATTTTTTCCAGGGCCATGAGGAATACCTGAAGCAGGCGCGCAACAGCACCAGCCTGCCGGTGATCCGCAAGGATTTCATCATCGATGATTACCAGATCGCGGAAGCCCGCGCCATCGGCGCCGACTGCATCCTGCTGATTGTCGCGGCACTGGACAAGCAACAGCTCAACAGCCTCAATGCCACCGCGCTGGAGCTGGGCATGGATGTGCTGGTGGAGGTGCATGATAGCGCCGAGCTGGATCTTGCACTAGAGTTACCCAACAAACTGATCGGGATCAACAACCGCAATCTGCACACCTTTGAAACCAGTCTGGACAACACGTTCAATTTGTTGCCGCACATTGGTAGTGATCGCATTGTGGTGACCGAATCCGGTATTCACAATATCGACGATGTGAAAATCATGCGCGGGCACAACGTCAACGCATTTCTGGTGGGAGAAGCGTTCATGCGCGACGAAGAACCCGGCCGCCGGCTGATGGAAATGTTCAACTGATGGCGGCTAACCTCTGATGGAGAGCTGGCTGGCGGCACTGCAAGCCGAGCCAATCGCCATGTGCCTAGCCATTTTTCTGGCGCGCCTGACCGACGTGAGCTTAGGCACGCTGCGCACGCTGATGGTGTTCCGGGGCTATCGCGCGATCAGTGCGCTGGTGGGATTTTTTGAGGTCCTGCTGTGGATTCTGGCGGCAAGCCAGGTGATTACTCACCTCGATCAATGGTACCTTGCCATCGCCTACGCCGGTGGCTTTGCCGCCGGCAATTACGCCGGTATCACCCTCGAAGCCAAGCTTGCCATGGGCCGGGAACTGGTGCGCATCGTCACCGACAACCCCGACCTGTGCCTGGCCGCCGAATTACGTAAGCACGGGTATTCGGTGATCGAGCTGGCGGCCCGCTTCGACGATGACAGAAACGTGGAAATTTTGCTCATTTCGGAGTCGCGTAAACGTATCCCCGAATTGTGCCGGTTAATCGGCACGCTCGATCCGCGCGCTTTTTATACCACCTCCGACATCAAGAAACAGATTCAGGTCGAGCAGCTGCTCAGCAATGAAAAGCCGGTCATCAACGCCGGCTGGCGGGTCATCGGCAAACGCAAATAAACTCACGGTGAACACATGTTCCGCATTTCCTCCCTGCTCTGGATTTTTACCGGCCTGCTGTGTCTTGCCGGTTGCAGTCTTTACCTCAGTAAGCAGCTGGACCAACAATTCGGCGTAGAGTCCCCTCTCAATCGCATCATCCTGCCCAACAATTCCTTCGCCGTTACCCCTACCGATTCGCCCAATTACTACACCGATGTGGCGCCGGTGCTGGAAAAGCGCTGCGTGGTTTGCCACGCCTGTTACGACGCGCCTTGCCAACTGAAGCTGGAGTCTCTTGCCGGACTAGAACGCGGCGCCAACAGCCAGAAAGTGTACAACGGTACCCGCTTGCTCGCCGCCAACCTGACGCGCCTGTTCGAAGATGCCGACAGCACCCAGGCATGGCGCGACAAAGGCTTTTTTCCGGTGCTGAACGAACGTCAGCAAACCCCTGAGGCGCACAAGGCATCGGTTTTTTATCGCATGCTGGCGCTCAAGCAACAGCATCCATTGCCGACCTACGGCCCATTGCCCGACAGTTTTGATTTCTCTCTCGACCGCAGTCAAAGCTGCACAACCGCCGCGGAATTTGACCGCTATGCCGAACGCTTCCCCTTGGGCGGCATGCCCTACGGATTGCCCGGCATTCCTGCACATGAACAGCAGGACCTGATGAACTGGGCTGCCAATGGCGCGCCGGTCATCCCGCGCGACCAACCGCTCTCGCAAGCACACGCCGACGCGATCAAACAATGGGAAGCGTTTTTTAACCGCGATGATTTAAAGGGGCGGCTGGTTGCGCGCTACATGTACGAACACCTGTATCTCGCCAATCTGCATTTCGGCCAGGAACCGGATCGTTTTTTCCAACTGATACGTTCGCGTACCGCACCCGGCGAGGTACCTGACCGCATCGCGACGCGGCGTCCGTTTGATGACCCCGGCGTGGACCGGGTTTACTACCGCCTCATTCCCAACCCCGAAGCCATCGTGGCGAAAAGCCACATGCCTTACCGTTTGGACGCCGCCCGCATGCAACGCTGGCAGGCACTGTTTTACCAAACCGACTACCGGGTGACCCAATGGCCGGGCTATGAGCCCAGCA
Source organism: Simiduia agarivorans SA1 = DSM 21679 (assembly GCF_000305785.2). Taxonomy (NCBI): domain Bacteria; kingdom Pseudomonadati; phylum Pseudomonadota; class Gammaproteobacteria; order Cellvibrionales; family Cellvibrionaceae; genus Simiduia; species Simiduia agarivorans. Next base: position 3,350,117 of record NC_018868.3, on the reverse strand, counting down.
TTGCCGCCAACCCGTTCAAGGCCTTTCAGGCGCTGCCCGCCAAATCGCGCTACCGGTTCATGCTGGAAGAAGCCCAATACACCATCATGGGCTTTATCAAGGGTCCGGTGTGCCGGGGCCAGACGGCACTGAACGTGATCAACGATCAATTCTGGGTGTTTTTCCTCGATCCCGAATACCCGGATCTGGATGACATCGGCGATGTACTGGCCGAGCACAGCGATAATCTGGCGCTGCCGGCGGAGCGGGACAGCACCGCCGGCATTACCGGCTGGCTCACTTACTCAAAAAAACAGCTGGCACACCTGAAGGCGCAGGAACAGTACATCAATGAACACCTGAAAGCATATAAGGGCCCGAGCCTGGAGATGATCTGGCAGGGCGACGGCGTCAATGACAATGCCGCGCTCACAGTTTTGCGTCATTTTGACAGCGCCACTGTTGCCAAAGGCCTGGTGGGCGAGCCGCCAAAAACCGCGTGGGTGATTTCCTATTCATTGCTGGAGAGAATCCATTATTTACTGGTAGCCGGTTTCGATGTGTACGGCAATATCGGTCATCAGTTGCTCACCCGCACGTACATGGATTTTTTACGCATGGAAGGCGAGCAGAATTTTCTGCACTTCCTGCCCCATGACGCGGCCCAGAAAGAACTGGCCTTCTGGTATCGCGACGCCCATGAGGAAGTCGCCAAATTTTTCCGCCAGACCCAAATGGCCGACGGTCTGAAAACTCAGATCCGTTATACAACCGACAACCCGAAAGCCGAGCTGTACAGCAAACTCTCTGACTGGTTGCGGGGCGTCAAAAATGTCAGCCACAATATCAATGGCAACCTTCACTTATCTGAACATACCCGTGCCCAGCTCAACCGACTGGAGTCACTGTCCGGTGCAAGCCTGCAATGGCTGCCCGAAACCAGCCTGCTGTACGTAAACCAGGCCAGCCCTTACCGGCCCGTGCTGATAACCCTGTTCCGCAACAGCGCCCACCTCAATATCAACAGCCTGCTGCTGGAAAAACTGAACCGGGTGCCGGCAGAAGATACCCTGAGCGTGGCCGCCGGTGTGCTGACCTACTACCCCAATGCGCTGTATGAGCTGAACCCCGACTCACTCAATGCGTTTATCGACGGCATCCCCCAACTCACCAGCAAGGCCGACTACCTGCAACTGAAGCAGGCCTATGGCGTCACCCGCAATGCTCCGGCATTCTGGGCGGTCAGTGATCGTATTCATGCACTGTTCCACACCCAGCAACCGGAAAATTTTGGCTGGCTCGATTACAACCGGTTAGAAAATCCCTGAATAACATCGGGGTCTGACCCCGCGTTTAGACCCTGCGTTTATGCAAAAAAGCTTGTGCTGATCAAAATTCCAGCACTACAATCGCGCCCCCTGTTGGAGGCGCACCATG